>DASRHK010000059.1:0-4865 GCA_035650495.1 Nevskiaceae bacterium | reverse complement strand
CAATCGTGGCGATGACGTCGCTGATCGCGCTCGAGCTGTTCAGGCCGCGGACGTCGTTCGCCCCCGGATCGGTGATCTGCGTTTGCGGCGGCAGCAGCTTGACGTCGCGGATGGTGCCGTAGCGCTGCTTGTCCTGGCCGTAGATGCGGAACGACACGCCGCGCCCGACGGCAAGCTTGTCGAGGTCCTCGAAGTGGAAGCGTCCGAGCACGTAGGGGACGGCGTTGTTGGTGACGAGCTCGAACAGCGGCTGGCCGCGATTGACGTACTGGCCGTCGAGCGCGTTGCGCTGCTGCACGACGCAATCGCAGGGGCTCGACAGCGTGCCCTTCAGCGTCTCGCCCATCAGCTGCGAGATTTCGGCGGCGGAGAGCTTGAGATTGCCGACATCGCCCTGGATCACGTCGAGCATCGCGGCCTGGAACGAGGCGATCGGCTGGCCTTTCTTCACGACGTTGTTCTCCGGCACCAGGCTGAAGAAGGTGCCGTCGCGCGGCATGGAGATGACGAAAGTCGGCGCGGCGATCTTCGCGGCCACCGAGCGAGTGACGAACGCCATCTCGTAGAGCTTGTCGAGCGCGTAGGCGAACGCGACGAGACCGAGCGAGAACATCAGCGCCGTCATCAAGAGCGCGCGTGCGCGCGCCGGACCGGACAGACCGGCCGACGCGTCCTTCACGCCGCGCGACTTGACGAAGTTGTCGCGCGACAGCGCCTGGATGACGTCGCCGGTGGCGACCAGCTCGCCCGCGAGCGTGCCGTGGATCAGCCGGCGCAGCGCGGAGATCTCGCCGGGCCCGAGCTGCAGGAACTGGCAGCCGACGCGCTTGCCGTTGACGTTGCGGACTTCGCATTTCACGCGCAGCGAGAACGTCACCGGCTGCACGGTCAGCTCGAGCCGCGCGTCGAGCACTTCGCCGACGCGGAACTTGGTGTCGGCTTCGAACGAGACGCCGCCGGCGGAGATGTCGTGCAGCGCGCAGATGCGATCCTGCTTGCCTTCGCGGATGTGCACGCGCCCGGGCAGCCGCACGCGCGGATACTGGCGCTGTGCCTCGGCCTCGTGCACGACCTGCACCGAATCCTCGTGGTCTTCGTGGAGCGACGGTTCCCGTTTCATGGCTAAGCCTCGTTGCAACTAATGGGCGGCGACCGCGCCGATCACGAGCGCGGCAAAAATGCTGGACGCGGAGAACATCAGCAGGCGCGAGGACCAGCGGTTGAAGCTCTGCTGGAACGAGCCGAGCTTGCGATCGAGCCGGGTCTTCTGGCGCGTCCACGACTGCTCGTCGAGATGGAACGAGACGTGGATCTTCACCAGCGAGCCGACGATCTGGTTGTAGTAGAGGAGCAGCGGGAACGCCGGGCCGATCGAATGACCGGAGCCGATCAGCAGGATCGTCATCAGCATGCGCGTCGCCAGCACCCAGATGATGAAGCCGATGAGGCAGGCAATGCTGACCTTGATGCTGGCGATGATCGCGAGGCAGAGACCGAGCAGGCCGGTCCACATCAGCACGCGCTGGTCGAGCAGGCAGTAGTAGGTGAACGCGCCGAGGCGCCCCGGCCCGAGCGCGAGCGCGCGGCCGTTCTGGCGCAGCGAGTTGCCGTACCAGCGGAACATCAGCTGGCGGCTGGCGCGCGTGAAGCGCCGATCGGGCGGATGCTCGACCGTGGAGATCGCCGCGTCGGGCACGTACCACGTGTCCCAGCCGAGCCGCATCAGCGAATACCAAGTCGACTTGTCGTCGCCGGTGAGGAACTTGAAGCGGCCGAGGCGCCAGTGATCGAGATGATCGTTCTGGACGTCGTCGATGAAGCGCGGATCGGTGACGATCGAGGCGCGGAACATCGACATGCGGCCGGTGAGCGTGAGCACGCGGCGCGTCAGCGCCATCGAGCACATGTTCATGTGGCGCTGCGCGAAGCGCAGCTTGTGCCATTCGCTCATGACGTACGAGCCCTGCACCTTGCAGAACTCGTTGGTGGTCAGCGCGCCGACCTTCGGCAAGAGCTTGAGGTACGGCGCCGTCTTGCGGATCACGCCGGGCTCGAGGATGGTGTCGCCGTCGACCACCGCGACGACCGCGTGATCGTCGGGCATCTCGCGCGAGATCGAGCGGAAGCCCTGCGCGAGACCGTCGCGCTTGCCGGTGCCGGGCACCCGCACGATCTTCAGGCGCACGCTCTTCGGCGGCGCGAGGTCCTCCCACATCGACAGCACCAGCCGCTCGTCGGCCATCTCGACCAGCGACGCGACGATCGTGGTCGGCCAGCCGCACTCGATCGCTTCGAGGATCGCGGCGCGGTAGACCTGCGCGGTCGTCAGCGCCTCGATGCGGAAGCTGGTGATCAGGATGAACACGTGCGACGGCGAGGCCGAATCGCCCGCGATCTCGAGCCGCCGCTTGATCTTCGGATACTCGGAATGCAGGAACACCATCGCGCGCGCGAAGTGGATCAGCCGCAGCGAGTAGCGCCAGATGCCGAGCGCGCCGAGCGCGAAGATGTAGTCGCGCGTGCCCGGGCGGAACGACGACTCCGGCAGCAGCATCAGCAGCCACGCGATCAGCGAGGCGAAGCAGATCCAGCCGAACAGGTCGGAGAGGATCGGGCGGGGCGGATCGTGGATCCGCTCCGCCGCCACCAGGGTGTGCGCTGCTCCGGTCATCGGCTCACCAGCCGATGCCCTGCATCTCGTCGTTCGACGGATGCTCCATGAAGCCGACCAGGTCGACGACCTTGCGGCCGTTGCGTCCGCCGTTCACCGCGGTCTCGAAGCGCGGGTCCTTCTGGCCGAGCACGAGGATGTCGGAGGCTTCGATCACCTCCTTGACGTCGTCGGTCAGCAGCGAGGAGATGTGCGGGATGTGCTCGTTGATGTATTTCGCGTTGGCGCCGTTGACGCGCGCGTACTCGACGTTGGGATCGCAGATCTTGAGGTCGTAGCCCTTGCCGATGAGGATCTCGGCGAGCCACACGAGCGGGCTTTCGCGCAGGTCGTCGGTGTTCGGCTTGAACGACAGGCCGAGCATGCCGACCTTCTTCTCGCCGAACGACTCGATGATCTCGTAGGCGCGGCGGATCTGCAGCTCGTTGGACGCCATCAGCGCGCCGATCAGCGGGTGCTCTGCGCTGACTTGCGTGGCGCGATAGTCGAGCGCGCGCACGTCCTTGGGCAGGCACGAGCCGCCGAACGCGAAGCCCGGGCGCATGTAGTAGTGCGACAGGTTGAGCTTGCGGTCCATGCAGACCACTTCCATCACCTGGCGGCCGTCGACGCCGAGCTCCTTGGCGATGGTGCCGATCTCGTTGGCGAACGCGACCTTGGTCGCGTGCCAGACGTTGCAGGCGTACTTCACCATCTCGGCGACTTCGATCGGCTTGCGCACGATCGGCGCCTTCAGGTCCGCGTAGACCGATGCGAGCGTGTCGCCCGAGCGCTGGTCCCATTCGCCGATCACCGTCATCGGCGGATCGTTGTAGTCCTTGATGGCGGTCGACTCGCGCAGGAATTCCGGATTCACCGCGACGCCGAAGTCTTCGCCGGCCTTCTTGCCGGACATCTCCTCGATCAGCGGCACGATCACGTTCTTCACCGTGCCGGGCAGCACGGTGCTGCGGACCACCACGCAATGCCACGTGCGCTTCATGCGCAGCGCGCTGCCGATCTCGCGCGCGACGGTCTCGATGTACTTGAGGTCGAGGTCGCCGGTCTTCTTCGACGGCGTGCCGACCGAGATCATCGACAGCTCCGAGTTGTTGATCGCGTCGACCGTGTCGGTCGTCGCCCGGATGCGGCCGGACTTCACGCCCGACGAGAGCAGCTCCTCCAGTCCAGGCTCGACGATCGGCGACTTGCCCTGGTTGATCAGGTCGACCTTGACCGTCGAGACGTCGACGCCGATGACGTTGTGCCCTCTATCCGCGAGGCACGCGGCGCAGACGGCGCCGACGTAACCCATGCCAAAAATGCTGATGTCCATGTGCACGTTTCCTTGTGTGGAGGCATTGACCGACTTTTCGCGCGCCGCGCTCACGGTCTCCCAACCGGGCGCAACGCGGTGCAACCAAAGCGGTGGAGCCTCGATCCCCGCCTTGCCTACACGTGTCACCGCGATCGCCCGCGCCGACTGCGCGCCGCGATCGTAAAAAGCGATTTGCGTCAGCTCGCCGCGGCCGCATGCTCGGTGCGTCCGTACGAGTCGGAGAGGCGCACGATGTCGTCCTCGCCGAGATAGGTGCCCGACTGCACTTCGATCAGCTCGAGCGGGACCTTGCCCGGGTTCTCGAGCCGGTGGGTGTTGCCGAGCGGGATGTAGGTCGACTGGTCTTCGCTGACGATGAACGTCCGGTCGCCGCAGGTGACCTTCGCCGTGCCTTTCACCACGACCCAGTGCTCGGCGCGGTGGTAATGCATCTGCAGCGACAGCTTGTGACCCGGCTTGACCAGGATCCGCTTCACCTGGAAGCGCTCGCCGAGCGCGACGGTCTCGTAGAAGCCCCAGGGCCGATGCACGCGGCGATGCGCGTCGACTTCGGCGCGCCTGCGCTTCTTCAGCGTGCCGACCAGCTGCTTCACGTCCTGCACGCGATCCTTCCTCGCGACCAGCACGGCGTCGTCGGTCTCGACGACGACGTGATCCTCGACGCCGACCAGCGCGACCAGCCGGCTCGTTGCGTGCACGAGATTGCCGCGCGCGTCCTCGGTGACGACGTCGCCGCGCGTGCGGTTACCGAAGTCGTCGTTCGCCGGCAGCATGTCCATGAAGGTCCACGAGCCGACGTCGTCCCAGCCGGCATCGAGCGGCACCAGCGCGATCTGGTCGACCTTCTCCATCACCGCGTAGTCGATGGAATCCTTG
>DASRHK010000058.1:0-56236 GCA_035650495.1 Nevskiaceae bacterium | reverse complement strand
GCCGGCGGTGAATTCCCGGTGCCTGTTTCGCAGGGCGGCGCGAACATCGGCAGCGTGACGATCCAGTACAAGGAGTTCGGCGTGCGGTTGTCGCTGACGCCGACCGTGCTGGCGCGCGATCGCATCGCGCTCAAGGTCGCGCCGGAAGTGAGCGATCTCAATTTCTCCGCCGGCATCCAGGTCTCCGGCGTCGCGGTGCCCGCGCTCAACGTGCGCCGCACCGACACGACGATCGAGCTCGGCGACGGCGAGACCTTCGTCATCTCCGGTCTCGTCAGCAACAACCTGCTCAGCAACGTCGACAAGGTGCCGTGGCTCGGCGACATCCCGGTGATCGGCGCGCTGTTCCGCTCTTCGCGCATCAATCGCGAGGACAAGGAGCTGATCATGGTGGTGACGCCGCATCTGGTGCGGCCGCTCGCCAGGGGCGCGCCGCAGCCGCCGCTGCCGGGCTCGCGCTACGACGAATATCGACCGGGCGCGGCGTCGTTCATCTTCCTCGAGAACGGCAACTTCAACTCGACGCCGTCGGGCTACAGCCGATGAAGACGCAGGCGCTGGTCGTCGCCGACGATCCGGTTTATCTGTCGTGGCTGCAAGGCGCTGCCGGCGCGGGCGCCGACTTTTCGCTGATGCGGCCGGTCGACGCGGAAGATCTGCTCCAGCGCGTGCAGGCCGGCGGCAAGATCGACGTCGTCTTCTTCCAGTTCGACGCGCAGAACGCTCCGGCGCGCGCGGTGTGGATGGAACGGCTGCTCGAGCGCATCCCGGACATCCCCGTCGCCGGCCTCGGCGAAGACGGTCAGCCTGACGTCGTGCTCACCGCGATGCGCGCCGGCGCGCGCGACTTCCTCGTCCTTCGTCGCGACGACACGCAAGTCGCCGCGCTGATCAGCCGATTGCTCCGGCGCACCGTCGTCGGCGGCTCGCGCGGCACCAAGCAAGGCAAGCTCTACGCGATCCTCGGCGCCGATGCCGATCCCGCGACCGGATTCTTCGCGCAGCATCTCGCGCTCGCCACGCTCGATTCAGTCCCGCGCGGCGAACGCGTCGTGCTCGCCGATCTTTCGCTGCCGGCCGGATCGTCGGCGGTGTTCCTGAACATCAATCAGACCTACAGCGTGCTGGACGCGATCAACGACGTCTTCCGCTGCGATCAGACGCTGGTCGATTCCGCGTTTGCGAAACACAACAGCGGACTCTTCGTGCTCTCGCTGCCGGAAGACCTGATCGGACGGCCGACGGTCGACGGCGAGGATCTGCTGAAGCTCCTGCAGGTCTTCCGCAACCTGTTCTCGGCGACGTTCGTCACGCTCGACGGTCAGTACAGCACGCGACTGCTGTCGGGCATCGTCGGCGCGGCGGATCGCACGCTGCTGTTGTCGGATCAGTCGATCCTGCGCTCGCGCCACAACAAATACCTGCTGCGCGCGCTGCGGCTCGAAGACGCCGCGGTCGATCGCGTCTCGCTCGTCGTCGACGGCTATCGCCGGCGCCAGGGCCTCGAGCCCGAAGCGCTCGCCGAGTTGCTCGAGCTGCCGCTGCTCGCGGCGTTGCCGGGCGATGATCTGTCGCGCACGCAGGCGATGGACACGGGCGAGTCGCTGTTCGCGCTGGCGCCCAAGCATCCGTGGTGCCGCGACATGCGCAAGCTTGCGTCAGCGCTGAACACGGGCACGGCCGTCACGCGCGAGGCGCCCGGCTTCCTCGAAAAGATCTTCGGCTAGCGCATGAGCACGCCCGAAGCGGCTACGCGCTTCCGGCTCTCGGATCAATACCAGGTCCTCAAGAGCGGATTGCACCGGTACCTGATCGCGCAGATCGAGTCGCTCAATCTCGACATCGGCGCCTGGCCGCAGGAGAAGACCGAGCGCTTCGTGCAGGATCAGGTGAAGCGCTACGTGTTCGAGCAGAAGCTCGCGATCAACGCACGCGAATCGGACTGGCTGGCGCGCGACGCGCTGCACGAGCTGCTCGGCTACGGCCCGATCCAGTCATTGATCGACGACGACACCGTCGCCGACATCGTGGTCAACGGCCCGAACAACGTTTTCGTCGAGCGCGAAGGCCGGCTCGAATCGGTGCCGGTGCGCTTCGTCGACGACAACCACGTGATCCGCGTGATCCAGCGCATCCTCGCGCCGATCGGCCGGCGCGTCGACGAATCCACGCCGATGGTCGACGCGCGCTTGCCCGACGGCTCGCGCGTCAACGCGATCATTCCGCCGATCGCGCTCGACGGCCCGGCGCTCTCGATCCGCAAGTTCCGCAAGACGCCGCTGTCGGCCGATGATCTCCTGCGGCTCGGCACCGTGTCGCCGCCGATGCTGATGGCGCTCGAGAACCGCGTGATGTCGCGCACCAACATCCTGATCACCGGCGGCACCGGCTCGGGCAAGACGACGTTCCTCAATCTGCTCTCGCAGTGGATCCCGGACAACGAGCGCGTCGTCACCATCGAGGACGCTGCCGAATTGCGGCTCGGCCACTCGCACACGGTGCGGCTCGAATCGCGCCCGCCGAATCTCGAAGGGCAGAAGGCGGTGACGGCGCGCGACCTGGTGCGAAACGCGCTGCGCATGCGCCCCGATCGCATCATCGTCGGCGAGGTGCGTGGCGACGAAGTGCTCGACATGCTGCAGGCGATGAACACGGGTCACGACGGCTCGATGACCACCTTGCACGCGAACTCGGTGCACGACGCCGTGCATCGCCTCGAATTGCTCGCAGGATTCGCGGGATTCTCCGGCAGCGAAGTGACGTTCCGCGGCCAGATCGCATCCGCGCTGCAGATGATCGTCCACGTGGCGCGTTTGCCCGGCGGCGAGCGGCGGGTGATGTCCGTCGCTGAAGTGCTCGGGCTCGAGCGCGGTGAGCTCAAGCTGCGGGAGCTGTTCCGCTACGACGACGGCACGGGTCAGCATCTGGACCTGCGAGAGCTCAAATGAGATTGCTCGCGGGATTGCTTTATCTCGCCGCCGCGCTGCTCACGTTCGGAATGGCTGCGTGGCTCTACCTGCGCGCCGGACGTCGCGGTCGCGAAGAGAAGCTCACGCTGCGCCTGCGCGCGCTCGGCGTCGACGAGCCGGGCGCGGTTTATGTCGCGCGCGATCGCGAGCTCGGCAACCCGG
Organism: Nevskiaceae bacterium; assembly: GCA_035650495.1. Taxonomy (GTDB): domain Bacteria; phylum Pseudomonadota; class Gammaproteobacteria; order Nevskiales; family Nevskiaceae; genus DASRHK01. The sequence goes on along the minus strand of DASRHK010000058.1, from coordinate 53,105 downwards.
TGCTGCGTGCGGTCTGCCACGCGCTCTGGCGCTCGGGCCTCGACGTCGAGCCGCTCGTCGTCGCGCGCGGACTCGTGCTCAGCCTGTTCCTGGTGCCGTTGGCACTGCTGCTCCTCGGCCCGTATGCGGGCCCGTTCGCGATCCTGCTCGCGGGTCTCGTCGTCTTCGCGTGGCTGTCGCAGCAGGCTTCGAAGCGCCGTCACCTGATCGTGTCGCAATTGCCCGATCTGCTCGAATCGGTGATCCGCGTGCTCTCCGCCGGCAACACCGTCGACGAATCTTTCGCCTCGTCCGCACGCGAAGCGCCGGAGCCGACGCGCACGTTGTTCCTGTCGATCGGCCGGCAGGTGCGCCTGGGCGCGCCGATCGAGACGGTGCTCGCCGAGGCCGCGGAGATCCATCGCATCCGCGATCTCAAGATCGTCGCGCTCGCCGCGGCGATCAACCGCAAGTACGGCGGCAGCCTGCGCAACGTGCTGAAGAGCCTGATCAGCGCGATCCGCTCGCGCGACGTCGCCAACCGCGAGCTGCGTGCGCTCACGATCGAGACGCGCATCTCCGCATACACGCTCGCCGTGATTCCGGCGTCGCTGACGCTGCTGATCTGGGTGCAGAACCCCGACTACTACGCCGAGATGTGGCGCCAGACCGCGGGCCAGCTGACGCTGCTCGCCTCGGGCGCGCTGCAGATCATCGGCGTGCTCGTGATCTGGCGGATGATGCGCGCCACCGACGCGACGGCGACATGAGAACGCTCACATGAGCCCGCAGACGTTCGCCATCCTCGTCGCGATGTCGGTGCTGCTGCTCGCGGCCGGCGGGCTCGCGTTCGCGGTGTGGCTGTTGCAGGCGCGCGGCGCGGGACGCCTGCAGACGCGCCTGCAGGGCGGCACCATCGGCGACGAGTTCGCCGTCGCACAAGCGCAACCGTGGCTCACGTCGCTCGCGCGGCGCGGCCGTCGCATCGAGCGCATGCTCGAGAACGAAGGCGAGAGCGAGAAGCTCCTGATCCAGGCCGGCTGGCGCGACGCCGGATCGCGCATCGTCTTCTACGCCGGGCAAGCCGGATTGCCGATCGCCGCGATCATGCTGAGCGCGGGCCTGTGGGTGTCGGCGAGCGCGCGGCCGATCCTGCTCGTGTTCTACACCGCGGCGCTGCTCGTCGTGTCGCTGCTCGGTCCGATGTGGATCCTGCGCCGCGTCGCCGCCGCGCGCCGGCAGCGGATCAAGAACGAGGTGCCGCTGTTCATCCACCTGCTGGTGCTGCTGTTCGAGGCGGGACTGTCGACGCGCCAGGCGATCGCGAGCCTCGTGCGCGAGGGTCGCGGCGTATTGCCGGAGCTCGGACGCGAGTTCGAATTGGTGCTGCGCTCGCTCGAAGCCGGCGGCGACACGGCGGAAGTGCTGCGCGGTCTCGGCGAAGCGATGGACGTCAGCGATCTCTCCGGCGTGCTCACCGTGCTGCGACAGGTCGATCGCTACGGCGGCGAGATCCGCGAGCCGTTGTCGGACATGATGCAGATCCTCGAGGAGCGTCGCGATCTCGATCTGCGCGAGTCGGTGAATCGCACGTCGGCGAAGATGACCTGGGTGATGGTGGGCTTCTTCTTCCCGGCGCTGCTCATCTTCGTCGCGGGTCCGGCGTTCATCTCGATCATCCGCGCGCTCGGCGAGGTCACGGGTCGATGACGCGCACACTTGCGATCATCGCGATGCTGCTCACGCTCGCCGGCTGCGCGATGCCGGTGGCGAAGGGCGGATCGTCGACGAGCACCGAAGCGGCGATCCACACCGATCTCATCCGAGGCCTGCTCGATCACGGCCAGTATTTCGCCGCGCTCGCGCACATCGACGAAGAGCAGAAAGCCAACGGCAAGAGCGACGCGCTGTCCGCGCTGCGCGCCGATGCGCTCGCCGCGATGGGCCGCACCGCGGAAGCCGACGAGATTTATCGCAGCCTGCTTCACGGTGACTACGCCGGCGATGCGTATCACGGGCTTGGCCTGCTGCACGTGCGCAGCAATCCAGGCATGGGCATCGATTACTTGCGCAAGGCGGTCGCCGCGCACCCGACCAACGCGCAGTGGCGCAACGACCTCGGCTACGCGCTGATGAGCAACGGCCTCTACGCCGGCGCGCAAACGGAGCTCGCGACCGCCACCGAGCTCGATCCCGCGAGCGAGAAGTACCGCAATAACCTCGTGATCCTGCTGATCCTGATGAAGGACGAGGCGCGGATTGCCCGGATCCGGCAGCAGTGGGGCCTGAAACCCGACACTCTTGGCGAATTGCGCCGGCAGGCGCAGGCTGTGCAAGTGCAGGCGAGGCCGGTGGTGACGCCGGCCGCCAAGCCTGCGCGCAAAGGATGACTCCGATGAAAACTCTGGCTCTGGCGGTGATGTTGGCACTCAGCGGCGCGGCGATCGCGGACGAGAATCGCGCGGCCTACGGCGATCAGGCACGCGCCTGGATCGAGCTGCAGAAGAGCCCGCAGAACAAGGCGCCGCCGACCGGCTTGCCGGGCGAGGCCGCCGATCGCGTCTATCAGCGCTATCTGCAGAGCTTCACCCGCCCGATCCCCGAGCGCTTCGAGCGCGATCGGGTCAATAACGACAGCAACTCGAGATAACAATGTTGCGTCGTGGGTCGGGCTTCAGCCCGACGATGTCGAGTCGATCGCGCCAGCGCGGCGCCTCCGCCGTCTTCGTCGCGATCTCGATGGTCGCGTCGATGGCGGCGCTCGGCATGGCGCTCGATCTCGGGCGCCTGTACTTCACGCATCGCGATCTGCAATTGCTCGCCGACATGGCCGCGCTCGACGCGGCGCGCGCGCGCGGCGGCTGCATGGGCCAGACCGAGGATCCCGCCGGCGCCGCCGCGGGTGAAGCTGCGGCGAGCCTTCAGCGCAACGGCGCGTCGCTTTCATATCTCACGGCGGGCGCAGTTGAGATCGGCCGCGAAGAGCGCGTCGGCGGCGTGCGCACGTTCGTCGCCGACAACAGCACGCGCGCCGATTCGGTACGGATCACATTGCGCCGCCCGATTCCCGCGAAGCTCGTGCCGATCTTCTCGGCCGGCCCCGGCGGGACCATGAGCGTGACTGCAGCCGCGACGATGCGGCCGATCGTGTCGTTCGACGTCGGCAGCACGCTTGCCAATGTCAGCAGTCCGATTCCAGGGCAAGTTCTGCCGTCGCTGTTCGGCCTCGGCGGAGGTGTCGATGTGCTCGGGCCCGGCGGATTGGTGGGCGCGACGGTCACCCTCGGGGATCTCGCCCTCGCCGCGAACGCGGGCTCCGTGCAGGACTTCCTCGACACGGAAACCACGGCGCCCGCTTTGCTCAATGCGATTGCGGATGCGTTGGGCGCCACGACGGACGCAGCGGTCAAGACCACGTTGGCCGCACTCGCGAATGGCGGTGAGACTTCGCACACGGTATTACCGCGCGAGGTGCTCGGGGTTCCCGCAGGCGGTACCGCCGACGATGCGATCATCAGCGTCAGCTCGCTCGTCGGCGCCCTCGGTGAAGCTGCGAACGGCGACAATCTGCTGAACCTGACGTTGCCGATCAACGTGCCGCTGCTCGGCGGGGGCGAGCTCGGCTTGAGACTGGTCGAGTTGGCGCGTCCGGCGATTGGGCCGGCGGCGGTTGACGCATCGGGCAATCCACTCACCTCAGCGAATACGGCGCAGGGCGTGGTGACCGCCTCGTTGAACGTCGGTCGCGTGCTCGACAGCGACGTGAACGTGAAAGTCTTCGCACAACTCGCGGCGGCGTCCGGCGGAGTCGCGAGCCTGCAGTGCTCGCAACGCGGCCGCCCGCATCCCACGGTCACCATCGACGCCCAGACGAGCGCGATTCAATTCGGCATCGGGGAGATCTCCGATGTCCGCCTCGGCGATCCGCAAGCCGTCACGGTTGCACGCCTGCCGGCTGGCATCGAGCTCAAGGCCAAGATGATCGTGAGCCTCGGCAGCAATGGCGAGCAAGCCCTGCGCTTCGACGGGCCGTTTCCCGCGCCGCCGCAGACCATCGGGGCGGACCCTTCGGACATGCTTGCCAACGGCGTTCGGGATTCCGACGTCGAAGTGGAGGTCGTGGGCGAAGGCCTCGCCAGCGCCCCGGCGGAGCTCATCAACCGCGCCGAGCTCCTCAAGAACGCGTTGAGGCCTGCGCTCGCTGCAGCGGCTCGCCGGATCGGACATGACGTCATTGGTCCCGCGCTGTCCGCACTGGGCGGCAGCCTCGGGGACGCGACCGTGACGGTTCACAGCGTCTCCGTCGATCAACCGTTGATCTACGCCCGATGATCGAGTGGATCCAGGCGCGTTGGCGCACCGTCATCGCTTCGGCGATCGCGGCGCTCGCGGCCACGGGTCTGCTGATCGTCAGCTCGTCGAGCTGGCGCGAAGCCGATCGCATGCAGGATCAGCTCAATCGTCGGCACGCGCTCGCCGAAGTGCGCAAGGCGCTGGAGCAGCCGATCACGGTCGGCTACGAAGTCGCGCTGCGCCAGACGCTCGACGGACTGATGCACCGGCGCGATCTCGGCTTCGCTTTCCTTTCGCTGCACGACGCGACCGGCAGCGTGCTCGCGGTGGTCGGCCGCTTCGAGCATCTGCCGCTCGCCGCGCTCTCGGCGTCCGCGCGCGAGCAGGTCCGTGAAGCGCTCTATGCGCTGACCAGCAGCTACGGGCGCCTGCAGGTCGCCGACGGCGCGGGCGGGCAGGCGACGCTGGAGTACGCGCTCGGCGCGCCGAGCGAGGTCGCGATCCACGATGCCGCGGTCGTGCGCCTCAAGCGGTTTGCGGTGCTCGGCGGCGTGCTCGCCGTGGCGTTCATCGCCGCGCTCTTCGTGTTGTGGCGTCGATCGCAGTCGCCCACGACGCAGCTGCGCAGCCGGCTCGAGACGCAGCCCGGCGAAGTCGCGCCCGCGCAGAAGCGTCAGCAGGCCGCGGTGGAGCTGCGCAGCCGCATGGGCGGCGCCTTCGATCAGCTCGGCCGCGCGATGCTCGTGGTCGATCGCGATGCGCGCGTGCTGACGCTGAACGCGTCGGCGGAGAAGCTCACCGGCTGGAGCGCGACCGACGCGGTCGGTCGTCCGGTGTACTCGGTGTTCCACATCCGCGGCGAGGATCGCGAGCAGAAGCTCACGCCGGCGGAGATCGCGCTCAACGACGGGCACGAAGTGCGGCCGCAGGAGCGCATGCTGCGCGCGCGCAGCGGCGCCGAGCAGCCGATCGAGGTGATGGCTGCGCTGCTCAAGGACGAGCACGGCGTCACCGAAGGCGCCGTGATGCTGTTCCACGACGTCGCGCAGCGCCACTACGCGATGGACGCGCTGCGCCGCGAGGCGCAGCTGTCGCAAGGCGTCATCGATCATCTGGTCGAGGGCGTGCTCACCACCGATCGCGCCGGCGTCGTGCGCTTCGCCAACGCGCGCGCGTCGCGCATGTTCGGCTTCTCGCGCGAGGAGCTCGAAGGCGTCACCGTGTCGAAGCTGATGCCGGTGCCGTTCCTGAACTCGCCGGGCGTGAAGCTGACCGATTACGTCTCCGGCGCGCCGGGCGGGCCACGGATGCCGAAGGTCGTCGGCTGGCGCAAGGACGCGACGACGTTCCCGGTCGAGCTGGTGGTCGAGCCGATGCGCGTCGGCGCCGACGAAGGGCTCGTCGTCATCGTGCGCGACATCACCGAGCGCCTGCGCACCGACAACCTCACGCTGCGCCTGGGCCGCCTCCTCGACAACGCGATGGAGGAGGTCTACATCTTCGACGCGCAGTCGCTCTACTTCATCGAGGTCAATCGCGGCGCGCGCCGCAATCTCGGCTACGCGCCGGAGCAGCTCGCGCGCATGACGCCGCTGTCGATCGCGCCGGGGCTCGACATGGCGACGTTCCACGGCTACCTCGCGCGCCTGCGCGGCGGCGAGCTCGAGCATCTGCTCTATCGCGCCGACCACAAGCGCGCCGACGGCACGACCTATCCGGTCGAAGTGCGCCTGAACTACTCGCGCGAAGAGGAGCCGCCGGTGTTCATGGCGGTGGCGTCCGATCTTTCCGTGCGCGAAGGCGGCGGCAACGTCGTGCCGATGGCGCGGACCCGCGATCGGCGCTGACGTTCGGTTGGTGCGCTCGTTCGATGCGGTTTCGGCGGGGCGTGCGCGGCCATGGACGGCCGGGCACGAGCTCCAGGGAAGGAATTTTCAGGCGTCCCCCGGCAAACCGCATCGAACGGGCGCTCTCAGCGAATTGTGATCGCGTTCGCGAGATCCGCGAACTTGGAAGGGGGCAGCGTCTCGCCCCGCACCCCTGGATCGATTCCGGCGGCGCGGATGCGATCGGCATCCATCACGCTCTTCAGCGCGTTCCCGAGCGTCTTGCGCCGGTGGCTGAATGCGGTGGTGACGACGCGATCGAAGACCGCGAGGTCGGCGATGTGGAACGGCGGCGGTCGCGGTGTCACGCGCACGATTGCGGAGTCGACCTGCGGCGCCGGCTTGAACGCGCCGCGCCCGACGACGAACAGCTCCTCGCAGCGCGCGCGCGCCGCAAGCGTGACGGTGAGGCGCCCGTAATCGTCGGTGTCGGGCGCCGCGCACATGCGCCGCACGACTTCCTTCTGAAGCATGAAGTGCATGTCGGCGATGCGATCGGCGAAGCGCAGCAGATGGAACAGCAGCGGCGTGGAGATGTTGTAGGGCAGGTTGCCGCACAGCCGCAGCTTGTTCTCGCGGCCGAGCTCCGCGAAATCGACTTTCAGCGCGTCGGCTTCGATCACGTGCAGCCCCGGCGGATCGCCGAGATTGCCGCGCAGGATCGGGATCATGTCGCGATCCAGCTCGATCACCGTGAGCTCGCCGAGCGCATCGAGCAGCGGCTTGGTGAGCGCGCCGGGTCCCGGGCCGATCTCGATCATGCGATCGCCGGGCTTCGGTGCGATCGCGCGGATGATCTTGTCGACGACGTGCGCGTCGTGCAGGAAATTCTGGCCGAAGCGCTTCTTCGCCTGCGGCGTCTTCAAGGGCGACGCTTTGCGAGGTCGATCGCCAGCGCGAGCGCGGCCTCGATGCTGCCCATGCTCGCCCTGCCGGTGCCGGCGAGATCGAGCGCGGTGCCGTGATCGACCGACGTGCGGATGAACGGCAGCCCGAGCGTCACGTTCACCGCTTCGCCGAAGCCGACGTGCTTGAGCACCGGCAGTCCCTGATCGTGATACATCGCGAGCACCGCGTCGGCTTCCTTCAGTCGCTGCGGCGTGAACAGCGTGTCGGCGGGCAGCGGGCCGATGAGGCGCAAGCCTTCGTCGCGCAGCTTGTTGACCACCGGCTGGATGACGTCGATCTCCTCGTTGCCGAGATAGCCGCCTTCGCCGGCGTGCGGATTCAATCCGGCGACGACGATGCGCGGCGCGGCGATGCCGAACTTGCTGCGCAGATCGGCGTGCAGCACGCGCAGCGTCTCTTCGAGATTCGCGCGCGTGATCTGATAGGCGACTTCGCGCAGCGGCAGATGCGTCGTTGCGAGCGCGACGCGCAGATCTCCGGCAATCAGCATCATCACCGGCCGCTCGACGCCGCTGCGCTCGGCCAGGAATTCCGTGTGGCCGGAGAACGGCATGCCGGCCTGATTGATCACGCTCTTCTGCACCGGCCCGGTGACGAGCGCCTGCGCGTTGCCTTCGAGGCACCAGCGCGCGGCGAGGGTCAGCGCCTCGAGGACGTAACGGGCGTTGCGCGGATCGAGCTTGCCGGGCTCGACCGGCGCGGCCAGCGCGACGGGCAGCACGCCGAGCTTGCCGGCTTCGTGAGCCATCGGCGGGACTTCGAGCGTGGTGAGCTCGAGCGCGAGCGGCAAGCCGAGCTTCTTCGCGCGCGCTTGCAGCAATTCGGGATCGCAGACCGCGACGAGCTCCGTGTGCGGATGCGCCTGCTGCGCGAGCTTCAGGACGAGGTCCGGCCCGATGCCGGCCGGCTCGCCCGGCGTGATCAGGATGCGCCGGGCTTCAGGGCGACGCTTCTCAGGTCGCCGGCTTTTCTTCGGCGGCCTTGGTCGCGTCGGCTTTCTTGTCTTCACTCGGCTTGCCGTTCTTGTCGAGGCGGTATTCGACGTACGCCTCTTCGCGCAGCTTGCGCAGCCAGCTCTCGTACTCTTCCTGCATCTTGCGGTTCTGGATCGACTGCTTCGCCTTCTGGCGTCGCGACTCGTCGGTCGTGTCGCGCGTGCGGCGCTCGATCACGCGCGCGATGTGCCAGCCGAAGTTGGTGCGGAACGGCGCCGTCGTCTCGCCGGGCTTCAGCGCGTCGATCTCCTTCTGGAAGTCGGGCGTGAAGGCGCCCGACGGCGTCCAGCCGAGATCGCCGCCCGAGGCCTTGCTGCCAGGGTCGTCGGACAGCTTCTTGGCGAGCGCGTGGAAATCGCCGCCCTTCTTGATCTCTTCGTAAACCTCGCGCGCCTGCTGCTTGGTCGCGTCCTCGTCGCGGATGGCATTGGCCGTGAGCAGGATGTGCTCGGCGTGCGTCTCGGTGACTTGCGAGTGCTCGCCGGTCGAGCGCTTGCCGGTGAGCTTGATGATGTGGAAGCCCGACGCCGTCTCCAGCACGCGCGAGACGTCGTTCTCCTTGAGCTTCGGCACTTCGTTGGCGAACAGCTCCGGCATGTCGTCGAGCTTGCGCCAGCCGAGGTCGCCGCCTTCGAGCGCCTGCTGCCCGTCGGACGTCGAGATCGCGGTCTGCGCGAAGTCGGCGCCGTCCTCGATCTTCTTGAGGATCAGGCCGGCTTTCGTGCGGGCCTTCTCGCGGACGTCGGTGGACGCGCCGTCGGGCACGGAGACGAGGATGTGCGAGACGCGATACTCGGTGTTCGGGGCCTTGCCTTCGTTGGCGAGGAACAGGTCGACGTCTTCGTCGGTGACCATCACGCGGCCTTCGACTTCCTTCGCGCGCAGGCGCTGCATCACCACTTCATCGCGGATCTGCTCGCGCACGGCGAGATAGTCCTCGCCCTCCGAGCGGATCTGCTTGGCGAACTCGGCGAGCGTCATCTTGTTCTGCGCGGCGATGTTGTTCATCACCTCGTTGAGCTCGCGGTCGTCGACCTTGATGCCGGCCTCCTGCGCGCGCTGCGTCTGCAGGCGGGTCAGGATCAGGCGCTCCATCACCTGCGTGCGCAGGACGTCCTCCGACGGCGGCGCGATGCCGCGCTCCTTGATCTGCTCGCGGCCCTGCTCCATGGCGCGGTCGAGCTCGCTCTGCAGGATCACGCCGTCGTTGACGACGGCGATGATGCGGTCGAGCGGCTGCGGAGCGGCATTCGCGGCCGTCGCAGAGAGCAACGCCGCAACCAGGGCAAGGACAGATTTCATCGGGAAAAGGCCAGGAACATCGGGGCCGCTAGGGTAGCAGATGCTACCGGGCCTCGGGCATGAAGGCGTCGTAGGACGAGCCGATCCGCGTCAGGCCCTTCAGCTGTAACTGAACGTAAACGCCATTGCTGTAGTCGCCGTTGGAATTGGAGATGAAGCGCCGGACCGACGCCTGCACCGCCCAGCAGCAGCTTTCGTATTCGAGGCCCGCGAGCGACTCGAGCGTGCGGCGATCGCGGACCGAATACCGATAGCGACCGGCGAACGACAGCCCGTCGAACAGCGGCAGCCGCAGCGCGTTGTCGACCTGCTGCAGCACGCCCCGCCGGAAGCGGTACGACAGGTCGTAGCTCGTGCGCTCGCCGTGATAGTGCAGCGCGGCGCCGGTGCGCACGAACTTGTTGGTGTCCGGTGACCATTGCGTCGTGCCGCTCGCGGACCATTGCCGATTGAGCACGACGTCGGCGGCGGCGATGAAGTCGGTCACGCCCACGTCCGGCGTTTGCGTGTTCGGCAGCGTCACGCGCGGCGCCTCCATGCGATAGATCTCGCCGATCGAGCCGACGAAGCGGATCAGTCCCGTGGTCGGATCGAGCAGGCGCGTGGTGAAGGCGGCGGCGAGGTGATTGGCGTCGGAGATGCGGTCCTCGCCGGAGAAGCGGTTGCGCGCGAACAGCTGGACGAAGTCGAAGTCCGGCTCGCCCGAGTCGAACACCGGCAGCTGGTCCTGGTTGCGGTAGGGCACGTACAGGTAGAGGAGCTGCGGCTCGAGCGTCTGCAGATTGCCGGCGCCGGTGAGGCGCTCGAAGCGAAGGCCGCCTTCCGCCGAATAGATCGGCAGCTGACGCTCGGGACTTGCGTCGGAGCCGGGCGTGCCGCCGCTCGTGATCTGGTAGCGCGTGTACTGCCAGTCAGCCTGCGAGGTGACGTACCACGCGTCGTGATCCACCAGGAAGCGCACGAACGGCTGCAGCTCCAGGCGCTGGCCTTCGAGCGCGTCCTTGCGCATGAAGTTGACGTACTCGCCGTCGAAGCCGACGCGGAAGCCGCGCCAGTTGTTGCGCGTGAGCGCGTCGAGCCGCAGCTCGGGCAGCCGCTTGTAGGGCTTGTCGGTCGGCAGCACGCTGCGCGACACCGCCTGGAAATCCTCGACCAGCGCCTGCGCGGACCACGACGCCGGCGCCTGATAGATCATCCGCGCGTAGCGATCGAGGTAGGAGATCGACGTCGTGTCGAGACGTCCGCCGAAGTCCTCGAAGTAGCCGGGATCGCTGACCTCCGCGTACTGCAGATCGAAGCCGAGATGGCGCGTGAGGCGTCCGACGTCGTCGACCTCCACGTAGGTGCGGCGCTCGTCGAGCACCTGATCGCGATCGAGGTACTCGTAATGCGCGTGGCCCTTGCTCTGCTCGAGCAGGTAACGGAAGTCGGCGCCGATCTGCGGGCCGCGCTTGGTCATCTCGCGCGGGATGATTTCCGCATCGTAGTTCGGCGCGAGGTTGAGATAGATCGGCCAGCGGAAATCGAAGCCGGTGTTGTTGCTGTTGCCGACGACGGGGAACAGCAGGCCGGAATGCCGGCGATCGTCGATCGGGAATTCGAACCACGGCGCGTAGAAGATCGGCACGTGTCCGAGACGCAACGAAGCGCCGCGCGCCGAGCCGGTGCCTTTCTGCTGATCGAGATGGATCTTGTCGGCGCGGATCTGCCACGCCTCGTGCTCAGGCGCGCAGGTCGTGTAACGCACGTCCTCGAGGTCGGCGACGCCGGTGCGCGTGAGCGTCATCTGCCCGGCCTGTCCATGTGCCGCGCGCTGCGACAGCAGGAACTGCGTGTCGAGGAAGAGTCCGGTGTCGCCGTTCAGGTCGTACTCAGCGTGCGCGCTGCGGATGACGAAGAAGTGATTGCGGAAGAGCGACTCGGCGTTGATGCTGACCTTGCGCGTCTGGTCGTTGTACTGCACCGCGTGCGCGACGAACTCGGCGTCGCCTTGCGTCAGCCGCACGTCCCCGAACAGATCGGAGACGCCGCCGAATTGTCCGACGAACTTGTCTGCAGTGAGCGAGAGGTTCTGGTCGAAGGTCGCGGCGCCGAGGCCTTCGGCGAGCGGCGGCTGCGGACAGACGCTGGCTTCGACCGGCTCGCGCTCCGCGGCCTGCGCGAGCGAGGCTAGTGCTCCCATCAACGCTGCGATCAGAAGGCTTCTGGTCAAGCGTCCGCCCCAAATTGAATCGCAATTATCGTGGTGCGGCGTAGGGCGGTGCAAACGATGTATGCTCCGCGCGCAATGGCTTCGAACCCCAAAGACACCGCCGCCGACCCTCGCGCGGCGAGCGCTTATGTGTGGGCGCTGGCGCAGCTGAATCTCACCAGCGCGTCGTTCGCGCCGGCGTCCGCGGACGCGAGCTTCCGCCGCTATTTCCGCGTCGAGTCCGGCGGCGAATCGTGGATCGTCATGGACGCGCCGCCCGACAAGGAGAACTGCGAGCCGTTCCTCCATGTCGATCGCCTGCTGCTCGAAGCCGGGCTGCACGCGCCGGTCGTGCACGCGAAGAACCTGAAGCGCGGATTCCTGCTGCTCTCCGATCTCGGCCGACGCACCTACCTCAACGTGCTCGACGAGAACAACGCCGACCGCATGTTCGGCGACGCGATCGACGCGCTGATCAAGTGGCAGCGCGCGAGTCGCGTCAACGAGCTGCCGCCGTACGACGATGCGCTTCTGCGTCGGGAGATCCGGCTGTTCCCTGATTGGTACGTCGCGCGACATCTTCAGCGCGAGCTCACCGCGGCGCAGAAGAGCGCATGGCAGGCGATGGAGGATCTCCTGATCAAGCGCGCGCTCGGCGAGCCGCGCGTCTACGTGCATCGCGACTTCATGCCGCGCAATCTCATGGTGTCGACGCCGAACCCGGGCATCCTCGATTTCCAGGACGCGGTCTACGGCCCGATCAGCTATGACGTCGTCTGCCTGTTCCGCGACGCGTTCCTGTCGTGGCCCGACGAGCGCGTGCAGGACTGGCGCAAGCGTTATTGGGAAGCGGCGCGCGCAGCGCATCTGCCGGTGCCGGGCTACGGCGAGTTCGCCCGCGACTTCGACCTGATGGGCGTGCAGCGCCATCTCAAGGTGCTCGGCATCTTCGCGCGCATCAATTACCGCGATGGCAAGCCGCACTATCTGAAGGACACGCCGCGCTTCATCCGCTACGTGCGCGACGTCGCCGTGCACTACGACGAGCTGAAGCCGCTGCTGCAGCTCTTCGACGAGCTCGGACTGCAATGAAAGCGATGATCCTGGCCGCCGGGCGGGGAGAGCGATTCCGCCCGATCACCGACAAGACGCCGAAGCCGCTGCTGCCCGTGTGCGGTGAGCCGCTGATCGAGCGTCACGTGCAGCGCCTCGCGGCGGCGGGCGTGCGCGAGATCGTGATCAACCTCGGCTGGCTCGGCGAGCAGATCGAGCGCCATCTCGGCGACGGCGCACGCTTCGGCGTGCAGATCGCCTATTCGCGTGAGGGCTGGCCGGCGCTCGAAACCGGCGGCGGCGTATTCCGCGCGCTGCACTTGCTCGGCAACGAGCCGTTCCTCGTCGTGAGCGGCGACATCTGGAGCGAATATCCGCTCGCGGATCTCGTCACGCGAGCGCGCGCGATGCGGCCGCAGGAGCTCGCGCATCTGGTGCTGGTTCCCAAAGGTGAGTTCAAGGCCGACTTCGCGGTCGACGCGGGCCGCGTGCGCAACGCGCCTGCCGAATACACGTTCGCGAATTACTCGGTGCTGCGTCGCGGCCTGTTCGAAGGCTGCCAGGACGGGCCATTCCCGATCGCGCCGCTGTGGCGCGCGGCGGCCGACGAGGATCGCGTCAGCGGCGAGGTCTATCGCGGACGGTGGTGGAATCTCGGTACGCCGCAGCAGCTCGCGGCGCTGGAATCGGAAATCGCTTCGCAACGGAGATCGGCATGAGCAACGTCGTCAAGACGCACAAAGCCGCGGCCGGGAAGATCGCGTTCGAGATCGACATCGGCGAGCATCATGTGATCGCCGACGAGCCGCCCGACGTCGGCAACGACCTCGGGCCGAATCCGCACGAGATCCTCGACGCCTCGCTCGCGGCGTGCACGTCGCTCACCGTGCTGCTGGTGGCGCAGCGCAAGCAATGGCCGCTCACCGATGTGCACGTAGAGATCACGCATGCCGCCGATGACACGACTTATCGGATGACGCGGACGCTCGAGCTGATCGGCACGCTCACCGACGAGCAGAAGCAATATCTGCTCGGCATTGCGAACAAGTGCCCGGTGCACAAGACGCTGCACAAGAAGATCGAGGTCACGACGACGCTACAGGAGTAGCGCGAGCCCCCAGATCGCGGCCACGACCCACAGCACGAGGCCGTACGCGAATCCGATCGCGAGCACTGCGAGCCCGATCGGATTGCCCAGCAGCATCGCTGCGCTGATCGGCAGCATCACGTTGTCGGCTTGATCGGTGACGCGCCAGACGTCGCCCAGGAGCCTCCCCAATCTGCGGAACCCGCCGGCGCTCTCCGGCAGCGAAGGCCGCGTGCGCATGTGGTCGATGGTGCCGACCGCTTCGTCCAGGCGCGACGACATTTCGCTGAGCGCCCAGAGCAGCCACCAGAGAAAGCCGAACAGGATCGCCGGGATGCCGAGCAGCAACGACGTGCCGACGATCCAGCCCGTGGAGAAATGCAGCCACTGCCAAAGCCACGTCGTGATCGCGCCTGCGGAGACGAGCGAGGCGAGGCACACGAAGCGCGCGATCGGCTTCAATCCCGCGGCGAGACGCGCGGCCTGATCGAGTCCGGGCTTCGGCCGCGGGCTCGTCATTCGAAATAAGCCTTGGTGTTCTCGTGCACGTCGTCGCGAGACAGGAGCTCCCAGCTCGACATCCAGCGCCACTCGCCGTGCTGCGCCTGCGGCAGCGTGCTCAGCGCTGCCCCGACGCCGAGCTCGTGCGCGAGCACGACGTAATGCGTGCCGATGTCCGGCGCGCCGGCGAAGTTGCGCTCGTAGAGGTGCTCGTAGATGCCGAGCAGGCGCGCGTCGGCGCGCTTCAGCGCGAGTCCGAGCTCGTCGTGCGTGATGCGCGCGAAGGCGTCGTCGAGGCGCTCGTTCTTGCGGATGACGCCGCCGGGCACGAACCAGAAGCCGCGCGCGGGCTCGTTGCGGCGAAGACCGACGAGCACGCGCTGCTGGTCGTCCCGCAGGATCAGGTCGATCGACACCAGCGGTGCGCGCGCGACGACTTCGAGCCACTGCTCGCGCGGCAGGAACGCCGGCGGTGGCAGCTTCACTTGATGCGCGTCACCTGCACGCTGAGGCCGGAGCCTGCGAGGTCCATCCAGTAGTGACCGAAGAAATTGCGGCGGATGGTCACCGCGGGCCGGTCGAGCGTGGCGTCATCGCTGTCGCTGTCGATGCACTGCCAGACCTGGCCGTTGTCGAGATTGAACAGCGTGCCCTTGCGCCAGCCGGAGATCTTGTTGGTCAGATGCGCTTCGATCTTGTCGGGCTCGTCGTTGACGACCGGCTTCGGCACCGTCGACATGCCGAACTTGTCCGAGGGCGCCGGCGCGAGCGCGTCATAGCATGCGAGGCGCTTGGCATCGTCGGAGATCGCGCGGCAGTCGGCGAGCTGCTGATCGCTCGGCGCCGCGTGCGCGCTCGCTGCGAGCAGCAGCGCGAGGACCGACGCGGCGCGCATCATTCCAGCGCGTGCGCAGCCTGTTGGTCGGCGTGATAGCTCGACCGCACCATCGGCGCGCTGGCCACATGCGTGAAGCCCATCTCCTCGCCGAGCACGCGCAGCCGCTCGAACTCCGCGGGCTCGACGTAGCGCGCCACCGGCAGATGATGCTTCGACGGCTGCAGATACTGTCCCAGCGTCAGCATGTCGACCCCGTGCGCGCGCAGATCGCGCATGACTTGCTCGATCTCCGCGATCTCCTCGCCGAGTCCCAGCATCAGGCCCGACTTGGTCGGCACTTGCGGATGCAGCGCCTTGAAGCGCTCGAGCAGATCGAGCGACCACTCGTAGTCCGATCCGGGGCGCGCGAGCTTGTAGAGCCGCGGCACGGTCTCGAGGTTGTGGTTGAACACGTCCGGCGGCGTGTCCTTGAAGATCGTGAGCGCCGGATCCATGCGGCCGCGGAAATCCGGCACGAGCACCTCGATCGTGAGCGACGGCGACAGCGCGCGCGACTCGCGGATGCACGCGGCGAAGTGCGCGGCGCCGCCGTCGGCGAGATCGTCGCGATCGACGCTGGTGATGACGACGTAGCGCAGTCCCATGTCGCGGATGGTGCGCGCGAGATTGACCGGCTCGTTCGCGTCGAGCGCATTCGGGCGGCCGTGCGCCACGTTGCAGAACGGGCAGCGTCGCGTGCAGATGTCGCCCATGATCATGAACGTCGCGGTGCCGTTGCCGAAGCACTCGCCGAGATTCGGGCAGCTCGCTTCCTCGCAGACCGTGTGCAGATTGTTCGCGCGCAAGGCGGCCTTGATCCGTGCGACTTCCGGCGTCGCCGACGATTTGGCGCGGATCCACGACGGCTTGCGCAACGGCGTCACCGTCGGCTCGATCTTGATCGGGATGCGCGCCATCTTCTCGGCGCCGCGCAGCTTCTCGCCCTGGACGATCGGGGCGGGGCGGGGCTTGGGCAGCGAGTCAGGGGTCGAGCTCATCGCCCTAGTGTACTCGCCCTTTCACGTCCCACCGTCGCCATCTGGCGACGCATTACACAGGAACTCGGGTCGGAACCGGTCAGTCGGAATAGTGGGGCTGCCTGCCGAAGGGCACAGCACCGACCTGTTCACAGAGAAGGACTACGACCATGAAAAAGCATCTCCTTTCGGCGTTGATCGCGGTCACGGCTGCGGGCGCCCTGATGGCGTGCTCGCACGACAAGACCAAGGCGGACAACATGTCCTCCGCGGCTCCGGCACCGGCCCCGACCACCACCAGCTCGACGGACACCAGCGCGACCACGACCTCACAGCCTGAAGTCGCCGCGATGGAGTCCAATACGTCGACGACGAATGACACCAGCAGTCAGCAGCAGACCGAGAACTACGAGAAGTCCCAGCGCAAGTAACAGAAGGTTTTCCTGACTCACGGCGCCGGTCTTCGGATCGGCGCCTTTTTGCGTACGCGGCACGGAAGCGCGCGGCGGCGAATAGCTCGTCGGCGTGATGCGTCCCGCGGAAGCCGACGGCGCGCTGGATGCCGGCAGCGGCTCTGCCGGCGTGGGCACACCGTCGAGGCGCTTCATCGCCGATTCGACCAGTTTCCAATCGAGCGACGACGTGCGCGTCTTGCGCTTGAGCTTCACCAGCATCGGCGTCACGTCGGCGACCGCCGGCGTGAACGCGTTCTCGGTGACTTCGGCGTGCGCTTCGACGTACCAGAAGCTGTCGTGGCGGCCGAGCTTGTACGGCTGGTCCATCACCGTCACCTTGGTGCCGATCGGCACGCGCTCGAACAGATCCTCGATGTCCTTCGGATAAAGACGGATGCAGCCGTGCGTCACCGGCATGCCGATGCCGGCGAGCGCTTCGTTGGTGCCGTGGATGCGGATCAGCGGCCACGCGAGCTGCAGCGCGAGCGTGCCCATGGGATTGTCGGGTCCGGGCGGGACTGCGGCGGGAAGCGGGTCGCCTTGCGCGGCGTGCTCGGCGCGGATGTCCTCGGTGGGATACCAGGTCGGGTTGCGGATTTTCCGCGTGACCGTCGTCGTCCCGAGCGGCGTGCGCCAGTCGACGCGCCCGACCGCGACGGGATAGACGTAAACCTTGTCCTCGTCCTTGGGGTAGTAGTAGAGGCGCATCTCGGGGATGTTGATGACGATGCCTTCGCGAGGCTGCGCCGGCAGCAGCATGCTCGTCGGCAACACGATGCGTGTGTGCGGCGGCACCTTCCACGGATCGATTCCCGGATTGGCGTGCAGCACCTGGCGGAAGCCCACCGCGTTGTCGAGCGAGATCTGCGCGAGCGTGTCGCCGGGCTTCGATTCGACGCTGCTCGGCACGCCGACGAGATCCTCGCCGGGGGGCGGCAGGTCGAAGACGGCGGCGGAGGCGCCGCCGCTCGCGAGGAGCGCGGCGCAGGCTACGAGGGTTCGCATACGGTTTTGACTCGCGCGCACGGGCGGGGTTCTGAATGCCCCGCCGCACGACGGACCCAAAACCGGTCAGGCGGGGACCAGCTCCGGTACGTCTTCGGTCGGCAGCGTCGCCACGACCGGCGTGACGTTGCGCGAGATCGCCGCGTGGGCCTGCTGCGCGATCACGTCGCGATCCATCGCGTCGGGCGCGATCGCCAGGCAGTAGGTGATCTGCACCGTCAGCGACGGCGTGCGCAGCACGCGCAGGATGTGCGAGACGAGATCGTCGTCGCCGATGAACGGCGCGACCGCTTCGCCGCGCGAGGTGAGCTCGTAACGCAGCGCGATCGGCTGCACCGGGCAATGCGCGTCGATCGCCGCGGCGAACAATCGCGGATGGAATTTGAGCACCGAGTTGCCCGCAGTCGTCGTGCCTTCCGGGAAGAACAGGAACGAGCCGCCCGATCGCAGATGCGGCAGCGCTTTGGCGAGCAGCGGCTTCGCGCCGCCCTTGCCGCGAGGGATGAAGAAGGTGCCGGCGGCGATCGCGAACCAGCCCGCGACGGGCCATTCGCGCACTTCGGACTTCGCGACGAAGCGCGTTTCCTCGAGCGCGGCAAGCACGGGGATGTCGAGCCACGAAATGTGATTGGCGACCAGCACGCGCGGTCCGGCGATGCCGCGGCCGTGGACGATCACTTCGACGTCCAGGATGCGCAGCGCCCGCACGCTCCACCATCTCGCCAGCTTCTCGGGCTGGAGCTTGCGGCGGACGTCGATCGAGATCGCGGCCGCGAGCATCACCCCGACCGCGAGATGCGCGACCAGCAGGATCGTCTTCAGGAGCGTTCGCATCGCGTCCGCTCGAGGAAATGGCGCGCGTAGCGCGGATGCAGGTCGCCGATGTTGAGCAGCATGAACACGTCGGCGCAGTTGAAGTCGCGATCCCAGTAGGCGTCGCCGCACGCTTTGGCGCCGAGGCTGAGATACGCCTTCAGCAGCGGCGGCAGCTTCGGCTTCTCTTCGGCGACGCGCCTGTCCACGGCGGGAAGCGGGAAGTACGGACGCACGCGATGCGACTCGGGCGCCATGTAGCGCGCGTCGATCATCTCGAGGATCGCGTGCGCGCTCGCGCCGCCGTCCTCGAGCCCGATGCTCGCGCAGCCGAACAGATAGTCGATCTTGTTCGCGGTGACGTAGGTCGCGATGCCTTGCCACAACGTGGCGATTACCGCGCCGTTGCGATATGCGGCGTCGACGCAGGTGCGGCCGATCTCCATCAGGCGTCCCGGCAGCGATTCGATCATCTGCAGATCGAACTCGGACGCGGAGTAGAAGCCGCCAGCGTTGGGCGCCTGGTCGCCGGTCAGGATGCGCGTGCAGGCGACGATGCGGCCGGTCGCTGCGTCGCGGACCAGCAGGTGCTTGCAATAGGGATCGTACTGATCGCAGTCGACGCCTTCACCACTGCCGTCGATCTGCGCGCCGAGCTCCTGCGCGAAAATCCGATAGCGCAGGCGCTGGCTCTCCAGCGCTTCAGCCTGGCTCTGCGCGAAGGCCGCGACGAAGCGCGATGCCGGCGCGAGAGCTTCGGCGCGGATCGCCGGGTTCAACATTGCGGTCATGCTGCATTCCTCTGATGGGACGGATGCAGTCTCGGTACCCGCTGTTGAACCGGCGTGACGACGCCGTGAAGTTTCTGTGACCTAGATTTCCCACGAGGCTGCCGCGTCGGGATCGCCCCACACGCGTAGATGCAGCTGCGAGAGCGCGACCGGGTCGGCCATCAGGTTGTTGCGATCCAGATTGCTGAGCTTCTGCGGTCCCTGGATCAGGGCGCGCTCCATCAGCTCGCGGCGCCACTCGTCCATCGGCGCTGGCCGCCGCACGCGACGGTGCGCGTAGGCGGTGACCAGCGCGTTCTCGATGGGATCGACCACGGCGCGACGGAAGCCGGCTTCGCCGACGGCGCGCATCGTGTGGCCCGTGAGCATGCGCGTGCGCCTCAGCTCGCGCGGCGGGAAGGCCTCTTCGGGAATGAGGAAGCAGCGGCGTTCCTTGAACCAGCGTCCGAGCCGCACGCGGCTCGACCACACCGACAGCGGGATCGAGATGACCAGCGCGCCGGCGACCGGCAGCAGCCAGGTGATGAATTTCGGATTGAGCTTGTAGACGCCGGCGAGCCATACGACGCCCAGCACGGTGCCGACGCCGTGGCGCTTGATCGCTTCCCACCAATGCGTCTCGTTGTCGCCGCGCGGCGGGGATTTCCACGTCATCGCGAGCCCGAGCATCGAGGTGATCACGAAGTTCGTGTGGAACAGCATGCGGATCGGCGCGAGCGCGGCGGAGAACAGCGCCTCGAGCCAGACCGAGAGCGTGACCTTAGACCAGCCGCCGTACGAGCGCAGCTGCTTGGGCTTCAGCACCAGCAGCAGGCCGGCGAGGATCTTCGGCAGGAACAGCAGGAGCAGCGTGCCGCCGAACAGGCGGATCGCCCATTGCGGATGCCACTCGGGCCAGATGGGGAACAGCTGATACGGCTCGACGAAGTACTTCGGCACCGCTTCGGTCTGCATGTAGAGCAGCGCTGTCGACAGCGCGAGGAACGCGAACCACAGCGGCGCCGACAGGTACGCCATCACGCCGGTCATGAACACCGCGCGGTGCGCAGGGTGCAGTCCCTGCGAGAAGAACAGCTGGAAGTTCTGCAGATTGCCCTGGCACCAGCGGCGATCGCGCTTCAGCTCGTCGAGCAGCGTCGGCGGCATCTCTTCGTAGCTGCCGGGCAAGTCGTAGGCAATCCACACGCTCCATCCAGCACGACGCATCAGCGCGGCCTCGACGAAATCGTGCGACAGGATCTCGCCGGCGAGCGGACCGCGGCCGGGCAAGCGTCCGAGCGCGCAGTACTGCATGAAGGGCGCCACGCGCAGGATCGCGTTGTGACCCCAGTAGTGCGATTCGCCGAGCTGCCAGAAGTGCAGGCCCGCGGTGAACAGCGGGCCGTAGACGCGCGTCGCGAACTGCTGGATGCGCGCATAGAGCGTCTCGCGTCCCGATGCGCGCGGTGCGGTCTGGATGATGCCCGCGCCGGGGTTGGCTTCCATCAATTGCGTGAGGCGCACGAGGCAATCGCCGGACATCACGCTGTCGGCGTCGAGGATCACCATGTAGCGATAGCGGCTGCCCCAGCGGCGGCACCAGTCGGCGATGTTCCCCGACTTGCGCTTGATGCGATTGGTGCGGCGTCGATAGAAGATGCGGCCGAAGCCGTCGACGTCGCGGCAGAGCTTCAGCCACGCCTCGAGCTCGCCCACGCGCACGTCGGCCTCGTTGGAGTCGGAGAGGATGAACAGGTCGAAGTGCTGCTGCTTGCCGGTGCGCTGCACCGACTCGTAGGTCGCGCGGATGCCGGCGAACACGCGCGGCACGTCTTCGTTGCAGATCGGCACGAGGATCGCGGTGCGCGCTTCGGGCGGGATCGGCGCATCCAGCGGTGCGCTTGCGTTGATCTGGTATCTGTCGCGGCCGCGCAGGAGCACGAGGAAGCCCATCAGCGCCGTCCAGAAGCCGGTGCCGACCCAGGTGAACAGGATCGCGTAGATGACGAGCAGCGCGATCTCGAGATAGTGGCGGCCGTGATACGGCAGGATCGCGGTCATGAAGTAGCTCGCGATCACCGTCTGCGCGATCACGAGCGTAACCAGCACGAAACGGCGCCGTCGCGCGGCGGCGCGCCAGTACGACTTGAACGTCGGGCGCACCAGCCCCTGCGGCGGCACCAGCTTCGGGCCGGTGCGCCGGAACTTGCTCGACAGCCAGCGCGCCAGTCGCTTGAACGGATTGTTCGCCCACGGCGCCGGCCGCATCGACGCACGCTGCAGCGGTGGCGTCGTCATCAGGCGCGGATGATCCAGTCGATCCTGCACGAACGCCTCGCTCGCGCGCGGATGGCCGCGGCGATCCTGCGACAGCGCCCATTGCAAGCGCGTGCGCAGCGACGCGAGCCCAGGCTCAGTCTCCGGCGGCCCGGCACTCCACATCCGATGCAGCTTCTCGAACGCGCGCGGTCCTTCGGCAGCGGCGTCGGACAGCAGGCGCCGGCGCTCTTCGTCCGAGAGCGGCGTCGCCTGCAGATACTTCGCCAGCCGCGGAAGTTGGCCGCTGAGGTCGTTCACGGGGCGATTGTACCCGCGGCGGTTTTGGTGCTTCGGCCCGTCGCCCGATCCGTGTGGCGTTGCTGCGCTTCCGGAACGCCTTTAGCGCGCTTAGCGGGCACGAGCCTCGGCGGTTCCCGGCCGCCGCGCTTTGTGCGACGGGCGAAGTCATGGATGACGAGCCCGCGTCGAAGGTCCAGGGACGGGCCTTCCGACGCGGCCCGGCGAGGCTCAGGGACCGCTGCGCGTCTTGGCGTTCCGGAAGCGCAGCAACGACGCACTACTCAGGAGGGAGGATGTAACTCCACGTCTCCGAGATCTGACCTTTCTCGTCGCGCAGGCCTGCGCGCATCTCGACGGGCTTGTCGTTGTCGAGGCGCTTGAAGCGGATCGACAGGCGCCAGCCGCCGGTGACGTCGTTCTTGAACAACTGGCGCTCGACGAGCTCGCCGTTGTCGCCGATCCACAGGCCGGAGAGCAGCTTCGCGTCTGCGGGCAGCTTCGGTAGCGGGCCGCCTTCGAAATCGACGATCAGCCGCATCGTGCCGTCCGGCTCCTTGATGTAGCCGTGACCGCGGCGCGTCTGCGCGACGTAGGCGAGCGGTTGCGAAGGCTGCGACGCCGACTGCCAGTACATCGTGTACTGCAGGTTGAGCGGCTGCTGCGGATCGGGCTGGCTGCCCGGCACCCAGTAGGCGACGACGTTGTCGTTGGTCTCGTCCGGGCTCGGGATCTGCACGAGCTCGACACGGCCGTCCCCCCAGTCGCCCTTCGGCACGATCCACGCCGTCGGCCGCAAGTCGTAGCGCGCCTCGAGGTCCTCGAAGTGCTTGAAGTCGCGATCGCGCTGGAGCAAGCCGAAGCCGCGCGGATTGTGCAGCGTGAACGAAGTGACCAGCAGGCGGCGCGGATTGACGAGCGGCCGCCAGATCCATTCGTTGCCTTCGCTGTTGATCAGCAGGCCGTCGGAGTCGTGCACCTCGGGGCGATAGTCCTCGGGCCGGATCGGCGAGTCCTCGCCGAAATAGAACATCGTGGTCAGCGGCGCGATGCCGAGCTTGGCGACGTGCTCGCGCAGGTACAGGCGCGCGCTCACGTCCATCTGCGTTTGATTGCCGGGCCGCAGCACGAACTTGTACGCGCCCGTCGCGCGACGTGAGTTCAGCAGCGCGTAGATCGTCAGCTCCTTCGCCTTGGGCGACGGCTGCTCGATCCAGAACTCGGTGAAGTAGGGGAACTCCTCGCCGCTCATCTCGGCGGTGTCGATCGCGAGCCCGCGCGCCGACAGTCCATAGCGCTGCCCCTGGCCCAGCGCGCGGAAGTAGCTCGCGCCCTGGAACACCAGCACCTCGTCCTTGTACTGCTTGGTGTTCAGAGGGAAATGGATGCGGAAGCCCGCGTAGCCGATGTTCTGGAATTGCGTCGGGTCGAGGTTCGGATTGAGGCGGCCGTAATCGAAGTTCGCGTAGTTGAACGGCAGCGCGCGCACCTGGCCGTTCACCAGCAGATTGATCTGCACGCTCTGGTTGAAGTACAGGCCCGGGTGGAAGAACTGCAGCTCGAACGGCAGCTTCTGCGTGCGCCAGATCGACTTGTCCGGCTTGAAGCGGATGTCACGGTACTGATCGTAGGAGAGCTCAAGCAGCGACTTGGGCAGGTTCGTCTCGGGCTTGTCGTACTTCTGCCCGGCGAGCTCGCGCGCCTTGGCGGCGACATCCTCGATCCCGAAGGCGAGCACGCACGACGGCATCGCGATGAGTGCCGCGCCGGCGGTGAAGGTGAGCTTGCGCAGAATGGAGTTCATCCGATGATTTTAGATCACTGCCCGGGCGCCGCCGACAGCTCGGGGCCGGGCTTGATCCGCAGCACGTGGTACGGCCCGCCTTCGCGGATCTGCGAGGCGGTGCGTCCGAGGATCTCGCCCAACGCGGAGCAGCTCACATAGAGCCAGCCGTCGGGGCCGAAGGACAAGCCATCCGGCCAGCGCAGCAGCTTCTGGCTCTGCACCAGCGTATAGAGGCGCTGATCGGCGCTGCGCAGCAGGACGATCGCCGAATGCTCGGGATCGGTGATGTACACGTTGGAGCGGTCGTCGATGGTCAGCCCATCCGACATCGTCTTGTCCGCGAACACGTGCACGCGCGACTCGAGCTCGCTCTCCGAAAGCTTCTCGTTGAGCAGCGATGCGGTCGGGATCACGTAGAGCTTGCGGCTGGTCACCGCGCCATACGCGAGCCAGCCGCCTCCGCGCTTGAGCGCGATCGAATCGACGCCGGGCCGCAGGCTGATCAGGCCGTAGAGCTCCATCTTCCGGCCGTTGACCACCGGCGTGAAGAATTCGGAGCGCACCGAATAGTGATTCTCGAGCAGCCGGCGCGCAGACTTCTTCTCGACGTCGTAGACGACGAGCGCCGGCGTCTTCGCGAAGAAGCTCGCGTCGGCGATGTAGATGTGCGCTGCGTCGGGGCTCACCTGGAAATCGTTCAGGTGCGAGCCGAGGCCGGCGATCTCGCGCGGGAACGTGTACTCGTGCACGAGCTTGCGCGTCGCCAGATCGAATGCGAGCAGGCGTGCCGGATGGAGTCCGTGATGACCGTTGTCGAGCGCCCACAGCCGGTTTACCGAGTCGATGCGGATCGACAGCACGTCGTCGAACGCCTGCGGATTGTCCTTCGGGTCCTGCATCGCAAGATCCGGGAACGGCTCCATCTCGCCGTTGACCAGCTCCACCACTTTCAGGTCGGGATGCGCTTCCGGGTGCAGCGTGACGAACACGCGGCCGTCGGCGCTGACGGCGATGTTCCCCGGCGGCGTCGGCAGCTCGGCGACGACTTCGAGCGCGCTCTCGTCGAACGCGGGCTTGCCGGTGCGATCAGGGAAATCGGTGTAGCCGCCGCCGTAGCGCAGCTTCAGCGCGAGCGCGAAGACGGCGCAGAGGAACAGCAGGATCGCCAGCAGTCGCGCGAGAAGGCGTCCGATCCAGCGCATTACGGCGTCGCGTCGGCGCTGGGCGGAAGCGCTTCCGCCGGTGCGGTCTCCAGCGGCGGGGCTTTCGCGGTGAGATCGGCGAACAGCGGCCGCATGCGATTCACCAGGAGGCAGAACAGGTCGGCGGTGCGCTCGGCATCGTAGATCGCGGAATGCGCTTCGGTCTGATCGTGCGTGAAGCCGGCGACTTCCAGCGCGCGCGCGAGCACGGTCTGTCCGAGGGCGGCGCCGGCGAGCGTCGCGGTATCGAACACGCTGAACGGATGGAACGGGCTGCGCTTGAAATTCGTGCGCGCGATCGCCGCGTTGATGAATCCGAGATCGAAGTGCGCGTTGTGGCCCACGAGGATCGCGCGCGAGCAGCCTTCCTGGGACACGGCCTGCCGGATCGGCTGGAAGATCTTCGTCAGCGCTTCCTTCTCCGGCAGCGCCAGCCGCAACGGGGAGTCGACGCGGATGCCGGTGACGGCCATCGACGCCGGATCCAGCCGCGCGCCGGGGAACGGCTCGACGTGCGTGAACACGGTCTGCTTGCGCACGAGATCGCCTTTCTCGTCGATGCCCAGCAGTACCGCGGCGATCTCGAGCAGCGCGTCGGTCTGCGCGTTGAAGCCGCCGCATTCGACGTCGACCACCACGGGCAGGAAGCCGCGGAAGCGGTGACCTACTTTCGGGGGTTTCTCGGTTTTCTGGGCGTCGTCCATCGGCGCGGATGATAACCGTATAATCCGCGCCCCAACCGGTTCCTTGGTGAAAACGTCGATGTCGAAGATCAAGAAGGTCGCGCTCGCGTACTCCGGCGGCCTGGACACTTCCGTGATCCTGAAGTGGCTGCAGGACACGTATCAGTGCGAAGTCGTCACCTTCACGGCCGATCTCGGCCAGGGCGAGGAGCTCGATCACGTCCGCCCGAAGGCGAAGCAGTTCGGCGTGCGCGAGATCTTCATCGACGATCTGCGCGAGGAATTCGTGCGCGACTTCGTGTTCCCGATGTTCCGCGCCAACGCGATCTACGAAGGCGAGTACCTGCTCGGCACCTCGATCGCGCGGCCGCTGATCGCCAAGCGCCTGGTCGAGATCGCGCGCAAGACCGGCTGCGACGCGATCGCGCACGGCGCGACGGGCAAGGGCAACGATCAGGTGCGCTTCGAGCTCGGCGCCTACGCGCTGTGGCCGGAGGCGAAGATCATCGCGCCGTGGCGCGAGTGGGACCTGAATTCGCGCGACAAGCTGCTCGCCTACGCGGCGGATCACCAGATCCCCATCGCCAAGAAGAAGGGCGGCGGCTCGCCGTACTCGATGGACGCGAACGCGCTCCACATTTCCTACGAAGGCGGCGGGCTCGAGGATCCGTGGTGGACACCGGACGATTCGATCTGGCTGCGCACGACCAATCCGGAAGCTGCCCCGAACGAGCCGGAGTACGTGACGATCAAGTACGAGAAGGGCGATCCGGTCGCGGTGAACGGCAAGAAGCTGTCGCCCTACAAGCTGCTCGCGAAGCTCAACGAGCTCGGCGGCAAGCACGGCATCGGCCGGCTCGATCTCGTCGAGAACCGCTACGTGGGCATGAAGTCGCGCGGATGCTATGAGACGCCGGGCGGCACCATCATGCTGAAAGCGCATCGCGCGATCGAATCGATCACGCTCGATCGCGAGCAGGCGCATCTGAAGGACGAAGTGATGCCGCGCTATGCGAGCCTCATCTACAACGGCTACTGGTGGAGCCCCGAGCGCAAGATGCTGCAGACGATGATCGACGCGTCGCAGGAATACGTGAACGGCGAAGTGCGGCTCAAGCTGTACAAGGGCGCGATCTACAACGCCGGCCGCCGCTCGCCCGATTCGCTGTTCGACGCGCGCATCGCGACCTTCGAGGACGATCGCGGCGCGTACAACCAGAAGGATGCCGAGGGCTTCATCCGCCTGAACGGATTGCGGCTGCGGATCGGCGCCAGGCGCGGCTAGCGCGGCGCGAGGCGGTTGGCCTTGACGAGCTCCGCGGTCACCGGATCGTAGACGCCGCCGTTCGCGAAGATGCGGTTGAACTGAACGACGTCGCTGACGGCGACGAGCAGCACGAGCGCGATCGCGGCCGAGCGCGCGCGGACTCCCGTGCCGAGCCGCCGGCAGAGCTCGACGATGCCGACCACTGCGGCCATGCGCAGGAAAACGTCGAGGCCGAGCACGAATCGCGCGTTCAGCGTGGGCATCATCGACAGCGTGGCGAGGCCGGCGACCAGGTATGCGCACGCGAGCTTCGCGCCGATCGGCGATGCGCGATGAAGCGTCGTCGCGCCGATCAGTGCGAGCAGCAGGGTCAGCGGCGACAACAGCAGCAGATCCACCAGATAGCGGAACCACGGCCCTTGCTGGAATCGCGCGGCGTAGTCGTTGCGCGGGATGTCGGCATAGGCCGCGTATGCATTCGCCAGCGGATCCCATCCGCCGGCAAACCACAGCAGCACAAGCAGCGCGAGGACCGGCCCGATCGCGAATGCCGCAAGCACCGCGCGCCGCTCGTGCCACGGCACCTCGCGCGCATGGAAAAAGAGCGCAGCGCCGAACGCCGGATAGAGAAAGAGCGTCGACTCCTTGGTGAGGAACGCGGCGAGCAGGGCGCAGCCGAAGGCGGTCAGGTCGACGGCTTTGCCCGAGCGCCAATAGCGATCGAGCAGGAGCACACACAGCGCCACCACGAATGCGAAGCAGGTGTCCTGCAGGCCGCGCCGGGACATGGCGTCGGCGAGCGGCGAGACGATCAGCAGCAGGCTGATCGCCGACGCCTCGATGAGCCCGAACCATCGGCGCGCGAGCATCGCGCCGACGACGATCGTCGCGAAGCCGAAGAACGCGGAGACCAGGACGAGATTGTGCGTCGAATAGCCGCCGAGGATCCTGCAGCCGAGCGTCGCGCTGTAGAGCCACAGCGGACGGAACGGCGGCGGTCCCACGCGCAGATTCTTGTCGGTTGGCCACTGCGCGATCACCTCGCGAAAGCCGGCGACGCCTTGTTCGCCGAGGGTCGCCGCGTCCTGCTGGTAGATCGCCTCGTCGTAGCCGAGGTACGCCGGGTAGGCGAACGAATGCCAACGCCACCCGAGCGCGATGAGCACGACGAAGGCGTAGTACATCACCGACGTCAGCAGCGGCCGTTCCTGTTCGATGCGCAGCAATGCGCCCCCGTTCTCGAGCAACAGCGTGGTGTCAGAATAACGGCTCCATGAAAGCACTGCTGCTCCTGCTCAAGTCGAAGGCGGCGTTCACGGCGCTGTCGATGCTGGTCTCGGTGTTCGCGTATGCCTTGCTGTGGGGCTGGCCTTACGCGGTGGGCTTCGTCGCGCTGATCTTCATCCACGAGATGGGCCACTTCATCGCGGCGCGGCAGCGCGGGCTCGCCGTCGGTGCGCCGACCTTCATCCCGTTCGTCGGCGCGTGGATCCAGCTGAAGGACATGCCGCACGACGTCGAGACCGAAGCGTTCGTCGGGCTCGCCGGACCGGTCGCCGGCACCGCGGCCGCGCTCGCGTGCTTCGAGCTCGCCCGCTGGCAGGGCAGTGGTCTGCTGCTCGCGCTCGCGTATTCGGGATTCATGCTGAATCTGTTCAACCTGCTGCCGATCTCGCCGCTCGACGGCGGACGCGTCACCGCAGTGATCTCGCCGCGCTTGTGGCTGCTCGGCGCGCCGCTGCTGATCGGCTTGTTCCTGTGGAATCCGAGCCCGATGTTCCTGGTGATCGCGCTGCTCGCGGCGCCGCACTTCATGGCGGCGCTCAAGGGCAACTTCGATACCGCGTATTACCAGAACGTCCCGGCGCGCACGCGCTTCAACTACGGCGTGGCTTATCTCGCGCTCGTCGCGTATCTCGGCGCGATGACGTACTCGCTGCATTCACAGCTGGAGCAGATGCGTCACGCATGAACCGGTCGCCGGCGTGCGCGTGTCAAAATAGCAATGCCTATGGATGACGCTCCGCCAGTCAGTCGCTGGATCAAGGCCAACGGCCTCGAGTTCGCTTACCTCGAGCAGGGCACCGGCCCGCTCGTGCTGTGCCTGCACGGATTCCCCGACACTGCCAACAGCTTCCGCGATCTGATCGGCCGGCTCGCCGCGAACGGCTTTCGCGCGGTCGCGCCGTTCATGCGTGGTTATGCGCCGACTTCGATCCCCGCCGACGGCGACTATCGCGTCGGCACGCTCGCGCGCGATGCGATCGCGCTGGTCGATCATTTCGGCGCGCGCGAAGCGATCATCGTCGGGCATGACTGGGGTGCGGTCGTCGCATATGCGGCGTCGGTGCTGCGGCCGGATCGCATCAAGCGCATCGTCACCGCGGCGGTCCCGCATCTGCGACGCTTTCTGTTGCGTCCGACGCTGAAGCAGCTGCGTCGCTCGCGCTACATGTTCCAGTTCCAGATCCCGGGCTGGGGCGAGCGCAAGCTCGCGGGCGACAGCGTGTGGCTGCAGAACCTGGTCCGCGAATGGTCGCCGGGATGGGCCTTCACCGACGACGATCTCGCTCCGGTCATGGCGAACTTCAACGATCCGGCGCGCATCAAGGCGGCGCTCGGTTACTACCGCGCGATCCCGAAGAGTCTCGCCAGCACCGAAGGCTGGCAGATCGCGACGTCACCGGTGCCGGTTCCCACTTGCGTCATCTACGGCACCGACGACGGCTGCATCGGCCGTGAGATGTTCCAGGGTCAGGAGCATCTGTTCGCTTCGGATCTCCTGCTCGCGGAGATCAGCGACGCCGGACACTTCATGCACCTGGAGCAGCCGCAGGTGTTCTCGGAGCGGGTGATCCAGTTCCTTTCGCGGCGGGCCTGAAGACCGGCGCGCCTGGCGCGCTTTACTTGGGCGCCATCCTCAGCGCGCCGTCCAGGCGGATCGTCTCGCCGTTCAGCATCGGGTTCTCGACGATCTGCTGCGTCAGCAGCGCGAACTCCGACGGCCGTCCAAGCCGCGACGGGAACGGCACGCTCTTGCCGAGCGACTCCTGCGCTTCCTTCGGCAGGCTCGCCATCATCGGCGTCTCGAACAATCCCGGCGCGATGGTGACGACGCGGATCCCAGAGCGCGCAAATTCGCGCGCGATCGGCAGCGTCATGCCGACGACGCCTGCCTTCGACGCCGCGTAAGCCGGCTGACCGATCTGTCCGTCGAACGCGGCGACCGACGCGGTGTTCACGATCACGCCGCGCTCGCCTTCGTCATTGGGGTTGTTCTTCGCCATCTCGTTCGCGGCGAGGCGCAGCATGTTGAAGGTGCCGACGAGGTTGATCTGGATCACCTTGTTGAATGCCTCGAGCGCGATCGGTCCTTCCTTGCCGAGCACTTTCGCCGGCGTGCCGATGCCGGCGCAGTTGACCAGACCGTGCACCGCGCCGAATTCCTTCGTCGCAGTCGCGACCGCAGCTTGCGCATCGGCTTCCTTGGTGACGTCGCAGCGCGAGAAGCGGCCGCCGATCTCCTTGGCGAGCGCGCTACCGCCGGCTTCGTTCAAATCGGCGATGACGACTTTCGCGCCGAGCTTGGCGAGATGAGACGCGGTGGCGCCGCCGAGCCCGGAGGCGCCACCGGTGATGACGAACACACTCCCTGAGATCTTCATGAACCCTCGTCATTCCCGCGAAGGCGGGAATCCAGTTCTTATTTGACCGTGACGGTGATCTTGTCGGACTGCACCGACGGATTGAACGGCTGGTGCTTCCAGTCCGCGAACAGCAGCTGCAGCGTGTGCTTGCCGGGCTTGAGCTCGAGCGACGTCTCCGTCTGGCCCTTGCCGAAATGCTTGACCTGATCGTTCTGCGGCAGCGGCTGCGTGAGGTCGATCTGCGGGTCATCGATCAGCAGATGATGGTGGCCGGTGTTCTCGAATTGCGTGCCGGCCGGCGCGATGCCCATGCCGGACAGCCCGAACGCGACCTTCACCGGGCTCGAGACGGTGTCGCCGTCCTTGATGCCGATGAAGTAGACCTTCGCGCCCGCGGGCGAGGGATTGGCGAGCCCCAGCCGCGTCTCGGCCTGGGTCTGCACCTGTTGCTTGGCCGCGTCCTTGACCGCGTCCCAGGTCTTGTCGGCGCGTGCCGACATCGAAGCGGCGGCGAACGTGATGAGCATCACAGCCTGAACATGGCGCATGTGCGACTCCTCCTGGAGACATCAACAAAATGGAGGGACATTCTTCCACAGCGGGGATGATGTCTGTATAGTGCGCGCCTCGTTGTCGGGTGCGGTCCGGTTCGCACCTCCAGTTTCCCAAACTGATTTCGCTGCCTGAACCGGTTACCTGCGATGCAGGTCCGGGCGCTTCAGGAGCAAAAGCTCGATGTCGTTCTCTACTCTCGGCTTGGCCGACGGCCTGCTGCGTGCCGTCGCGGACGAAGGCTACTCAACCGCCACGCCGATCCAGGCGCAGGCGATCCCCGTCATCCTCTCCGGCCGCGATCTGCTCGCTGCCGCGCAAACCGGCACCGGCAAGACCGCCGCGTTCGTGTTGCCGATCCTGCAGAAGCTCTCCGCGCAACCCGCGCAGGGCCATCGCGTCGTGCGTGCGCTCGTGCTCGTGCCGACGCGCGAGCTCGCGGCGCAGGTCGCCGAGTCGGTCCGCAACTATGGCCGTCACACCGAGCTCAAGAGCGCGGTCGTGTTCGGCGGCGTCAACATCAATCCGCAGATCGATCAGCTCAGGCGCGGCGTCGACATCGTCATCGCCACGCCGGGCCGCCTGCTCGACCACATGCAGCAGCGCACGGTCGACCTGCGCCACCTCCAGATCCTGGTGCTCGATGAAGCCGATCGCATGCTCGACATGGGCTTCATCCATGACATTCGTCGTGTCATCGGCGCGCTGCCGCGTGAGCGCCAGAACCTGATGTTCTCGGCGACGTTCTCCGACGACATCCGCAAGCTCGCGCACGGCATCCTGCGCGATCCCGCGACCGTCGAAGTCGCGCCGCGCAACGCCACGGTCGACCTGATCGATCAGCAGGTCTATCAGGTCGACAAGTCGCGCAAGCTCGCGCTGCTCGCGCACCTGATCACGACCGAAGACTGGGAGCAGGTGCTGGTGTTCTGCCGCACCAAGCACGGCGCCAATCGTCTCGCGCAGCAGCTCGAGAAGCGCGGCATCGTCTGCGCCGCGATCCACGGCAACAAGTCGCAGGGTGCGCGCACGCGCGCGCTCGCCGACTTCAAGGCGAATCGTATCCGCGTGCTGGTCGCGACCGACATCGCGGCGCGCGGGCTCGACATCGATCAGCTGCCGCACGTGGTGAATTTCGAGCTGCCGAACGTCCCCGAGGATTACGTGCACCGCATCGGCCGCACGGGTCGCGCGGGCGCGAGCGGCGAGGCGGTGTCGCTCGTGAGCCCCGACGAGAAGAACGAGCTGCGCGCGATCCAGAACCTCATCAAGCGCACGCTGCCGTCGACGGTGATCGCGGGCTTCGAGCCCGGCACGGGACAGCCGCAGCAGCAGAATCAGCACCACCAGCATCGCCAGAGCCAAGGCCAGCATCGCCAGCAGCAGCACGGACGGCCGTCATGGCCGGGCAAGCATCAAGGCGGTGGCTGGCGTGGCGGCGGCGGCAAGGCGCATAAGTCCGCCGAGCATCTGCTGGGCAAATCGCGGAAGGTGCACTGACGGAGTTCTGGGGCACAGGGAACGGGAGACGAAGGCCGGCCACGTAGCCGGCCTTCTTATTTCTGCGGCTTGATCTCGCGCACCCCGTTGGGCGATCCGAGCAGCAGCACATCCGCGGGACGATGCGCGAAGAGCCCGACCGTGACGACGCCCGGAATCAGGCTGATCTTCGACTCGAGCCCGACCGGATCGGTGATCGACAGCCCCGACACGTCGACGATCTGGTTGCCATTGTCGGTGACGACGCCTTCGCGATACTTCGGCACGCCCCCGAGCTTGATCATCTCCCGCGACACGAAGCTGCGGGCCATCGGGATCACTTCGATCGGCAGCGGGAACTTGCCGAGCACCTTGACCAGCTTCGACTCGTCGGCGATGCAGACGAATTTTCGCGACGCACCCGCGACGATCTTCTCGCGCGTGAGCGCCGCGCCGCCGCCCTTGATGAGTCGCAGGTTCTCGTCGGCTTCGTCGGCGCCGTCGACGTAGATCGACAGCGAGCCGACCATGTTGAGATCGTCGACCTTGATGCCGATCGCCTTGAGCTTCGCAGTGCTCGCTTCCGAAGATGAGACCGCGGCGGGGATCTCGTCGCGATGTCTGGCGAGCATGTCGATGAAGAAGTTCACCGTCGAGCCGGTGCCGACGCCGAGCGGCTCGCCCGGCACGAGGTACTTGAGCGCAGCTTCCGCGGCCGCGCGCTTGGCTTGGTCCTGACTCACGATCTCTCCCCGAAGATGGCGGTGCCGATGCGCACGAGCGTCGATCCTTCCTCGATCGCGATCTCGAGATCGTGCGACATGCCGGCGGAAAGTGTATCGAGTTGCAGTCCGGATCGTCGCAGCCGATCGAACAGCTCGCGCAGCCTTCGATAATCGGCGCGCACGTCGCGACCGCTCTCTTCCGGCGCCGGAATCGCCATCAGGCCGCGCAGCGTCAGGCGCGGCAGCTGCGCGACCGCGCGACAGAGGGATTCCGCTTCCTCGGGCGCGCAGCCGGACTTGCTCGCTTCGCCGGAGATGTTCACTTGCACGCACACCTGCAGCGCCGGCAGGTCGGCGGGTCGCTGGTCCGACAGGCGCTGAGCGATCTTCGGGCGATCGATGCCGTGCACCCAGTCGAAGGTCTCGGCGATGCCGCGGGTCTTGTTCGACTGGATCGGGCCGATGAAATGCCAGGTGACGGCCTCGCGCGGCAACCGGGAGATTTTTGCCACTGCCTCCTGGAGGTAGTTCTCGCCAAACTCGCAGACGCCCGCCGCCATGGCCTGTGCGATCGCCTCGACGCCGAAGGTCTTGGTGACGGCGAGCAGACGGACGGCATCGGCCGGCCGCCCTGCGGCCTTGCAGGCGGCGGCCATCCGCTCGCGCACCGCGGCGACGTTAGCGCCAATGTCGTCCAAGGCTTAGCCCATATTGCCGCTGCGGGAGATTGCCGATAGTGTGTATCAAACCCAGGGTCGGAACCGTTTTCGGGGCTTAGTCGGGAGAACTGATGGATATCGCCCAATTGCTGACATTCTCGGTCAAGCAGGGTGCCTCGGATCTGCACTTGTCCGCCGGCGTCGAGCCGATGGTGCGCGTCGACGGCGACATGAAGCGCGTGTCGTTGCCCGTGCTGCAGCACAAGGAAGTGCACGACATGGTGTTCGACATCATGAACGACAAGCAGCGCAAGCTGTGGCAGGAGTTCCTGGAAGTCGACTTCTCGTTCGAGATCCCCGGCGTCGCGCGCTTCCGCGTCAACGCATTCAATCAGCAGCGCGGCGCGTCCGCTGTGTTCCGAACGATTCCCGACAAGGTCATCCCGCTCGAGACCCTCGGCGCGCTGCCCGTCTTCAAGGAGATCTGCCAGCTGCCGCGCGGGCTGTGCCTGGTCACGGGCCCGACCGGCTCGGGCAAGTCGACCACGCTCGCCGCGATGATCGACTTCATCAACGAGTCCGAGCACAGCCACATCCTCACGGTCGAGGACCCGATCGAGTTCGTGCACCTGCCGAAGCGCTCCCTGATCAACCAGCGCGAGCTCGGCCGCGACACGCTCGGCTTCTCGGAAGCGCTGCGCTCGGCGCTGCGCGAAGATCCCGACACCATCCTCGTCGGTGAGATGCGCGATCTGGAGACGATCCGTCTCGCGCTCACGGCCGCGGAGACCGGACACCTCGTGTTCGGCACGCTGCACACCAATTCGGCGTCGAAGACGATCGACCGCATCATCGACGTCTTCCCCGCGGCCGAGAAGGACATGGTGCGCGCGATGCTCTCGGGCTCGCTCGTCGCGGTGATCGCGCAGGCGCTCTTGAAGAAGCGCGGCGGCGGCCGCACCGCGGCGTGGGAGGTGCTGATCGGCACCGACGCCGTGCGCAACCTGATCCGCGAGAACAAGGTCGCGCAGATGTACTCCGCGATCCAGACCGGCCAGAAGGACGGCATGCAGACGCTCGACCAGCACCTGAAGGAGCTGTGCCGCAAGGGCGTCATCGACATCAACGAAGCGCGGGTGTACTCGAAGAGCCCGAAGGATTTCGCTCTCTAAAGAAGAGCGGGGAGGGACACGATGGATCGCGATCAAGCTATCAAGCTGGTGCACTACCTGCTCACGCAGATGCGCCAGCGGGAGGCCTCGGACCTGCTCGTCACCGCGGGCTTCCCGCCGGCGTTCAAGGTGCACGGCGAGGTCACTTCGGTGACCGACAAGGTGCTGACGTCGGAGGACACCGCGGTCATCGTGCGCTCGTTGATGAACGATCGCCTGATGAAGGAGTTCGAGTCGAACAACGAGTGCCAGTTCGCGATCGCGCCGCCGGGCATCGGCCGCTTCCGCTGCTCCGCGTTCATCCAGCAGGGCGCGGTCGCCTGCGTGATCCGCTCGATCGAATCGCGCATCCCGTCCTTCGAGCAGCTCAATCTGCCGCCGCGCATCGCCGACATCGTCATGTACAAGCGCGGCCTGGTCATCCTGGTCGGCGCGACGGGCTCGGGCAAGTCGAACACGCTCGCCGCGATGGTCGGCCATCGCAATGGCAAGTCGAAGGACCACATCATCACCATCGAGGATCCCATCGAGTTCGTGCACGTGCACAAGAACTCGATCGTCAATCAGCGCGAGATCGGTCTCGACACGATGAACTGGGAGAACGCGCTGAAGAACACCCTGCGCCAGGCGCCGGACGTGATCCAGATCGGCGAGGTGCGCACACGCGAGACGATGGAGTACGCGATCCGCTTCGCGGAGACCGGACATCTCGTGCTGACGACGCTGCACGCGAACAATTCGAACCAGGCGCTCGGCCGCATCATCGACTTCTTCCCGGCCGAGCATCGCAACCAGCTGCTGCTCGATCTGTCGCTCAATCTGCGCGCCATCATCTCGCAGCGCCTGATCCCGAAGGAGGACGGCACCGGCCGCGTGCCCGCCGTCGAGATCATGCTCAACTCCGGGCTGATCGCCGATCTCATCGCCAAGGGCGAGCTCGCGGAGATCAAGGAAGTGATGGGCCGCTCCGCCGAGATGGGCATGGTCACCTTCGACCAGTCGCTGTTCGGCCTGTTCGAGAACGGCCTGATCAGCTACGAAGACGCGATCAAGAACGCGGACTCGCAGAACGAGCTGCGCCTCAGGATCAAGCTCGACAGCAAGCGCGCCAAGCGCAACCTGATGGAAGACGAGTTCGTGAAGGGCTTGAAGGTCGAGAAGAAGGAAGAAGCCGGCCAGATCATGCGCCGATAAGGACATCACTCACTCAATGGCCACGCTCAGTCCCTCCGAGAACGTCCGCACCAAGCTGATCCTTCCTTATCTTCGCCTCGCCGCGGAGAAGGAAGCGTCCGACCTCTACTTCTCCGCCGGCGCCGCCGTCGCGATGAAGGTCGAAGGCACGACGATGGCGGTCGGACGCAGCCCGCTGTCCGCCGATCAGGCGCGCGAGCTCGTGTTCTCCGTGCTCACGGACGGCCAGAAGGTCGCGCTCAAGGAGAAGTGGGAGCTCGACTTCGCGATCGATCTGCCCGACCTCGGCCGCTTCCGCGTCAATGCGTTCCATCAGCGCGGCAAGCTCTCGATGTGCTTGCGCCGCGTGCCGGAGAAGATCCCGCGGCTCGACGACCTGAAGCTGCCCGAGTCGCTGAAGAGCCTGTCGATGCTCAAGCGCGGACTGATCCTGATGGTCGGCGCGACCGGCAGCGGCAAGTCGACGTCGCTCGCCGCGATGCTGAACCATCGCAACGAGAGTGAGCCCGGCCACATCCTCACCATCGAGGACCCGATCGAGTTCGTGCACCCGAACAAGCAGTGCATCGTCAACCAGCGCGAGGTCGGCATCGACACCGTCTCGTTCGAGATGGCGCTGCACAGCGCGCTGCGCGAAGCGCCGGACGTGATCCTGGTCGGCGAGGCGCGCTCGCAGGAGACGATGCAGAAGTGCCTGCAGCTCGCGAACATCGGCCACCTCGCGATGGCCACGCTGCACGCGACCAACTGCGCCCAGGCGCTGCAGCGCGTGATCAACTTCTTCCCCGAGGAAGCGCGCGAGCAGGTCTACATGGACCTGGCGCTCGGCCTCAAGGCGATCATTTCCCAGCGCCTGGTCCGCCGGAAGCTCGGCGGCCGCACCGCCGCGATCGAGGTGATGATCAACACGCCGTTCATCACCGACCTGATCATGAGCAAGCGCATCGGCGAGGTCCGCGAGGCGATGTCGCAGTCGAGCGACGCCGGGATGCAGAGCTTCGACGACGCGCTGCTCAAGCTCTACCGCAGCGGCGAGATCAGCATGGAAGAGGCGCTGTCGACGGCCGATTCCAGCCCCAACCTGCAGGCCAAGATCGCCTTCGGTGGCTAAAAGCTGACCATTGCGGGCTGCGGCGCCTTCCTTTAAGATGCGCGCCCCGAGGTGACCAGCAGTACCAGTCACTGAACTATAACTACCGAAGGATGTGAAGCATGAAGACCGTCTTCGCTCATAGCGAGACCGTCAAGCGCGACTGGGTCGTGATTGACGCTGCGGACCAGGTCCTGGGCCGCCTCGCCACCGAGATCGCCCGCCGCCTGCGCGGCAAGCACAAGCCCGACTACACGCCCAACTGCGACACCGGCGACTACGTCGTCGTGATCAACGCAGCCAAGGTGCGTGCGACCGGCAACAAGCTCGAGGGCAAGATCTACTACCGCCACACCGAGTATCCGGGCGGCCTCAGGATGACCAAGCTCGGCGACATGCTCGCCGATCATCCGGAGCGCGTCATCGAGAAGGCCGTGAAGGGCATGCTGCCCAAGGGCCCGCTCGGCTACGCCCAGTTCCGCAAGCTCAAGGTCTACGCCGGCGCGGAGCATCCGCACACGGCGCAGCAGCCCCAAACCATCAAACTCTCTTAACCGGCGACCGACATGGCCCAGACTCAACAGAACTACGGCACCGGCCGCCGCAAGACCGCAGCGGCCCGCGTGTTCATCAAGCCCGGCAAGGGCGCGATCACCATCAACGGCAAGACGCCCGAGGAGTACTTCGGACGTGAGACCTCGCGCATGCTCGTGCGCCAGCCGCTCGAGCTGACCGAGTCGCTCGGCCGCTTCGACGTGCTCGTCACCGTCGCCGGCGGCGGCCCGACCGGTCAGGCCGGCGCCATCCGCCACGGCATCACGCGCGCGCTGATGGATTACGACGAAGGCCTGCGCAAGACGCTTCGCGCTGCCGGACTCGTCACGCGCGACGCGCGCGAGGTCGAGCGCAAGAAGGTCGGTCTCCACAAAGCCCGCCGCGCGCCGCAGTACTCGAAGCGCTAAGCGGTCTAAACCTGGATTCGATCCCACTGGGAGATCGTCTAATGGTAGGACAGCAGACTCTGACTCTGCTTATCTAGGTTCGAGTCCTAGTCTCCCAGCCAATGCTTCACCATCGGCCCGCGAAAGCGGGCCGATGCGTTTTCAGCTGCGCCAGGTGCGCCACGCGCCGATCACGGTCGGGATCTTGAGGATCCGATGACGCAGGAGATCAGCGGCGCCTTCGTCGATATCCAGCAATTCGATCTCGATCTCCAGGCGATCTTCCGCGCGGCAGCGCATCGCGAACGAAGCGGGAAGCTGGGAGCGGACTGCGAAGACGTCGAGGATGCGGCGGGGAAGCTGGGGATCAGCTTCGGCTTCGACGGTGAGGAGACAGCGGGTCGGCAGTTCGGGTCGCATGGCGAGGCATTCGGTTCGATGTGGGGAGGGCGGGCAGGGTGCAGCCGCTCGTAATTCGAGCTGCAATGCCCATCCACATCGAGGTCACGCCTTGCATGCGCATCATCTTATCAGGGCCAGCACGATCTCGAAGACGAACAAGCCGATGATCGTGATCTCGAGCAGCTCCGCGCGGGACGCGGAAGCTTCGTCATAGAGCGCCGTGTAGGTGTCGCGGATGATCGCGAGCTTGCGATCGACCGCGGCGCTGAGCTTCGG
Source organism: Nevskiaceae bacterium (assembly GCA_035650495.1). Lineage (GTDB taxonomy): Bacteria > Pseudomonadota > Gammaproteobacteria > Nevskiales > Nevskiaceae > DASRHK01. Next base: position 14,381 of record DASRHK010000058.1, on the reverse strand, counting down.
CACGCGCAGCGTCTCGAGCGCGGCCTGATAGACGCGCGCGAGGTAGACGTCCTCGGTGACCTGCAGCGCGTTGTCGACTTTCTCGGTGAGCTCGGTGACCTCCGCGACGAGACCGTAGAGCCTTCGCGCGAGCGCGGCGAATCGGCGCGATGCGAGCAGATAGGTCGTGCGGCGCGTCGCTTCGACGAGGTCGTACATCCGTGGCAGCTCGTCGTCGAGCAGCTCGTCGTAGTAACGCATCTCGAGCAGCTGTGCGTTGGCGACCTCGAGCGCATCCTCGACGTCGGAGTCGCCGCGCGGCTCATAGATGAACGCCCGATCCCAGTTCAGCGCGACCAGATCGTCGGGGTAGTACGAGAACCGCTGGCGCAGCAGATCGCGCCGCGTCTCTTCCGCGAGCGGGCGTCGCTCGCCGGTGAGCACCGCAGCGAGGTCGATCTGCTCCTGCAGCTCCGCGGCGCTGATCGGCTCGCTCCACTGGTTCACGACCGCCAGCAGGTAGTCCTCCTGCAGGTTCGAGCGCGTGGGACGGACCATCGCCGGCGCCAGCAGCGCGTGCAGCTTCGCGAGCAGCACATTCCACAAGTCGATGTCGGCCAGCGGCCCGATCGATTCGTCGACCGCGTTGACGAATTGGGTGAACCCGGGCCAGTCGCGGCCGCTGACCGGAATGCGCAGCGCGATGACGATCACGCCGAAGTCGTAGACGCGCGCGGTGATCTGCGCGGTCCTCTCCTGCTTCTCGATGCGCAGGTCGACCGGATCGAGCACGAGGTTGACCGGCGGCACGTCGAAGGCGACCGCCTTCGCGGGCGTCGCGGTCAGCTTGCTGCGGCTGGGCGCGGGGCCCGCGCGCTGGGCCCAAAGCGCTTCCACGCGCGGCAGGTCGATCGCGAAGGCGACGTCGAACAGCCTGAGGGCGATGATGCTGCCGGCGCGGACTTCGAGCTGCGTCATAATCCGCACTCCGCAAGGTTCTTGGGGGCCCCGGCCATGATCCCATTCTCCATTAAGGTCGTCATTTTCAAGATCTGGCAATTCCTGCTGAAGATCGCCACACCGCTGCTGTTCTTCCAGCAGCCGCAGCTGTTCACGGGGCCGGGCTCGTCGCTGAAGCTGTGCGAGCACATCGCCGGCACTGGCGTGAAGAAGCTGCTGATCGTCACCGACGCGATGCTGGTGAAGATCGGCCTGATCAAGCCGATGCAGGACAAGCTCGCCGCGCTCGGCGTGGCGTTCGTCGTCTATGACGGCGTGCTGCCGAATCCGACCATCGAGCAGATCGAGAATGGGCTCGCGATCCTGAAGCGCGAAGGCTGCACGGCGATCCTCGCGATCGGCGGCGGCTCGTCGATCGACGCCGCCAAGGTCATCGCCGCGCGCGCGACCAATCCGTACAAGATCGTGCACATGTCGGGCTTGATGCGCGTCGCGTTCAAGCTGCTGCCGATGTATGCGGTGCCGACCACGGCGGGAACCGGATCGGAAGTGACGATCGCGGCGGTCGTGTCGGATCCCTCGACCACGCGCAAGTTCGCGATCATGTCGCCGCGCCTGGTGCCGCTCGCCGCAGCGCTCGACGGCGCGCTGATGACCGGCCTGCCGCCGCCGATCACGGCCGCGACCGGAATGGATGCGCTCACGCACGCGGTCGAGGCGTACATCTCGCGCAATCACACGCGCATGACGGACCGGGAAGCGCTCGAAGCGACGTCGCTGATCATGAAGAACCTGCCGATCGCCTTCACCAACGGCACGGACGTCGAGGCGCGCCAGAACATGGCGCTCGCGTCGTTCAAGGCCGGCGTGGCGTTCACCACCGCGGGTGTCGGTTACGTCCACGCGATCGCGCACAACTTCGGCGCCTACTATCACGTGCCGCACGGGCTCGCGAACGCGATCATCCTGCCGTACGTGCTCGACTTCTCGAAGCCCAACTGCACGGCGCGATTGGCGGAGCTCGCGCGTGCGAGCGGCCTGCACAAGGGCGGGGATACCGACGCCGAGCTCGCCGACAAGTTCATCGCGCGCGTGCGTGCGATGAATGCCCAGTTCGGGATCCCGAAGCACGTCGAGAAGCTCAAGGACAGCGACATCCCGGAGATCACCGGCAAGGCGCTGTTCGAGGCGCACCTCTACTACGCGGTGCCGCGCTACATGGATCGTCCGGAGTGCGAGGCCTTCATCCGCCAGATGCTGCCGAGCCCGCAGGCGCTGCCGAAGGCGGCTTGATCATGGCGGCGGCATTCTGGAAGAAAGTCCCGTTCCTGCGGCTGTCGTTCCTGCGCATGGGCTTCAACGCGAAGCATCTGTTCAAGGAATGGCAGGTCGGCGACGGTCGCGAAGAGCGGCTCGCGCAGCACGTGCTCGCAAACGCGCGCCAAGGCGATCCGGTCGATGCGATCCGCGCGATCGACCAGTTCTGCTACGACCAGAGCTTCATGATGAACGTCGGCGACGAGAAGGGCGCGATCCTCGACGCCGCCGTGAAGCGCGCCGCGCCGAAGCGGATTCTCGAGCTCGGCACCTACTGCGGCTACAGCTCGCTCCGCCTGGCCGTCACCGCCCCGGCGGCGCACGTGTGGTCGATCGAGTTCAATCCGGCGAACGCGGAGATCGCGCGTCGCATCCATGCGCACGCGGGCGTCGCCGATCGCATCACCGTCGTCGTCGGCACGCTCGGCGATGGCGGCAAGACCGTGCGGGCGTTGCGCGAGCAGCATGGATTCGCGGCGGGCAGCGTCGACTTCGTGTTCGTCGATCACGCGAAGGATGCCTACTTGCCCGACCTCAAGCGCATCCTCGACGAAGGCTGGCTGAAGCCCGGCGCGATCGTGGTCGCCGACAACATCAAGTTCCCCGGCGCGCCGGACTACCTCGCCTACATGCGCGAGAACGAAGGTCGCGGCTGGCAGACGCAGGAGCATTCGACGCACGTCGAATATCAGACGCTGCTGCCGGACCTCGTGCTGGAATCGCGCTACGCGCCGATCGCCTAGGCGAGCGCGCGCGGGAGCTCACGCAGGAAGTCGATCGGGGTCGTGCGGCCGGCTGATTTCAGGCGCTGCTCGAGCGGCACGATCCCCAAGCTCAGCAGGTGGCGCTCCAGATTGGCGATGAGCTGATCGCCCTGCGCGACCGGCACCGTTCGCTGCGAATGCAGGCGCGCCTCGAGCAGCACGCGCCGGCGGAGCGCCTCTTTGTGAAGCTGCTCCGCATCGTCGCTCGCGGGCTGGATCGCTTCGAAGAAGCGCGTGGCGAACGCGCGTGCATCCTTCCACTGCTGGCTGTCGGCGCCGTACTTCTGGTAGCGCGACATCATCCATGGGCCGATCACCTGCTTGATGAACTCCGCCGCGGGCGGCGTGAGCTCGATGCCGGCGGCCCGATCCGACAGCTCGAGGGCGACCTGATGCCGCGATTCCGCGATGAACGCATCGCGCTCGTGGCGGGCGAGATCCTCCGGATTCGCGGGCGCAGCGGGCTCGGCTTCCGGCGTCGGCGTGGTCGGCGCTTGGCTCGAAGCCGCCAGCGCCGCCTTCTTCGCGCGCTCCTCGGCGGCTGCGGCGATCCGGCGCTTCACTTCCTGGCGCGCCAGCGTGTAGAGCACGTCGGCGCCGCTGCGAAAGCTTTCGACCTCGCGTCCTTCTTCGGCGAGGATGCGGTCGACGACGACGCGCACGGCGTCGAAGTCGGCCAGCGGGAATTCGTGATCGCGATAGCCGAGCAGCGCGAGCTGGCGCACGAACACGCGCGGCGGGTTGTCGGGCGCGCCGAAGGTTCCGGGGAACGACAGCTGCGCCGACAGCAGCGCGGGAATCAGGCGCGACAGCTCGGAGCGCACGCGCGGGCTGATGCGCTCGTCGCGCAACAGCTCGAACGACTGCGACTCGAGCTTGTCGATCGCCTTGTTCTGCTCGCGCGAGAGCGCGTGCGGATCGACGAAGATCATCGGCGACAAGAGCCCGGCGAGATCGCGGATCGCGTCGACCGTCACCGCGACGGGGATCCCGGGCACTTGCACGCCCGCACGGTCGCCGCCGACCGCGAGCGAAGAGGCGATCGCTTGCGTCGCCGCATGCGCGGGCGTCGCCGTGGCGACACCGCCCGGCGCCATCGGCATCCCGGCTGGCGGCAGCGGCATCGCGCCGCCGGTCATCGCCGCCCCATCGCCGCCGCCCGACTGCGCGAACTGCCACTCGAGGAGCTGGCGGAACAGTCCTGGCTGCCATTCACCGCGCGAGACCTGCTCGAGCAGCTGCTGCACGACTTGCGCGCGCGCATCCGGCAGCGGCGGCGGCTCTGCGCCTGCGCCCGGATCGAAACCGGTGCTCGACGTGCTGGGCGCGCTCGATGCGCTGGATGCGCTGGTTGCGCTCGAGCTCGGCCGATGGAACGCGACGCGCGGCGCGATCTTGAGCTCCGGCAGCACGCCGCGATCGATGAGCAGTTGGTTGACGTGCTGATAGAACTCGACCAGCAGCTGCACGCCCTGATCGCCGTAGACGTCGAGCAGCACCGCCTGCACGTCGGTGGGGACCTGAAGGTCTTTCAGCGCGTTGAGGAAGCCGTCCGCGAGCGCGCCGGGATTGAGGGCGCGACCGTTGACGGTGCCGCCGCGCCGCTGCAGATCCTCGAAGCGCATCTCCAGCGCGGCGAGATCGTTGCGGCCGCGCTCCATCACACGGCTCACCATGCGCGAGCGGATCAGATGCGCGGACAGCGTGTCGGCATCCATGAGCCGCAGCTCGCCCAGGTCTTCGGGGATCTTGTTCTCTTCCGGCACGGCGCTCAGCGCGCTGATCAGGCGCAGATGCAGCGCCGACAGGATCCGGGGCTTGTTGGTGTGCAGCCAGCTCGCCGAATAGCGGATCTGGTCCTGCTTGCGGAATTCGGGGATTCCCGGCCACGCGTCGTTCAGGCTCTTCTGGGCGCGATCCAGGAAAGTGCCCATGCTCGCCTCGAGTTGCGAGCGGATCTGGTCGATGACCGGCGCCAGCGCATCCTGCGCACGGCCGCCCTTGCCTGAGGTGGTGTTCACACGAATCCGAATCCGTCCGAACCGCTGCGAGTATAGAGCGGTCCAAAGTCTGCCACAGTGGCGCGCGGCGCCCACACCCAGGACGGAGAAAACAGCGTGAATCAGAAAGCTGCGATGGTGCTCGGCGCGGCGTTGGCGCTCGGCGCGTTCGCCGGCGCGGCCGGCGCGAAGGTGTCGCCGCAGGAAGCGGCCAAGCTGGGCCAGGAGCTGACGCCGGTCGGCGCCGAGAAGGCGGGCAACAAGGACGGCTCCATCCCCGCCTGGACGCCGGCTCCTCAGCGCGGCTCGCTCTCCGGCGAATATCCGGATTTCCCCGAGATCGACGCGGAGAAGCCGAAGTTCACCATCACGCCGGCGAACATGGCCCAGTACGCCGACAAGCTCACCGAAGGCCACAAGTACCTGCTGAAGACGTATCCCGATTACAAGATGAACGTCTACGTGACGCATCGGAACGTCGGGTGGCCGGACTTCATCTACGCCGCGACCAAAGAGAACGCGGTGAATTGCGAGATGATCGGCACCGACACGCCGAACAACTGCAAGCTCGGCTTCCCGTTCCCGATCCCGAAGACCGGCGCCGAGCCGATCTGGAACCACAAGCTCAAATGGCGCGGCGAAGCGGTCACGCGCTACAACAACCAGTTCATCGTGCAGCAGAGCGGCCAGTACCAGCAGACCAAGATCGTCGAGGACGTCGAGTTCCACTACGCGTCGCACGAGCATCCGGTGCCGCTCACCAAGGATCACGGCGAGTTCCTGTTCTATCTCTCGCGCACGATCTCGCCGCCGCGCATCGCCGGCACCTACATCCTCGTGCAGGAGAAAGCGGGCACCGGCGCGGCAGGTCGCGCCGCGTGGCTGTACTCCCCGGGACTGCGACGCATCCGCCGCGCGCCGACGGTGTGCTGCGACAATCCGTACGAAGGCACCGACGGTCACCAGTTCTACGACCAGGTCGACATGTTCAACGGCGTGCTCGAGCGCTACGACTGGAAGCTCGTCGGCAAGAAGGAGATGTACGTGCCGTACGACGGCTACATCCTCGCCGGCCCGAAGACGAAGTTCCGGCAGATGATCGCGCCGCGGCATCTCAACCAGGACATCCCGCGTTACGAGCTGCATCGCGTCTGGGTGGTCGAGGCGAACCTGAAGGCCGGCACCAATCACACCTTCAAGAAGCGCGTGATGTACGTCGACGAGGACGGCTGGAACATCGTCGCGGTCGACGACTACGACAAGCGCGACCAGCTGTATCAGTTCCAGGAAGGTCACTACGTGTGGGCGCCGAACATCCTGGCCGGCACGACGATCCCGGAGATCATCTACCACTTCGATTCGGGCCGGTACTTCGTCACGGCGGCGGCGAACGAGGACAAGCCCAACGATCTGACCGTGCGCTTCCCGCCGGGCTATTTCACCGCGGACGCCGTCCAGAAGCGCACCACGAAATAACGCGCGACGCGAAAATTCCGGCATAGTTGCTCGATGCCGGATCTGGAAGCGGGAGCGCTCGTCGGCCACTACCGCATCGTGCGGAAGCTGGGCTCGGGCGGGATGGCCGACGTCTACGAAGCCGAGGACGACAAGCTCGGCCGGCGCGTCGCGCTGAAAATCCTGCCGCCGGAGCTCGAGCGCAGCCCGGGTCTCATCGCGCGCTTCGAGACCGAAGTGCGCGCCGCGGCGCGGCTGTCGCACCGGAACATCGTCACGGTCTTCGAGGTCGGCCACGAAGCCGGCTATCACTTCTATTCGATGCGCCTGCTCACCGGCGGCGACCTGCGCGATCGCATCAAGCGCGGCATGGCACCGGCCGAAGCGGTCGCGATCCTGCGCGAGCTCACCGAGGCCTTCATCGAAGCGCACGGCGCCGGCTTCGTGCATCGCGACGTCAAGCCCGAGAACGTCGTGTTCGACGAGCGCGGCTTGCCGGTGCTCACCGATTTCGGCATCGCGAAAGTGCTCGGCAGCACGACCGGCGCGACGGCGACGGGCGCGACGATCGGCACGCCGAAGTACATGAGCCCCGAGCAGGCGCGCGCGAAGCCGGTCGACGCGCGCACCGATCTCTACAGCCTCGGCATCGTCTTCTACGAGATGCTCACCGGCAAGGCGCCGTTCGAGAGCGAGGAGGCGATCGCGCTGATCATGGCGCACGTGTCGGAGCCGACGCCTCGTCTGCCGCCCGAGCTCGCGGTGCTGCAGCCGCTCGTCGACAGGATGACTGCGAAAGAGGCCAGCGATCGGCCCGCGTCGGCGCAAGCGCTGCTCGATCTGATCGACGCGCTGCCGACGTTGCCCGGCACGCCCGGCGATCCCGAGACGCTGCGCAAATCGCGCGCTGCGACCGCTCGCCGGACGCTCGAAGACAGCGCGTTGCGCGTGCCGACGCCGGCGAAGCCGGTGCCGGCTGCACCGCCACCCTCGGAGGCCGCGCTCGCCGCGGAGCCGGCACCCAAGCGTGCGGCGCTCGTGCTGCCGATCATCGTCGTCGGGGTCGTGCTGGTCGTCGGCGCGGGCGCGCTCGCATACTTGATGTGGCCGAAGCCGAGCGCTGAACCCGTCGCCGTCGCGCCGCCGCCAGTGCCGGTGCAGCAGGCCAAGCCCGAGCCGAAGGCAGAGCCGCCGCAGGCAGAGCCGCCGAAGGCGGAAGCGCCGATCGAGGAAAGCGCAAAGCCGGAAGAGGCCAAGGTCGAGCCGCCACCCGCCGAGCCGCCACCCGCGCCGGTCGAGCAGGCCAAGCCCGCGCCGATCGAGCCGCCGAAGCCCGCCGCCGAGCCGCCCAATCGCGCGGCCGCGCGAAAAATGATCGCAGAGGCGCGAGCAGCCTTCGGGCGAAAGGAGTACAAGAGCGCCATCTCCTACGCGAACTCGGCGTTGATCCTCGACCCTGGCAATGCGGAAGCCAAGAAGCTCCTCAAACAGTCGCAGGACGCGCGCGAAGCCGCGATGAAGGCCATCAGCGTCGATTAAGGGGCGGGACCATGAAGCGAATCCTCACGTTCATTGCAGTTGTGCTCCTCACGACGAGCTGCGCGAGCGATCCGGGCAACTCGGACTCCGGCTGTAGCGCCGCGAAGACCGGCGGGCTCGGCGCGCTCATCGGTGCAGCGGCGGGCGCAGCGATCGGCTCGGGGAATCGCGCTGCAGGTGCCGCGATCGGCGCGGCGGCGGGCGGTGCGCTCGGGGCGCTCGGTTGTCTCGCCTACAACTACAGCACACGCCAGAAGCGCTCGGCGCAGCAAGTCGAGCAGCAGTACGAGCAGGAGCACGCGCAACAGTTGCCGGAGCAGACCCAGGTGATGAGCTACTCGGCCGAGTTGCGGCCGGGCAAGGCGATCTCCGGCGGCACGTCGGCGATGCTCGTCAGCAACGTCGAGATCGTCAAAGGCAAGGACGCGCCGGCGCCAAAGGTCGAAGAGGCGGTCGAGATGCGCGCGCCCGACGGCAAGGTGCTCAATCGCTCGCGCAAGACCGCGCAGACGATCCAGGGCAGCGGCGAGTACGAGAATCAGTTCAAGTTCACGCTGCCCGAAGGCGTCGACGAAGGCGTCTATCCGATCGACGTGGCGCTCTACGTCGACGGCGAGCAGAAGCAGACCCGATCGGTGCGCATGCAGGTCGCGTCGAACGGCGCCGCGCGGATCCTCGCGGCCCGCTGATCAGCCCTCGAACGTGCTGCGCAGCTGCTTGCGCAGCCACTTGTTCGCGGGCTCGTTGTCGACGTTGGAGTGCCAGTAGAGGTGCACGTCGAGCGTCGGCTTCTCGAGCGGGAAGGGCAGGATGCGATTGCCGAACTGCTCGTTGGCGACGCGCGCGTAGCGCTCCGGCATGGTCAGGATGAAATTGGTCTGGCTGACCACGCGGCACGCGGCGAAATAATGCTGGCAGCGCAGGCGCACGCGCCGCTGTAGGCCCAGTCGCGACAGCTCGACGTCCTCGAGTCCCGGCCCGCTGCGCCGCGAGCTCACCAGGATGTGCTCGAGCTTGAGATAGTTCTCCAGCGACAGCCGCGAGCGCACGCTCGGATGATTCTTGCGGGCGACGATCACCATGCGATCGCCGGCGATGCGCGCGTGACGCACCGCGTCCGACACCGGCAGCAGCACGTCGAGCGCGGCGTCGAGCGTTCCGGATGCGAGCTCCGACTCCATGTCGCGCCGATCGATCTGGATCGCGTTGATCTCGACGTTCGGCGCGGTCTCGCTCACATGGGCCATCAACGGCGGCAGCAACGTCGACTCCAGCGAGTCGCGCACGCCGATCGCGAAGCACTTCTCGCTCTTGCCCGGATCGAACGACTCGATCTCGTTCAGCGTGATCTCGAGGCTGCGCAGCGAGCGGCGCACCGGTCCGATCAGGTTGCGCGCGAACGGCGTCGGCACCATCGCGCGGCCATCGCGCTCGAACAGCTCGTCCTGGAGCAGGCGGCGCAGGCGGCCGAGCGCGTGGCTGATCGCCGGCTGCGTGAGGTGCAGCTTCTCCGCCGCGCGCGTGATGCCGCCCTCGGTGTAGACGGTGTCGAGGACGACGAGCAGGTTCAGGTCGATGCGCGAGAGATGCATAAGGCATGCTTATGCGCGCGGATTCGGAATATTCATTTGAATGATTGTAGGGAGCCGCCTACGCTGGCGGCAAATGGGACAGCTCTACCTCGTGCGCCACGGTCAGGCGTCGTTCGGCGCGGCCGACTACGACCAGCTCTCGCCGCTCGGCGTCGAGCAGGCGCAAGTGCTCGGCCGCTGGTTCGCGCACTGCGGGCACCGGTTCACGCGGGTGGTCACCGGCGGCCTGAAGCGCCATCGCCAGACGGCGGACGCGTGTCTCGCCGCCATCCCGGATCCGCAGCGTCCGGCGACGCTCGACGCCGACCGGCAATTCGACGAGTACGATCACGAGGACGTGCTGACGCGACATCGCGAGCGCGATCCAGTTGCGGCGCACGACGAAGGCAAGTCCAACGCGACGATGGAGAAGCTGTTCCGCGCCGCAATGGAACGCTGGATGAGCGGCGCGCACGACGGCGACTACCGCGAATCGTGGACGCAGTTCCGCAAGCGCTGCCTCGGCGGCCTGCAGCAGCTGGTCGACGAATCCGGCGCATCGCAATCCGTGCTCGTGTTCACCTCGGGCGGACCGATCGCGGTGATCTGCCAGCACGTGCTCGGCCTGTCCGATCGACAGACTGCGAATCTCACCTGGTCGCTCGCGAACGCATCGGTGACGAAGCTCCTGTATCGCCCCGATCGCATCTCGCTGAGCTACTTGAACAGCTTCGCGCACTTCGAGCACGGCGCGCCGAAATCCATCACCTACCGATAGGCCAAGGAATGACTGCATCCGCAAAGATGTTCGATCTGTCCGGCAAGATCGCGCTCGTCACCGGCGCCTCGCGCGGCATCGGCGAGTCGATCGCCAGGACGCTCGCGTCGCACGGCGCGCACGTGATCGTGTCGAGCCGCAAGGCCGCGGACTGCGAGCGCGTCGCCGACGAGATCCGCAAGGCCGGCGGCAAGGCCGACGTCATCGCCTGCCACATCGGCGAGCTCGACGCGATCAAGAACCTGTGGGCGGAGATCGACGCGAAGCTCGGCCGGATCGACATCCTCGTCAACAACGCGGCGGCGAATCCGTACTTCGGCCCGATCCTCGACACCGACGTCACCGCCTTCCAGAAGACGATCGACGTGAACATCCGCGGCTACTTCTTCATGTCGGTCGAGGCGAGCAAGCGCATGGCAAAGCAGGGCGGCGGCGCGATCGTCAACGTGGCGTCCGTCGCCGGCATCGTGCCGGGCGCGTTCATGGGCATCTATTCAGTCACCAAGGCTGCAGTGATCTCGATGACCAAGGCGTTCGCGCAGGAGCTCGGCGCGAAGAAGATCCGCGTGAACGCGCTGTTGCCCGGCCTCACCGCGACGAAGTTCGCCGGTGCGCTCGTGCAGAACGATCAGATCCGCAAGGAAGCCGAGAAGCAGATCTCGCTGCATCGCGTGGCGACACCCGACGAGATGGCAGGCGCTGTTCTGTATCTGTGCTCGCCGGCGGCGAGCTACACGACCGGGCTCGAGATGATCGTCGACGGCGGCATGCTGATCGGATCGACGGTATGAAGGACCTGAAAGGGAAGGTTGCAGTCATCACCGGCGCTGCCAGCGGCTTCGGCCGCGAGCTCGCGATCCTCTGCGCCGGCGAAGACATGAAGGTCGTGCTCGCCGATCGTGACGAGGCCGGCATGCAGGCGACGATCGGCATGCTCAAGGCCGGCACGCAGTCGCTTGCCGTGAAGTGCGACGTGTCGAAGCCGGAGCAGGTCGACAACCTCGCGAACAAGACCTACGAGAAGTTCGGCGCGGCGCATCTGTTGTTCAACAACGCCGGCGTCGCGGTCGCGGGCCCGACGTGGACGGCGACGCTCGAAGACTGGAAATGGCTCATCGACGTCAACCTGATGGGCGTGGTCCACGGCATCAGGAGCTTCGTGCCGCGCATGCTGAAGCAGGGCGATGAGTGCCACGTCGTCAACACCGCGTCGGTCGCCGGCCTGCTCTCGGTGCCCGGATCGTCGGTGTACTGCGTGACCAAGCACGGCGTGGTCACGCTCTCGGAATGTCTGCATCACGATCTTCAGCTCGCGAAAGCGAAGATCGGCGTGTCGGTGCTGGCACCGGCGTACGTCAACACCGGCATCGCGGAATCCGAGCGCAATCGTCCGCCCGAGCTCGCGGCGAAGAATCCGTTGGCGAAACAGTACGAAGAGCGCGTGCTGCACGCGGTGCGCTCGGGCCGGCTCTCCGCCGCCGACGTCGCAAAGCTCACCATGGACACGGTGAAGGCGGGCGGCTTCTACATCCTGTCGCACAAGAAGATCAAAGGTGCGGTCGAGATGCGCATGCGCGACATCCTCGACGAGCGCGTGCCGACCAATCCGATGCCATGACCGAGGCGCTCGACCAAACCTTCGTCGGCACGATGCCGGTGCGCGAGAAGCACCGGTTCGACGAGCGTGCGCTGGAAAAATACCTGCGCGCGAACGTCGAAGGCTTCACCGGCGATCTGGTGGTCGAGCAGTTCAAGGGCGGGCAGTCGAACCCGACCTATCGACTCTCCGCGGGCGGCAAGAAATACGTGCTGCGCCGCAAGCCGCCCGGCAAGCTGCTCGCGTCGGCGCACGCAGTCGATCGCGAATATCGCGTCATCACCGCGCTCGGTAAGACCAACGTGCCGGTCGCGCGCACCTACTGCTTGTGCACCGACGAGTCCGTGATCGGCACCTGGTTCTACGTGATGGACTGCGTCGAAGGCCGCGTCCTGTGGGACACGGCGCTGCCCGGAATGACGCCGGCCGAGCGTAACGCGATCTACTTCGAGATGAATCGCGTGATCGCGGCCCTGCACACGGTCGACTACGCCGGGATCGGGCTCGGCGATTACGGCAAGCCCGGGAATTATTTCGCGCGCCAGATCGATCGCTGGAGCAAGCAGTACGTCGCCTCCGAGACCGAGAAGATCGACGCGGCCGACAAGCTGATGGCGTGGCTGCCGCAGAACATCCCGCAGGACGACGAGACCTCGATCGTCCACGGCGATTTCCGGCTCGACAATCTGATGTTCCATCCGACCGAGCCGCGCATCGTCGCGGTGCTCGACTGGGAGCTGTCGACGCTCGGCCATCCGCTCGCCGACTTCTCGTTCCACTGCATGAATCGCCACATTCCCGTCGGCACCTTCCGCGGGCTCGCCGGCATCGATCTCGACGCGCTCGGCATCCCTGACGAGCCGAGCTACATCGACGCCTACTGCAAAGCCACGGGCCGCAGCGGGATCGATCGTGACCATTGGGATTTCTATCTCGCCTACAACCTGTTCCGCGGCTCGGCGATCCTGCAGGGCATTGGCGGTCGCGTGAAGGATGGCACTGCCGCGAATCAGCACGCTCGCGAAGCAGCTTCGGGAGCGCGTCCGCTGGCGGAGCTCGGCTGGCGCAAGGTTCAACAAATTTTGTCGAGGAGATGACGATGGATTTCGAGTATTCGCAGAAGACCAAGGACCTGTTGAAGCGCGTCGGCGCGTTCATGGACGAGCACGTCTATCCGAACGAGAAGCGCTTCCACGACGAAGTCGCCGAGGGCGACCGCTGGCAGCCGACGAAATTGATGGAGGAGCTCAAGACCAAGGCGAAAGCCGCGGGCCTGTGGAATCTCTTCCTGCCCGAGTCGGAGCGCGGCGCCGGCCTCACCAACCTCGAGTACGCGCCGCTGTGCGAGCTGATGGGCCGCGTGATCTGGTCGCCGGAAGTGTTCAACTGCTCCGCGCCCGACACCGGCAACATGGAAGTGCTCGAGCGTTACGGCACGCCGGAGCAGAAGAAGCAGTGGCTCGAGCCGCTGCTCGAAGGGAAGATCCGCTCCTGCTTCGCGATGACGGAGCCCAACGTCGCGTCGTCGGATGCGACCAACATCGAGAGCAAGATCGTCCGCGATGGCGACGAGTACGTCATCAACGGGCGCAAGTGGTGGAGCTCCGGCGCGGTCGATCCGCGCTGCAAGGTTTTCATCTTCATGGGCAAGACCGATCCGAACAACGCGAGCCGCCACTCGCAGCAATCGATGATCCTGGTGCCCGCCGACGCCAAGGGCATCAAGATCGTCCGTTATCTCCCCGTGTTCGGTTACGACGACGCGCCGCACGGCCACGCCGAGATGCTGTTCGAGAACGTACGCGTGCCGGCGTCGAACATCCTGCTCGGTGAGGGCCGCGGCTTCGAGATCGCGCAGGGTCGACTCGGACCCGGCCGCATCCATCACTGCATGCGGCTCATCGGGCTCGCGGAGCGCGCGCTCGAGAAGATGTGCAAGCGCACGCTGTCGCGCGTCGCGTTCGGCAGGCCGGTCGCCGCACAGACGGTGACGCTGGAGCGCATCGCCGAAGCGCGCATCAAGATCGATCAGGCGCGACTGCTGACGCTCAAGGCCGCTTACATGATGGACACCGTCGGCAACAAGGTCGCGGCGAAAGAGATCGCGATGATCAAGGTCGCCGCGCCGAACATGGCGTGCGAAGTGATCGACTGGGCGATCCAGGCGCACGGCGGCGGCGGCGTCACCGACGAGTTCGGCCTCTCGTACGCATACGCGCAGGCGCGCACGCTGCGCCTCGCCGACGGACCCGACGAAGTGCACCGCAATCAGATCGGCAAGCTCGAGCTGTCGAAGTACGTGCCGGCCGACGTGATGCGTGCGATGTCGTCGCGCAAGACTGCGTGACAAATGCGTAGGGAACGTATTTGCTGCGAGCGAAGCGAGTCCCGGAGGGACGCGGCTCATGGATGAGTCGCGCA
>DASRHK010000057.1:0-6606 GCA_035650495.1 Nevskiaceae bacterium | reverse complement strand
ACATCTCCATGATCTTCTCACCGGCCTCGAGCGCGACGACGAGGACCTGATCGAGCAGCTTTGCGGGTTGCATTGCGGAGTTGGTCGGAAGCGGCCCGGTATCATAGGCCATGCATAGCCTGGTGGACTGGAGCCGCGTCGATCACGTGCTGCTCGACATGGACGGCACGCTGCTCGACCTCGCGTTCGACAACCACTTCTGGCGCGAGCTCGTCCCGCAGCGCTACGCGCAGCGCCACGGCATCTCGCTCGAGTCGGCGCTCGAGCACCTCGTGCCTCAATTCCGCGCGAAGCAGGGCACGCTCGACTGGTACTGCCTCGACTACTGGACCGACGTCACCCAGGTCGACATCGCGGCGCTCAAGGAAGAGATCCGCCATCGCATCGCGCCGCTGCAGGGCTCGGAGGAGTTCCTGCGGTGGCTGCACGAGAGCGGCCGCAAGGTCTGGCTCGCCACCAACGCGCACGGCCGCAGCTGGCGGCTCAAGCTCGAGCACACGGGATTCTCGCGCTGGTTCGATCGCGTGATCTGCGCGCACGACTTCGGCGCGCCGAAGGAGGATCCGCGGTTCTGGCAGCGCGTGATGATCGCGCATCCGTTCGAGCCGGAGCGCGTGCTGTTCGCCGATGATTCGCTGCCGGTGCTGCGCGCGGCGCGCGAGTACGGCATTGGTCAGATCGTCGCGATCCGCCATCCGGACTCGACGCAGCCCAGGCGCGAGATCGCGGAGTTCACGTCGGTCGATCGCCTGGCGGATCTGTTGCCGGCGGCCTGAAACGACGACGCCGGCACTGGGCCGGCGTCGTCTTCAAAGCGTGTCGACTCACATCTTCTTGGTTTCAGGCGGGACCGTCGTCTCGCGCACGGGTGTCGGCGTCGGCGTGACGACGTCCTGGCGCGTCGTGAAGGTCGTGTTCTCGATCCAATGACGGACGCGATTGGCATCGGCGAAGCGGGTGAGCTTGCCGTAGGAATCGAGGAACACCATCACGACGTTGCGGCCTTGCACGGCCGCCTGCATGACGAGGCAGCGACCCGCTTCGTTGGTGAAGCCGGTCTTCTGCAGGCCGATCTGCCAATCGTGCGGCACGCGCACGAGCGCGTTGGTCGTATGGAACTGCATCTTCCGACGGCCAACCTTCACCGTGTGCTCCGACTGCGTCGAGAATTCGCGGATGGTCGGATTGTCGTAGGCCGCGGCGACGAGACGCGCGAGATCAGCGGCGCTCGACACGTTCTCGTGCGAGAGCCCGTTGGGATCGACGTAGTGCGTGTCTTTCATGCCGAGCGACAGTGCCTTCGCGTTCATCGCCTCGATGAACGCCGGCAGCCCGCCCGGATAGTGACGACCGAGCGACGACGCGGCGCGATTCTCGGAAGCCATCAGCGCGAGCAGCAGCATGTCCTCGCGCGCGAGCTTCGTGCCCGGACGCAGCCGCGACGACACGTGCTTCTCGTAATCGGAATCGGCCGCGGAGATCTCGAGGATCTCGTCCATCGGCTGATTGGCATCGAGCACCACCATCGCCGTCATCAGCTTGGTCAGCGACGCGATCGGCAGCACGGCGTGCGGATTCTTCTCGAACAGGACTTCGTTGCTTTCCTGATCGAGGACCAGCGCCGCGCTCGACTTCAGCTTCAGCTCGTCGGCTTCGGCTTGCAGGCCCATCGTGTGGCCGACGGACGGCGGCTCGAAATAAACGCGAGCGTGCTTGCCGTGGCGGCGATGCTTGGCCTTGTGCTTCGACTTGCTGTGCGCAGCCGGCTTCGCGGACGTCTTGGTGGCGTCGGCGGCCGCTGCTGGGACGGAAGTGAATGCAAAGCCCGCGGCGATCAGCGCCGCGCTCAGCGAGACGAACTTTTTCTTCCGGAAGAGTCCGGAGGCAATCCCTGTCTTGTTACGCATGCGCACTCGTCCTACCGCAAAGCCCCTCCCGCGATGGACGTGAATATAGCAGGGCTAGCGCAACTCCGTGCAACCGTAGACAAAATCTCGGCTGCTTGAGATTGGAGTCAGCGATGGCGCCGGTGGTTCCGATGGCCCCCGCCGTTGCCACCCTGCTTGTGGCCACGGCCGCCGCCACCGCCATGGAACTTGCGACGGGGCGCCCTCGGCGGGGCGATGTAATCCGTCGGCATCCAGCCGGAGGCTTCCGGCACGGCGGGGATGCGCATGCCGATGTAGCGCTCGATCTCCGGCAGCGAGTAGACATAAGTCTCGCAGCAGAGCGAGATCGCGTCGCCGGACTCGCCGGCTCGCGCGGTCCGCCCGATCCGGTGGACGTAGTCCTCGGGATCCTGTGGCAGGTCGTAGTTGATGACGTGGGTGACGCCGGCGATGTGCAGGCCGCGGGCGGCGACGTCGGTGGCGACCAGGATCGGCAGCTTGCCGTCCTTGAACTCCTGCAGCAGCCGTAGGCGCTTGCCCTGAGGCACGTCGCCGGACAGGGTCGCGGCTTCGAAACCATTCGCCTTGAGCGCGCTCTCGACGCGCTCGGCATCGACCTTCATGTTGACGAAGATCAGCGTGCGGAACGGATCGTGATGGCGCAGCAGCCCGACCAAGAGCGGCAGCTTGTCGTCATTGGAGACGTGGACCAAGCCTTGCCGCACTTTCTCGGCGGTGACCTGCTCCGGCTCGATCTCGATCTTCTGCGCATTGTTCATGTGCTCGTAGGCGAGCTCGAGCACGCGATGCGACAGCGTCGCCGAGAACAGGTAGTTCTTGCGCTGATCGGGCGGCGGCATCTTGCGCAAGAGATAGCGGATGTCGGCGATGAAACCGAGATCGAACATGCGATCGGCCTCGTCGAGCACGACGACCTCGATGCCCTTGAGCGAATACACCTGCTGCTTGAAATAGTCGATCAGCCGGCCCGGCGTGCCGATCAGGATGTCGACGCCGCTCGCGATCGACTGGCGCTGCGACTCGTAGCCGGCGCCGCCGTAGCAGACGGTCATCTTCAGGCCGGTCTCGGCGCCGATCGATTCGGCGTCCTTGAAGATCTGCACCGCGAGCTCGCGCGTGGGCGCGAGCATGAACGCGCGCGGCTGGCCTTCGGGCCCGCGGCGCGGCTGCGTGAGCAGGTGATGCATGGTCGCGAGCAGGAACGCGGCAGTCTTTCCGGTGCCCGTTTGCGCCTGTCCGGCGAGGTCGCGACCGGCCAGCGCGAGCGGCAGGCAGGCAGCCTGGATCGGCGTGCAGTGCGAGAAGCCGAGTTTTTCCAGACCCGCCAGCAGTTTCGGATGAAGACCGAGCGACGCGAACGCGACGTCGGATAGATGGGACGCTTGCATGATGTGCGCGCTATTGTCGCAGAGTGCTGACGGTCGCGCTGCGTTGGCTTGCATCTGCCCGCAAGATCGTTTCAAATACGAGCCAACTGCTGATGCGGTGGTGGCGCGAAACTACAAGGCGCCGGGTCTTCGAAACCGCGAACGCATTCCCGTAGGTTCTGTCGTAATAACAAATACACCGCGCGCCCGACTGTCGTATTGAAGCGCGCGTTCGGCATCCCATCTGAAGGAATGGCGCACACCGCGCCCCCTCCTATCACGCTGGAGACACCCATGAGCGAAAACATTTCCCGCGTCACCGACGCTTCCTTCGATCAGGACGTGCTCAAGAGCAACGTGCCGGTGCTGGTCGACTTCTGGGCGGAATGGTGCGGCCCGTGCCGCATGATCGCGCCGATCCTCGAGCAGGTCGCCAGCGAGACGGCTGGCCAGCTCAAGGTGGTCAAGCTCAACGTCGACGAGAACCCCAAGACGCCGGGCCAGTTCGGCATCCGCGGCATCCCGACGCTGATCCTGTTCAAGGGCGGCCAGGTCGCCGCGACGCAGGTCGGCGCCGTCGCCAAAGCGCAGCTCGCTGCGTTCGTCCAACCTCATCTGCAGACCGCAAAAACCGCTTAACCGCAAGCGAATCGAGTCCACATGAAATCACGTCGCCGGCCCCGTCCGCACAACCCCAACTTCAATCCGCATCATCAGGGCGGACAGCAGCACCATCAGCAGCATCAAGGGTTGCCGGTCGACGATTTCACGGACGACGGCGGCGAGGTGATCGAGGAGCAGCCGCCGCAGCAGTTCAACGAGCACGGCCAGCCGATTCCGCAGGAGCCGGCGAAGGTCCTCAACATCACCGACCTGAAGCGCAAGTCGGCGGCCGAGCTCATCGAGATGGCCGAGGCGATGGGGCTGGAGAACATCGCGCGTGCGCGCAAGCAGGACGTGGTGTTCTCGCTGCTCAAGGCCGCCGCCCGTCGTGGCGAGCAGATCTACGGTGACGGCGTGCTCGAGATCCTCCAGGACGGCTACGGCTTCCTGCGCGGCTCCGACAGCTCCTACGTCGCCGGTCCGGATGACATCTATGTCTCGCCCTCGCAAATCCGCCGCTTCTCGCTGCGCACCGGCGATTCGGTCGCGGGTCGCGTGCGCTCGCCGAAGGACAACGAGCGCTACTTCGCGCTGCTCAAGGTCGACACGATCAACTTCGAGCCGCCCGAAGCTTCGAAGAAGAAGGTCAACTTCGAGAACCTGACGCCGCTGTTCCCGGACGAGCGCTACCAGATGGAGCGCGGCAATGGCTCGACGGAAGACATCACGGCTCGCGTCATCGACCTCGTCGCGCCGTTCGGCAAAGGACAACGCGGACTGATCATCTCGCCGCCGAAGGCCGGCAAGACGATCATGCTGCAGAACATCGCGCAGTCGCTGATGGCGAATTACCCGGACGTGTACCTCATCGTCCTCCTGGTCGACGAGCGCCCGGAAGAAGTCACCGACATGCAGCGCACCGTGCGCGGCGAAGTCATCGCCTCGACCTTCGACGAGCCGGCGACGCGGCACGTGCAGGTCGCCGAGATGGTGATCGAGAAGGCCAAGCGTCTGGTCGAGCACAAGCGCGACGTGGTGATCCTGCTCGATTCGATCACGCGCCTCGCGCGCGCTTACAACACGGTGGCGCCGAGCTCCGGCAAGGTGCTGACCGGTGGCGTCGACGCCAACGCGCTTCAGAAACCGAAGCGCTTCTTCGGCGCCGCGCGCAACATCGAGGAAGGTGGATCGCTGACGATCATCGCCACCGCGCTGATCGACACCGGCTCGAAGATGGACGAAGTCATCTACGAAGAATTCAAGGGCACCGGCAACATGGAAATCCACCTCGAGCGTCGGATTTCCGAGAAGCGCGTGTTCCCCGCGATCAACATCAACCGCTCCGGCACGCGCAAGGAAGAGCTGATGATGGATCCGGGCGAGCTGCAGAAGGTCTGGATCCTGCGCAAGCTCTTGCACGACATGGACGAGATCGCGGCGATGGAGCTCCTGATCGATCGCATGAAGCAGACCAAGACCAACCAGGCGTTCTTCGAGTCGATGAAACGCAACTAGCGTTTCACCGCTCCGCGATTTCCAGCGACACCAACTCCGGCAGCGCGGCCGCCTTGGCCGCGCGCGCCGCATCCCGCGCGTCTTTCTCGATCTCACGCACCGCCGCATTTCCCTGCGCGGCGATCGGATCTGCAACCACGACCGCGGGCGTCGGCACCAACGTCGATTCCACGGCGGGATTGCGCGACTGCGTGGTGAGCGTCGAAGCAAGCAGCACCGCCAACCCGAACCCGAAAGCGTTGAAGAACTTGTCCATGATCTCGCTCCTTTGCTAAGGTTTCGCATGCGCATCGCACATGCGATATCCGTTGAGGTGACGAGGATTCTGGGCGCGGACTGCGGCGCGCTCAAACGATTTATTCGCAGCTTTCGCATGCGCGGCGGGAATGCACAGGCCGGGCGGATCGATGGCTGATCGCCGCGAGCTGCCGCCGCTCGATCTGCTGCTCGGCTTCGAGGCGGCAGCGCGGCATCTGTCCTTCACCAAAGCCGCGGGCGAGTTGTTCCTCACCCAGTCCGCGGTGAGCCGGCAGGTGCAGGCGCTCGAGGAAGCGCTCGGCGTTCCCCTGTTCCAGCGCCGGCATCGCGCGCTGCTGCTCACCGACGAAGGCCAGATGCTGCTGAAATCGACGAGCGCGATGCTCGATCAGATGCGTGAGCTCACGCGCAAGATCCGCGGCAGCAGCGTGCCGACCACGCTGTCGGTGACGACGATCGTCTCCTTCGCATCGCTATGGCTGATCCGACGACTGCCGAAATTCCGCGAAGCCAATCCCTGCGTCGACGTGCGCATCTCCGCCGACAACCAGCTCGTCGACCTGACGCGCGATCGCATCGACGTCGCCATCCGCTACTGCGCGCCCGACGCGGCGCCGAAAGGCGCGATCAAGCTGTTCGGCGAGGAAGTGATGCCGGTGTGCAGCCCCGAGCTCCTGCGCGACAAGAAGCGGCCGCTGAAGACGCCGGAGGATCTGCGGCACCACGTCCTCCTGCACGACGACTATTCACCCCGCGAGCCGTGGCTCGACTGGGAAACCTGGCTGCAGGCGCACGGCGTGAAAGGCCTCGAGCGCGCCGGCGACGTCGGCTTCTCGCACTACGATCAGATGATCCAGGCGGCCGCCGAAGGGCAGGGTGTCGCGCTCGGGCGATGGCCGCTGCTGTCGAACCTGATCAAGCGCGGCCAGCTCGTCGCGCCGTTCGATCCGGGA
>DASRHK010000056.1:0-5164 GCA_035650495.1 Nevskiaceae bacterium | reverse complement strand
CGATCGGATCGGTCACGTTGTGCGACTGGTCGATCATGTACGCCGGATGGAAATCCTTCGGCGCGCGCGCTTCGGCTTCCACCAGCTCGTTGAACACCAGGAACAGCTGATGCGGATTGATCGATCCGGAATCGAGATCGTCGTCGCCGTACTTGGAATCGTTGAAGTGGAAGCCGCCGAGCTTCCCGAAGTGGTGCAGGCGCGCGACGATCTGCTCGATGTTCGTCGACGGCGCGTGATGGCCGAGATCGACGAGGCACTGCGCTTTCGGACCGAGCTGCTGCGCGCAGAGGATGCTGGTGCCCCAGTCGGAGATCACCGTCGAGTAGAACGCCGGCTCGTAGAGCTTGTGCTCGAGCAGCATGCGCCAGTCGCCGGGGAGCGCGGCGTAGATCTTCGCGGCGGATTCGAGATAGCGATCGAGCGACTCGGCGAGCGACTGTTGGCCCGGGAAGTTGGTGCCGTCGCCGATCCACACGGTGATCGCCTTCGATCCGAGCTGCTTGCCGATCTCGATGCACTCGACGTTGTGCGCGATCGCTTGCGCGCGCACTGCCGCGTCGGTGTGCGTGAGCGAGCCGTGGCGATACGAGAGCGCCTGGCCGGGCACGTCCTGGAACGTGTTCGAGTTGACCGCGTCGAAGCCGAGCCCGAGCGCCGCGGCCTGCTCGCGCAGCGCGCGCGCATCGGAGGTCTTGTCCCACGGGAAATGCGGCGACACGCGCGGCGTGATGCGGCACAGCTGCTGCACGACCGCGCAATCCTCGAGCTTCTCTTCGATACAGCTCGGCTCGCCCGGAATCGGGAAGCGCGCGAAGCGCGTGCCGCCGACGCCGACGCCCCACGTCGGCAGCGCGAGCTCGAGCGCCGCGACGCGTTGCTTCACAGCGTCGATCGACAAGCCGCGGCGATGCAGAGCGCGGCCCAGGCTCTCGTATTCGTCGCGCAGCGCGTCGACGCGGCGCGCGTTGTGCTCGTGGATGAAGGTCGCGTCGATCATCTCGTGAAGGCCTGTGCGTTGCCGGCGTCGACGTTCAGGATGTTGCCCGTCGACTTCGACGAGGCGTCCGAGACGAAGAACAGCACCGCTTCGGCGACATCTTCGGGGAGCACTTCGCGCTTGAGCAAGCTGCGCGCGCGGTAATGCGCTTCGAGCGCCTCGCCGGCGTCGATGCCGTAGGCCTTGGCGCGCTCCTCCCGCCAGTCGCCGTCCCAGATGCGCGAGCCGCGGATCACCGCGTCGGGATTGACCACGTTGACGCGGATGCCCTGCGGTGCACCTTCGAGCGCGAGACAGCGCGCGAGGTGGACCGCCGCCGCCTTCGCCGACGCGTACGCCGCCGCATTCGGCGTCGCCGCGAGCGCGTTCTTCGAGCCGATGAACACGATCGAGCCGCCCTGGCGCATCAGGGCGAACGCGGCCTTCGACGACAGGAAATAGCCTTCGGCGAGCACGTCGTAGTTCTTCTTCCACATCGCCGCGCTCGTCTCGCCGATCGGCGCCGACGAAGCGAGCCCCGCGTTGGCGACGAGGAAATCGAGCCCGCCGAATTCGCGCGCGCACGCCGCGAACGCAGCGTTGGTTTCGCTCTCGGACGTCACGTCGCAGCGCGTGGCGCGCACGAGATCCTTGCCGAATTGCGCTTCGAACCGCTCGCGCACGGCTCCGAGCGCGTCGGCGTCGCGATCGGTCAGCATCACGCACGCGCCTTCGCTCAGCAGTCGAGCCGCGGTGGCGGAGCCGATGCCGCCGGCCGCACCGGTGATCAGCGCGATGCGGCCCGCGAGCGACTTCGGCTTCGGCATGCGCTTGAGCTTCGCCTCCTCGAGCGCCCAGTACTCGATGCCGAACGCCTCGCGCTCGTCGAGCCCGACGTAGCCGCCGATTGCCTCCGCGCCGCGCATGACGTTGATGGCGTTGCCGTAGAACTCGCCCGCGAGTCGCGCGGTTGTTTTGTCGGCGGCGAAGCTGAAGCGTCCGACGCCCGGCACCAGCACGACGACCGGATTCGCGTCGCGCATCGCCGGATCGCCCGGCTTGGCGCAGCGCTGGTAGTACGCCGCGTAGCCCTGGCGGAACTCCTCGATCGACTTCTGCAGGTACGCGTCGTCGTCGATGCGCGCGGTGTCGAGCGCGAGCGGCGCGATCTTCGTGCGCAGGAAATGATCGGGACACGACGTGCCGATCGCGGCGAGGCGCCGGAAGTCGCGACTGTCGACGAACTCGAGCGCGGCGCGATCGTCGCTGAAGTGGCCGACCTTGGCGCGCTCGCCCGACATCAGCGCGCGCAGTCGCGGCATGAGCTCCGACGCGATGCGCGCGCGCGCGTCCGCCGGTTGCGCCGATTGCTTCGCGCCACCGAACGCCGGCGCTTTCGCCAATTTCTGATTGAGATAGCGCGCGGCCTTGGCGATCAGCTCGATCGAGTTGTCGTAGCAGGCCTTCGAGGTGTCGCCCCAGCAGATCAGCCCGTGCCCAGCCATGACGACGCCGCGCAGGTTCGGGCGTGTCGCGGCGTAGTCGCGCAGGCGCAAGCCGAGATCGAAGCCCGGCCGCTTCCAGGCGAGCCAGCCGACTTTCGGCCCGTAGATCTCGTTGGTGATCGCCTCGCCGTTCTTCGACGCCGCGAGAGCGGTGACCGCGTCGGGATGCAGATGATCCACGTGCGCGAACGGCAGATACGCGTGCAGCGGCGTGTCGATCGACGCGGCGCGCGGGTTGAGGTTGAACGTGCAGTGCGGCAGATAGCCGACCATCTCGTCTTCGTGCTCGACGCCGCGATAGCGCGCCTCGAGCGCGAGCAGGAGCTCGAGGTCGAGCGTGGCGAAGCCGTCGAGCTTCATCGAGCCGATGTCGCCGCCGGAGCCCTTGACCCACAGCACCTTGACCGACGCGCCGGACAGCGGATCGACGCCGTCGAGCTTCGCCGAGGTGTTGCCGCCGCCGAAGTTGGTGACGGTCAGGTCCGAGCCGAGAAGGTTGGAGCGATAGAGCAGGAGTCCCTCGGGGGACATCGCCGCAGCGGCTGCGTCCGACCACCGGTTCGCCGGCACCTCGAAGGGTGTCGCGGGATTGGCGGCGACGGGTTCGACAACCTCATTCATGGTGCGGCCGGAGCGGTCCGGCAGGTGACAGGGAGCCGGCCCAGAGATTAGCATGATGCAATCAAATTCGATAGTAATCGATCAAAAGCAGTCGGACTCGCGCACGTGGCCACGGTCGTCCTCGATGTTGGGAAAACGCTCACCAAGCTCTCGCTCTGGGATGACGCGGGGTCTTTGCTCGAGCGCCGGACCCGCACCAACGAAGTCGTGAAAGGCCCGGGTTACGCCGCGCTCGACGCGGCCGGAATCGAGTCGTGGCTCGTCGCCACGCTGCGCGAATTCCGCGGGCTCGCGCAGATCGACGCGATCATTCCGGTCGGTCATGGCGCGGCCGCTGCGATCGTCCGCGGCGGAACGCTCACGTGCCCACCGATGGACTATGAGGAGCCGATGCCCGACGCCGAGCGCGCGGAGTACGACGCGCTGCGCGACGACTTCGCCGTCACCGGATCGCCGGCGCTGCCGTGCGGACTCAATCTCGGCGCGCAGCTGTTCCGGCTCGAGCGACGCATCCCGAACCTGCTGGCGGGCGGCGCGATCATCCTGCCGTGGCCGCAGTACTGGGCGTGGCTCTTCTCCGGTGTCGCAGCGAGCGAAGTCACCAGCCTCGGTTGTCATTCCGATCTGTGGCGGCCGCTCGAGAACCAGCCGTCGTCGCTCGCGAAGCAGCGCGGCTGGTCGCGCCACCTCGCGCCGATGCGCAAAGCGGGCGACGTGCTCGGCAAGATCCTGCCGGCGTGGGCGCAGCGCACGGGACTCTCGCCGAGCGTGCGCATCCATTGCGGCATCCACGACTCCAACGCGGCGCTGGTCGCCGCGCGTGCGTTCGCGGAGATCGACGGTCACGACGCGACGGTGCTCTCGACCGGCACCTGGTTCATCGCGATGCGGCTCGCCGCCGCAGGCTCGCGCATGCCGTCGACGCTCGTCGAAGCGCGCGACTGCCTGGTCAACGTCGATGCCGACGGCGATGCGGTGCCGTCGGCGCGCTTCATGGGCGGTCGCGAGATCGAGATGCTGCTCGGCACGCGCCAGCAGGTCGATCACGAGCATCAGCGCGAGCTCCTCCACGCGGTCGGCAAGGTGCTCGCGAATGGCGCGATGGCCCTGCCGGCGTTCGTCGCCGGCTGCGGGCCGTTCGCGCGGAGCCAGGGCAGATGGATTGCGATGCCGCAGGATCCCATCGAGCGTCGCGCGGCGGCGGGCCTTTACGCTGCGCTCGTCACCGACGCTTCGCTCGAGCTCATCGGCGCGCGCGATCGCTTGCTGATCGAAGGGCGCTTCGCGCACTCGGAAGTGTTCACGCGCGCGCTCGCGAGCCTGCGCCCGCAGATGCAAGTGCTCGCCTGCAAGTCGGAGAACGACGCGTCGTGGGGCGCGCTGACGCTCGTGCGACCGACGCTGAAGCCGGCCGCGGCGCCGGCCCGCGTGGCGCCGCTCGCCGAGGATCTCACTGCGTATCGGCAGCTGTGGGCCGAGCGCGCGCACGAGGAGCATCGATGAATCCGAATCCGCTGATCGGCGTGGTGCTGCACTGGCTCGGCGGGCTGTCGTCTGCCAGCTTCTACGTGCCTTACAAGCGCGTGCAGCGCTGGTCGTGGGAGATCTTCTGGCTCACGGGCGGCGTCTTCTCATGGGTGATCGCGCCGTGGCTGTTCGCGCTGATGCAGACGAAGGATCTCTTCAACGTGCTCGCGTCGACGCCGTCGTCGATCCTGTTCTGGTGCTGGTTCTGGGGCGCGATGTGGGGACTCGGCGGGCTCACCTTCGGCCTGGTCATGCGCTATCTCGGGCTCTCGCTCGGCATGGCGGTCGCGCTCGCGCTCACGACCGTGATCGGCACGCTCGGGCCGCCGATCTTCCACGGCACCATCGGCGCGATCGCAGCTTCGTCGGCGGGACAGATCACGCTGCTCGGCGTCCTCATCACGCTCATCGGGATGGTGGTCGTCGCGCAGGCCGGTCGTCGCAAGGAGAGTGAGGTCGCTGCCGAGCAGATCAAGCAAGGCGTCGCGGAATTCAATTTGCGCAAAGGTCTCGCGATCGCGGTGTTCTCCGG
>DASRHK010000055.1:0-6161 GCA_035650495.1 Nevskiaceae bacterium | reverse complement strand
GCGCGCGATCGTTACTTTATTTTTCCTGGATGCCATCGCTGGCGGGCAAGTACTCTTGGTGGGCGACGAGCGTACGCCGCGACGCGGCTGTCGATTATCGCACCGTCGTGCGGTAATCGCACAATGACGAAACGTGGAGCGGTCATGAATTTCGAGCTTTCAGCGGAGCAAAGGCTGCTCGTCGCGACGGCGCGTCGCTTCGTGCACGCGGAGCTCATTCCGCTCGAAGAGGAGATCGAGCGCGCCGGCCAACTTGCGCCGGAGCTTGCGCGCACCCTCTTCGAAAAGTCGCGCGCGCTGGGCCTCTACGCCACCAACATCCCGCACGAGTTCGGCGGCGGCGGCCTGAGCGCGGTCGACACGATGCTGGTCGAGGAGCAGTTCGGACACACCACCGACATCCTGATCCGACGCGCCTTCGGCAACGTGTACGAAGCCCTGCTCGAAGGCAATGCGATCCAGAAGGAGCGCTGGCTGCTGCCGTGCGTGCGCGGAGAACGCACGTGCTCGATCGCGTTCACCGAGCCCGGCGCGGGATCCGATGCGGCATCGATCGGCACGCGCGCGGTACGCGATGCGAACGGCTGGACGCTCAACGGACACAAGCATTTCGTGAGCGACGGCGCGTTCTCGGATTTCTACATCGTTTCCGCCGTGACCGATCCTTCAGCCAGGCCACGTCACGTTTCGCTGTTCCTGGTGGACAAGGACATGCGCGGCGTGACGGTCGGACCGAACATGCCGATGATGGGATTGACGGGCACGAGCCATGTCGAGCTCTTCTTCGACGACGTCCGCCTCGGCCCCGACCACCTGCTCGGCGCGCAGGGGACGGGCCTGCGCATTGCATTGGAGACGCTCGGGCGCGTGCGTCTGGCGCAGGTCGGGGCGCGGGCGATCGGCAAGGCGGTGCGACTGCTGTCGATGATGATCGACTACGCGCGCGAGCGGCAGCAATTCGGCAAGCCGATAGGGCAGTTCCAGATGATCCAGCAGATGCTCGCCGACAGCGCTTCCGAGATCAATGCGGCGCGTCTCTTGCTGCTGCGGGCAGCGTGGGAGCTCGATCGGCAGCGCGACGCGCGGGAGCTCATCTCGATGGTGAAGATCGAGACCGCCGAGACGCTCGGGCGCGTCGCCGATCGTGCCGTGCAGGTGTTCGGCGGCATGGGCTACTGCAAGGCCTTGCCGATCGAGCGGCTCTATCGCGATGCACGCATCTATCGCATCTTCGATGGCACGTCCGAGATTCATCGCACCGTGGTCGCGCGCGGCCTTCTGGAGCACGGCGCAGCGCTGTTCGATATCGCCGCGACGTGAGGCGGAGAAGGACGAACCTATCGCGGGGCCGGCTTCGCGGCGTCGAGCACCGCGAGCTGCCCGTACACCGTGCGGGCGATGGCAAGCAGCTGGGCGCGATCCACGTTGCCGGAAATCGCGTAGCTGCAGTTGTCGTCGATCCAGTAGAACACGCCGACACCGTTCTCGACGGCGTAGCGGAACGCGGTGTCGGACACGTGCGAATCCGCCCAGCGCACCTGCAGCGACAGGCGCTGCCGGTCGGCGTTCTCGTACATGAAGAGCGCCGTCGGCTTCTCGTTTCCCGCCACCAGCCGCCCGCCCACGAGGGAATAGCCGAGTGGGTTGAGATCGGGCGCCTGCACCTGGTGACCCAGGCGCTTGGTGAGCCATGTCACGAGGCGCTTTTCCTCGTTCGCCCACACTTCCACCGGGCGATTCACGTCGGCCGCATACAACGCGTGCGTGAATGCTGCCTGGCGCGCGAACGTGACCGGCATGCCCTGGCGCTCGAGCTCGATCGTGCGGCCGAACCAGCCGATGCCGATGCCGATGACGAGCGCGGCCGCGGTAGCGAACAACGGGCCGTAATCGCGCGCCAAACGCGTCATGACGTCGCGCCGCGACGGCGGGCGCGCTGCCGCGATCAGGCGCTCGGGAATGGGCTCGGACAGGATCGGGTCGAGCGCGCTGCGCAATGCCGCGCTCTGGGCGCGAATGTCGGCGACGCGCGTCGCGAGCTCGGGATTCTTCGCGAGCTCGGCCTCGAGATCCCTGACGCGCTCGCTCGACATCTGCCCATCGGCATAGGCGTGGAGATCGGCGTCGACGAATGGGACCGGGCTCGCGCTCATGGCCACAGGCTCACTTCACCACCCGCAACGGCGACGCCGGCTCGTCCACCAGGCGCCGCAGCTTGGCGCGCGCCCGCGACAAGCGCGACATGACCGTGCCCATCGGCACATCGAGGGTGGCGGCGATCTCGTCGTATTGCATCTCTTCCACGGCGGCAAGCAGCAGCACTTCGCGCTGGTCGGCCGGCAACCGGCCCATCTGCTCGACAAGTTCCAGTAGCTCCACGCGATCGAGCTGGTTCGCGCGCACCGGCACCTGCCAGGCGGCGGTGGCGCCTTCCGAATCGAGCGACACGTTCGCTGCGTCGCGTCGCGTCACCGATAGCTGGTTCACGTACACGTTGTGCATGATCGTGAACAGCCACGCCCGCAGATCCGTCCCGGCCTGCCACAGCTTTCGCTTCTCCCAGGCGCGCGCCAAAGTGTCCTGCACAAGATCGTCGGCCCGGCTGGCGTCGCCCGTCAGCACGCGCGCATACCGACGCAGGCGCGGAATCGCGGCGAGCAACTCCGGGTGCGGCAGCGGGGCGGGATCGGATCCGGCGCGAAGCATGGCAACGTGAATGCTAGCTCACGAACACGCCTTTCCGCCGCCCTATTCCGGACCTACAGCAGGAAAAGAGTCGCAAGCCCCAGGAAAATGAAGAATCCGCCGGAATCGGTCACCGCGGTGATCAGCACCGACGAGCCGAGCGCCGGGTCGCGCTTCAGCTTCAGCATCGTCATCGGAATCAGCACGCCCATCATGGCGGCGAGGATGAGGTTGAGCGTCATCGCGAGCACCATCACGAGCCCGAGCGAGACCTGCCGGTAGAGCAGCATCGCGATCAAGCCCATCACGCCGCCCCACACGACGCCGTTCACCAGGCTCACCGTGATTTCCTTGCGAATGAGCTGCTTCGCGTTCTGCAGCGACACCTGGCCGAGGGCCACGGCCCGCACGATCATGGTGATGGTCTGGTTGCCCGAGTTGCCGCCGATCCCGGCCACGATCGGCATCAGCGCTGCGAGCGCGACGAGCTTCTCGATGGAGCCTTCGAACACGCCGATCACGCGCGACGCGATGAACGCCGTGACGAGATTCACGGCCAGCCACGACCATCGATTGCGGAAGGAATCCCACACCGACGCGAAGACATCCTCCTCCGCGCGCAGGCCGGCCACGGCGAGCAGCTCTTCCTGGCCGCGCTGGCGCACGAAATCGAGGATCTCGTCCACGGTGACGCGGCCGACCAGCTTGCCGTTGGTGTCGACCACCGGTGCGGAGACGAGATCGTAGCGCTCGAATGCGCTCGCGGCCTCGTCGGCCTTCGCGTGCTGCAGCAACGTGATCGGCGCAGGCTCCATCACCGCCTCGACATTCCGCTCGGGGTCGGTGACCAGCAGCTTGTTGACCGGCAGCACGCCAAGCAGCTTCTCCTCGCGATCGACCACGAACAGCTGGTCGGTCTGGCTCGGCAATTCGTCGAAGCGTCGCAGGTAGCGCAGCACGACCTCGAGCGTCACGTCGGGCCGCACGGTGACATCGTCGAAGTCCATGAGCGCGCCGACCATGTCGTCCTCGAACGACATCGCGGCGCGCAGCTGCTCGCGTTCCTCCACCGAGAGGCTCTGGAACACGTCGTCCATGACCTCCTGCGGGAGGTCGGGGGCGAGCTCGGCGATCTCCTCGGTGTCGAGGTTCTCGGTCGCCGCGACGAGCTCCTCGGTGTCCATCGACGAGATGAGCGACTCGCGCACCGCATCCGACACCTCGAGCAGGATCTCGCCGTCGCGCGCCGCGCGGACGAGGTCCCAGATGTACAGGCGCTCGTCGAGCGGCAGCGCTTCGAGGATGTAGGCGATGTCGGCGGGATGCAGCCGATCGAGCTTGCGCTGCAGCTCCGCCTTGTTGGCGCGATAGACGGCGCTCTCGGCGAGATCCGGCGCTTCCGACACCGGCGTGTCGGCGCGCTGCTCGTGCACGAGTCCTTCGATCAGGCGGTTGCGGCGCAGGAGCGCGGTCACTTCCGCGAGCGCCTCCTGCACGTTGGCACGCGGCAGCGGCTGCTCCGTGGCGGGCGCGTCGAGGAGCTCGGGCATGCGGTCCGCATCCATGATGGCCCGAAATTCTACGGGACAGGCGTGCCCGGCATGCGTCCTTCGATGATGCGGATCTTGCGATTGAGGCCCGGCGCGCCCTGGTTGCGCTCATAGAAGCGCGGGTTGGGGGCCATCGCGGCAAGCCGCGCCGCCTGCTCGATGTTGAGCTGCGCTGCGGAGATGCCGAAGTAACGTTGCGCAGCGGCTTCGGCGCCGAACAGGCCGTTGCCCCACTCGATCACGTTGAGATAGAGCTCGAAGATGCGCTCCTTGTCGAGCATGTTCTCGAGCATGACCGTGATCAGCGCTTCCTCGCCCTTGCGCCAGTAGCTCTTGGCCGGCGACAGGAAGAGGTTCTTCGCAAGCTGCTGCGTGATGGTCGAGCCTCCCGCGACGACGCGGCCGCGCCGCTGGTTCTTCTCGATCGCGAGCTGGATGCCTTCCCAGTCGAAGCCTTCATGCTCGACGAAATGCGCATCCTCCGCCGCGATCATCGCGCGTTTGAGGTGATCGGAAATGCGCTCGTAGGGTACCCAGCGATAGCGCAAGGTCGCCCGCGGATTGACCGCCCTGAGCGCGTCCATGCGCTGCGTCATGAACGCCGTCTCGCGCGGCGGATGGGAGCGGTACCAGGCGATGTGCAGCGCGATCCAGGCGAGCCAGCCGAGCGCGACGACCAGGATGCCGGCGAGCATCCACAGCAGGACGCGCTTGATCACGGTGAGGCGCTCACGGCAGGTCGAGGCGAACGGAGCTCTTGGCCCGCGCGGCCTGCCTTGCTAATCCGTGCGGAGCTCTTCGCCGCGGGTGAAGCTCCAGGTGCGCGTGATGACGAGGACGTCGGTGTCGCGGCGGATGTCGGCGGGCAGGGGTGCGTAAGGAGCCCCCATCTGCACGATCTTGACCGCCGCAGCATCCAGCACGCGATGGCCGGAGCTCCTGGCGACCTCGACGTTCTCGAGCGAGCCGTCGGCGCGAATCGCGACGGACAGAAGCAGGCTGCCATACAGCTTCATCTGGCGTGCCGCTTCGGGATAGTTGAGATTGCCGATGCGCTCGACCTTGAGCCGCCAATCCTCGACATAGCGCGCGAAGCGATATTCCTCGGCGCGAGCGCCGACGAAGCGGCGCTTGGGCCGCTTCTGGTAGGCATCGAATTCCTTCGCCACCTCGGCTTCGAGACGCATCGCCTCGAGGGTGCGCTGCGTGAGCTCGGTCGCGCTCGGCAGCGGCGAAGGCTCCTGCGCATCGCTGAGCTGTGGCGCCGGCGCGGGCATCGGGATGCCCTTCAACTGCGTCATCAGCTCCTGCGTGCGACGCTCGAGCGCCTCCACCTGCTGCGGCGCCGCGGCGAGCTCGGTGCGGATGCTGTTGTCCTCGGTGATCACCGGCAGCGGGGTCTTCGCGCGGCGTTTCTCGTCGGTGTTGCCGCCGCCGTCGAGATTGGCCTGGGCGAGGATCTCGGCCTCGGCCGGCTTGTCCTTCGATTTCGCATTGACCAGCGCGACGGTGAGCGCCGGCCCCGAATCGAGCATGCGCTCTATCTCCGGCCGGAAATGAATCGACAGCACGACGAGGTGCAACAGGACCGATCCTGCCAGCGCGACCGTCAGGAACGGCGAATCGGCGAGCCACCAGCGGCTCGACTGCGGTTGCACATCGGGGTGCCAGCGCGCTTCGGCAGCGAGCTGGGCGGTTGTCGCACTCAATTTGCGGGACTTTCGAACCACCGCGGCGGCCGCCGTCGGCGCGACGGGAGCAGGCACGGCGAACAGCACGCCCTGGCGCTTCTGCTTCTCCTGCTCCACCTTGGCCTTGCCTGCCGGATCGGTCCGTTTGACGTCGCGCAGGGCGCGCGGTTGCGACCGGGATTCCCGGGACGGGAGGATCTTGGACGTCGCGGACGGGCTCGGCAAGGTATTGCGG
>DASRHK010000054.1:0-7560 GCA_035650495.1 Nevskiaceae bacterium | reverse complement strand
GGGCTATTGGATTTGCGGTCGCACGCGCTGCGGATCGTCAGCGACGGCCCCCTGGATGAGAGTCCCAGCTTCGCCCCCAACGGGGCCCTGATCATTTACTCGACCACGAGCAAGCAGGCGGTCGAGCTGGCGACAGTCACGGTCGATGGGCGGGTGCGCCAGCGGCTGAAGCAGGTGGGTGACGTGCGCGAGCCGGCGTGGTCGCCGTTCCCCCGCTAGAGCGCACGGATCATTGGGATCATGAAAGGAGTTTTCAAAATGAAGACGTCGATGAAGCGTTACATGGTGATCGCGGCGATCATGGGCGGGCTCGCGGTCGCGGGCTGCTCGAGCAAGGGTACCAAGGACAACGCGGCTGGCCATGGCAAGAACACCGGCATGTCCACCAGCGGCGCCGGCACGTCGGGCACCGGGACCGGTCGCGAGTTCGGCGGCGCGGGCATGGACATCACCCAGCACGTCGTCTATTTCGACTTCGACTCGAGCGAGCTCAAGCCCGAGGCCCAGCCGGTCCTCAACAACTGGTCGAAGTACCTGAGCGCGAACCCGAGCGTTCGCGTGCGCCTCGAGGGCAACACGGACGAGCGCGGCACCCGCGAGTACAACGTTGCGCTCGGCGAGCGTCGCGCGCGCGCGGTGCAGCAGGCGCTGCAGCTGCGTGGCGTGTCGGCTGGTCAGCTGAGCGTCGTGAGCTACGGCGAGGAGCGTCCAGCTGCGCAGGGTCACGACGAGTCGGCGTGGAGCCAGAACCGTCGCGTCGAGATCGCGAAGTAACAAGCAGTGACGCGGCGTTTCCTTCCTCTGATCGCGGCCGGACTGGCAGCGGGCGGCCTTTCCGGCTGCGCTGACTTCGGCGGGCCCGTCGACGGCGGCAAGCAGCTCTCGCCGACGGAGATCCGCCTGCAGGCGGCGGAAGCCAAGCAGGCGGAGCTCTCGAAGCGTCTGGATGCGCTGAATCAGGTGATGCTGGACAACAACGCGGGCGGGCGAGCAGCCGACGAGCTGCGCTCGATGCGCGGCGACATCGAGAAGCTGCGCTTCGACCTGGACAGCATGGAGAAGCGCAACCGCGATCTGTATCAGGACCTGGATCGGCGGATCGCGAAGCTCGAAGGCACCGCGCCGTCGGGCGGCGCTTCGAGCAGTGCGCCCGGCGCCGCTGCATCGACGTCCAGCTCGTCGTCGTCGGCCGTGGAGAATCCGTCGGCACCCGAGGAAGAGGCCGCGTACCTCCAGGCGTTCGATCAGCTCAAGGGCGGACGCTACGACGACGCGATCCGCGGCTTCCGCGGCATGATCCAGAAGTGGCCTGACGGTCGCTATGCGGACAACGCGTGGTACTGGATGGGCAAGGCCTATTATCTGAAGCAGGACTACGCGCAGGCGATCCAAAGCTTCCAGACGGTCGTCGAGCGTTATCCGAAGAGCCCGAAGGCGCCTGACGCGATGCTCGACCTGGCGGTCTCACAGGGCGAGAACCGTCAGAAGGATCAGGCGCGCGCGACGCTGCAGCGCGTGGTGCGCGAGTATCCGACGTCCAACGCCGCGAATCTCGCGCGCCAGCGACTGGCACAGCCGTAATCCTCCATGAGCGCTGTCGCCGAGCAGCGCGAGTCCGCTCGGCTCGCGCGGCTCAAGATCACCGAGATCTTCCTCTCGCTGCAGGGCGAGTCGACATTGGTCGGCTTGCCGACGGTGTTCATCCGCCTGACCGGTTGTCCGCTGCGCTGCCAGTACTGCGACACCGCGTACGCCTTCCACGGCGGGGAGTGGATGTCGCTCGACGGCATCCTCGAGCAGGTCACGACGTTCGACGTGAAACGCGTGTGCGTGACCGGCGGCGAGCCCCTCGCGCAGAAGAGCTGCTTCGATCTGCTCTCGAAGCTGTGTGACGCGGGTTACGCAGTGTCGCTGGAGACGAGTGGCGCGATCGACGTGAGCAAGGTCGATCCGCGCGTGGTGCGCGTGCTCGACATCAAGACGCCAGGCTCCGGCGAGGTCGCACGCAATCTCTGGAGCAACCTCGACGCGCTGCATCCACACGATGAGATCAAGTTCGTCATCTGTGACCGCGCGGACTACGAATGGTCGCGCGACGTCGTCGCGAAGCACGCGCTCGCCAATCGCTGCACTGTCCTGTTCTCGCCGAGTCATGAGCAGATCGCCGCGCGCGATCTCGCGGAGTGGGTCGTGCAGGATCGCTTGCCAGTGCGGATGCAGGTCCAGCTGCACAAGATCCTGTGGGGCGGGGCGCCCGGTCGATGAGGCGCGGGGCGGTCGTTCTGCTCTCCGGCGGACTCGATTCAGCGACAGCGCTCGCCATCGCGTGCGCTGAAGGCTTCGCTTGTCACGCGTTGAGCGTCTCGTATGGCCAACGCCACGTTGCGGAGCTCAACGCGGCAAAGCGCATCGCGGAACATGCCGGAATCCCACATCAAGTGATGAGCGTCTCGCTCGACGCGATCGGCGGCTCGGCGCTCACTGATCGCGGGATCGCGGTTCCCGAGTCGCCGACGTCGGGGATTCCATCCACCTACGTTCCCGCGCGGAACACGCTGTTCCTGTCGCTCGCGCTCGGCTGGGCGGAAGTGCTCGGGGCGCGCGATCTCTTCATTGGCGTCAACGCTGTCGACTATTCCGGATATCCGGACTGCAGGCCGGAGTTCGTCGCCGCGTTCGAGCAGCTCGCGAATCTCGCTACGAAAGCGGGCGTGGAAGGCGCGCGCTTCCGCGTGCACACGCCGCTCATCCAGCTGACCAAGGCGCAGATCATCCAGCGCGGCGCAGAGCTCGGCGTGGATTTCTCGCAGACGGTGTCGTGCTATCAGGCCGACGACGCGGGCAGGGCGTGCGGCAAGTGCGACTCCTGCCGGATCCGTCGCGATGGATTCGAAGCCGCCGGCGTCGCCGATCCGACGCGGTATTACCGCCGATGAGGAGAGATGGTGGGTCGTGGGAGACTCGAACTCCCGACCAACTGGTTAAAAGCCAGCTGCTCTACCGACTGAGCTAACGACCCACGGGAGCGCCGATCCGGCGCGCGATCAGCGATCGCGGAACTGCGACTCGATCTGCTCGTTGTGGCCTTTGACGTCCACGCAGACGGTCGCCGTGGGTCGCGCCAGCAGCCGCGGGATGCCGATCGGCTCACCGGTCACTTCGCAGTAGCCGTATTCCTTGTCCTTGATGCGGCGCAGGGCCTCGTCGATCTTGCGCAGGAGCAGCGACTCGCGCTCGCGCAGCCGCAGGTCGAGCCAGTGCTCTTCCTCGGCGGACGCGCGGTCGGCGGGATCGGCGAACACTTCGCGCTGGTGCAGGCGCTCCTTGACGTCGAGCTCGCGCGCGAGCACCTCCTCGCGCATCTGGATCAGACGGCGGCGGAAGAACTCGAGCTGTACATCATTCATGTACTCGCTCGCAGGCATCTTGCGCACCTGCGCTTCGCTCAGCTGGCTCGGATCCTCCACAGCGCGATTTGAATGCTTCTTTGCCGAATGGTTCATTTTCGGCGCGCTCTTTTTGTCAGCCGGTTTCACCGCCGGGCGAGACGCCGGTTTCGCCGCTTTCTTGCCGGCGACCTTGTCGCGGCCCGCGAGCTTGGCGGCCGAGCTCTTCACGGCCTTCAATACCTTCGCCGCGGTCTTCTTGGCCGCGGACTTCACCTTGGATTTGGTCTTCATCGAATCGCCTGTGGGCGGGCATTCTCGAGCCCGCGGGTCGGCCCCGTTTTCTCGACGTCGAACGCCGGGGCCGTCAATCAAAGGGGCGCGTTATAGCACCGTGACTTCGCGAGCGTCAATTAAACTGCCTGCAAGCGTGAAAGCGAGAGGCTCGCGCCGGGGCCGGCAACCGTGTCGATCCGCACTTCACACAGATTCATCGACGTCATTCGATCTGGAAGCTTCAAACCGGGTGCTGCGTATAATATATATTATGTTAAGTAAAGGATCCAGCCTGGAATGACACTCGAAACGCTCGCGCAACCGCGCCCCAACCCTGTCCCGGTCCGCCGCGCCCATGCTATGGTTCGCCCCACTCGAACAACACTAATCAAGCTGTTGAGTTCGAAGCTTTAGGGAGATTCCTTCTTTTGGACAAGACGACGCCCGTCGATCCGGCTTTGCTCGCGACTTTCATCCCGATCGAAGGACTGCGGCTCGAGACCCGCGAGCAGCTTGCCAAGAAGGCCGCGGTGCACAGTGCCAAGGCCGGAGCGGTGCTGTTCGGGCCGAACGAACCCCTCACCGAAGCGTTCTACGTCGTCGAAGGCACGATCCGGATCCAGGATGAGGTCGGCAAATCGAGCCAGGACGTGGTCGGTGGATCGCCGGCGGCGCGGCATCGACTGGAAGGCCCGCCACAGCGCCGCGCGACCGCCAAGTGCGTCACGGACGTGCGCTACGTGACGGTCGACGCGAGCCTGCTGGACGTGCTGCTCACGTGGGAACAGACCGGCTCCTATCAGGTCAGCGAGCTGTCGTCGGACGCCAGCGGGGATGCCGACTGGATGGCGCGGCTCCTGCAGATGCGCAGCTTCCAGAT
This sequence comes from Nevskiaceae bacterium, assembly GCA_035650495.1. Classification (GTDB taxonomy): domain Bacteria; phylum Pseudomonadota; class Gammaproteobacteria; order Nevskiales; family Nevskiaceae; genus DASRHK01. Next base: position 3,018 of record DASRHK010000054.1, on the reverse strand, counting down.
GGTGCCGCCGTCGAACCTGCAGGCCATGTTCATGCGCATGGAGCAGCTCGAGGCGGAGCCCGGACAGGTGATCGTCCGCCAAGGCGAGGACGGTGACTTCTTCTACGTCGTCATGGAAGGCCAGTGCATGGTGACGCGCGAGCAGCCCGGGATGAAGCCGTTGCTGCTCGCCGAGCTCAGCGCCGGCTCCTGCTTCGGCGAAGAGGCGCTGATCTCCGACAGCAAGCGCAACGCGACGGTGACGATGCTCACGCGCGGCAAGCTGATGCGTCTCGCCAAGGACGATTTCCGGCGCTTCCTGAACGAGCCGCTGATGCGCAAGCTCAATTTCGCGAAGGCGCAGGAGCTGGTGAGCGGCGGCGCAAAGTGGCTCGACGTGCGGCTGCCGAGCGAATTTCGCAACAACGGCCTGCCCGGCGCGATCAACATTCCGCTGGCGCTGCTGCGGCAGCGATCACCCTCGCTGGATCCCAACGCGAAGTACGTCGTGTGCTGCGACACCGGACGCCGCAGCTCGGCGGGCGTGTTCATCCTCACGCAGAAAGGCTTCGACGTTTACGTGCTCGACAAGGGCATCCCGGCGAAGAAGCTGGACGCCCCAGCCGCCTGATCCGCGCTACAGCGTGTGCGTCGGCCGGTCGGATCCGAGCGTGCCGGCGAGGATCGCCTCGATCTTCTTCTGTGTGACGCCGCCGTCCTGCGGGCTGAACTGCACGCCGATTCCCTGGCTGCGCTTGCCCTGCGCCCCGCGCGGCGTCACCCATACGACCTTGCCAGCGACCGGCAAGCGCTCGCGACTGTCGAGCAGCGTCAGCAGGATGAACAGCTCGTCCCCGAGGTGATATTCCTTCGTCGTCGGGATGAACAGGCCGCCGTTCTTGATGAACGGCATGTAGCCCATGTAGAGCGTGTTCTTGTCCGGGATGTGGAGCGTGAGGATGGAGGTTTGCGCCCCAGCCTTGTTGCTCATGCCCGCATCTCCTTGATCGGCGTCCGGCTCATCTGCACGAGGCTGATCATAATGGATTCGATGGTGAGCTGAGGCGGCGCCGCCAGCTGCAATCGCTGCAGCGACTCGAGACAGCGCCGGGTCAGCGCATCGACTGCGGCTGCATCGAGCTCGTTCCAGCGAGCGCCGGTGACGAGCTTGCGCTGCAGCGCCGTCAACCAGCCGATCAGCCAGTCGACGAAAGCAAGCGCTTCGGATTTGTCCATGCCAGCCGCAACCGCGAGCGGGCTCTCCTTCCCGGCCGCGATCGCCTCGACGCTGCGCTGCCACTGCGCGTAACGCTCGACCAGTCCTTCCTTCAGCAATTCGAGCGCGCGCAGGGGCGCGCCGTTGGCAGCCTGCAGAGCCGCGGCCGCGTTTGCATGACCCTGCCCGCGCAGCCACTCCAGCGCCTGTTGTGCGGGTGGCACCGCGAATCGCAATTTCTGGCAGCGAGAGCGCAGCGTCGGCGCGAGCAAGCCCGGTCGATCGGTCAGCAGCAGCATGTGCGTGCCGAGCGAGGGCTCTTCGATGGTCTTCAACAGCGCATTCACGCCATTCGCGTTCAGCGCGTCGGCCGGCTTGATCAGCGCGACTTTCGTGCCGCCGTAGTGAGCAGTGAGCGACAGCTTTTCGCAGACTTCGCGCACTTGGTCGATGGAGATGTCGCGCTTCTCTTCCTCGGGCTCCAGCACGAAGAAGTTCGGATGCGAGCCCGCGACGAACTGCACGCAGCCGCGGCACTTGCCGCAAGGCTCATCTTGCTTTGCCTCGCACAACAGCCATGCCGACAGGCGCAGCGCGAATTGTTGCTTGCCCACGCCGCGAGGTCCCGCGAGCATCAGAGCATGCGCGAGGCGTCCCGCTTTGCGGCTCGCCTGCAGCTGCTTCCATTGCGCCGATTGCCACGGCAGGAGCTGGGGCACGCTCACAGGCGCTCCTCGAGGATTCGTGCGAGATCCTGCTGCACCGCTTCGAGCGCACGATCGGCATCGAGGATGGCGTATCGCTCCGGCTGCCGGCGAGCACGCTCGAGGAAGGCTTCGCGCACGCGCTGCTGGAAAGCGCCCTGCTCTGCTTCGAACCGATTCTCCCCGCCGCGCTTCTTCACCCGGGCCATGCCGGCGGCAGGATCGAGATCGAACACGATGACGAGATCGGGCTTGAGCTCGCCGAGCACCATGGCTTCCAGCGATGCGATGTGCTCGCTCGGCATGCCGCGACCCGCGCCCTGATACGCGTAGGTGGAGTCGACGAAGCGATCGCAGATCACGTCGGTGTCGGCGAGGAGCGCTGGCAGGATCGTCTTCTGCAGATGCGCTGCGCGCGCCGCGAACATCAGCAGCAGCTCCGTCTGCGCCGGCATCTGGCCATGCCAGTGGAGCACGAGCTCGCGGATCGCCTCCGCCAACGGCGCGCCGCCGGGCTCGCGCGTGAGCTGCGTCTTGCGACCGCGCTGCCTGAGCCATGCCTCGATGAAGCGCGCATTGGTGCTCTTGCCGGCGCCCTCGCCGCCTTCGAGCACGATCAGCCGGCCGCGGCTCATGGCTTGTGTCCGAGCTGATAGCGCCGCACCGCGGCCTCGTGCTCGGCAAGCGTCGCCGAGAACTGATGCGTGCCGTCGCCACGCGCGACGAAGTACAACGCGCCGCCATTCGCGGGATGCAGCGCGGCATGGATTGCGGCGCGTCCCGGCAGGCAGATCGGCGTCGGCGGCAGGCCGGCGCGCGTGTAGGTGTTGTACGGCGAATCGGCAAGGAGATCGACTTTTCGCAGATTGCCGTCGAACGCGCTGCCCAGTCCGTAGATGACGGTGGGATCCGTCTGCAACCGCATCCCGCTCGCCAGCCGCCGGACGAACACGCCGGCGATCATCGCGCGCTCGTCGGGCACCGCGGTTTCGCGCTCGACGATCGACGCCATGATCAACGCGTCGTACGGCGAGCGGTACGGCAGGCCGTCGGCGCGCGTCTTCCAGAGCTCGTCGAGGCTTTTCTCAGCCGCAGCATATGCACGCTTGAGATAGGCGA
>DASRHK010000053.1:0-19868 GCA_035650495.1 Nevskiaceae bacterium | reverse complement strand
GTGGAGCATTGGACCGGTCAGGTCTTCCCCTGGGTCGTCGGATTCGCGCTGGCTTGCTTCGGGTCCTACTACATCTTGCGGCCGGCGGGCGGCCATCACCATCACGGCCATCACCATCATCATGGCCACGGTCACGGGCATGGTGATCACGCCGACGAGGATGCGCACGAGCATCCGCACGTGCTCTCGGCGTATCGCCCCAAGCCCGCGCAGAGCCGGACCGATCGCGCCGTGATCACCGGATTGATCGCGATGCTCGCGCTGTCGCCGTGCGAAGCGTTCCTGCCGGTGTACCTGAGCGGCGTGTCGCTCGGCTGGGGCGGGTTCATCGCGCTGTCGGCGGTGCTGCTCGTCGGCTGCATCGCGGGCATGCTCGCGTTCACGGCTTTGGGCCTGATCGGGATCCAGCGGCTGAAGCTCGAGGCGCTCGAGCATCACGAGGATCGCATCGTCGGCGGGCTGTTGCTGCTGCTTGCCGTGCTCGTGATCGCGCTGGAGCGATAAAAGCTTCAAGGGAGCGGGGCCGTCTGGTAAGATGCGCGCCCCTACGGTGGCCGTAGCTCAGTTGGTTAGAGTCCCAGATTGTGATTCTGGTTGTCGGGGGTTCGAGTCCCCTCGGCCACCCCAGATCGTTCGCGGTAAAATGCGTCAAAGGTTACGTACGGGCTGTTAGCTCAGTTGGTAGAGCAGTTGACTCTTAATCAATAGGTCGTAGGTTCGACTCCTACACAGCCCACCAAACGACGACGCCCCGTTCATCGGGGCGTTTTTTTCTGCCGACGAGGCATTGCGGACAACGAGGAGCTCCTTTTTCGATGCGCACCCTCCTCGCAGCTCTTCTCGTCACGCTCACCGGCTGCGCGAGCGACGCGATGCGTCACTGCAGCGATCTCGCCGGTGCCAAATGGTCGCGCCTGACCTCGCCGCCGCCGAATGCCGGCGAGCTGCTCGCGATGGAAGGCCTGCCCAACGAGTCCGACGCGCTCTGGTTCAAGAAAGGCGACGATCGGCTTCTCGCGTGCATCTATGCGGGCGGCCTCAACAGTCCCGCGTGCGGTGCCGCGATGGTGTACGAATACGCCAAGCTCGAGGATCACTGGAGCTTCCGGCACATGGCGATGGAAAGCTGCAATGAGCAATGAGCGGCCGCGCTCTTCGCTGACGCCGCTGTACTTCGTCCTGACGTTCATCGCCGGCGCAGCGGTCGGCAGCTGGGCGCTGTGGATTTACCTGATCGGCTTTCCGTCGTCGGAATCGTTGCCGGCTCCGGCCGCGGCGGTGCCTGCTGCTCCGGCTCCAGCCTCGGCTCCGGAGCCAGCGCCGGCGCCGCAGGCACAGGCGCAACCTGAACCGGAATCGCAACCACCCGCCACTCCGACCCCGACGCCGAAGGGTCACTGGAACACCGTCGACATCCCCGGCCGCTCGCACGAGGAATGCCTCGCGCTCACCAAGGAGCTGAACGACGCGTACAAGGACTGCCGCTTCGGCGTGCACAAGGAAGTCTGGGTCGAGGAGTAGGCGTCTCGCGGTTCTCTTCGGCCTCTGCGCTTTCGCGGACGCACACGCACAACACGCGGGCGACACGCTCGTCACCGCGGGCTGGGTGCACGTGCAGACGCTGGGCACGACCAACGCGATCCACACCGATCTGCAGCCGACCGTCGTCGGCCGGTTGCTCGGCGTTCCCGATTCGTTCGACTCGAACGGAACCTCGTCGTCGCTGACCAGCGTCGACACGCTCGGCCTGAACCTCACGCATTTCTTCGCCGATCACTGGACTGTCGATTTCGCAGGCGGCATTCCGGCGCGGATCAGCGTGTTCGGCCAGGGAACGGTCTCGCCCGGCGGCGCAGCGGGTCCGTTGCTCGCGGTGAATCTGCGGGATCCGTCGGTGAATCCGCTCGGCTCCGCACGACAGTGGAGCCCGGCGCTGATGCTCGCGTATCACTTCGAACTGAGCTCGCGCTGCGAGCCGTTCGTGAACGTCGGCTTCACCTACACCTGGTTCACGCAGGCGCGACTCAATCCGGCGTTCGAAAATCAGCTGAACGCGCGTGTCGGACGCGAGATGGCGCTCGCCGCAGGCAAGCCCGGTCCGACGTCGGTGTCGATCGATCCGCATCCGCTCTTCGCGCCGGTCGTCGGAGCCGGAATGCCTTGGCGATTCGCGAAGCACTGGCTCGTTGTCGGCTCCGCGGCATTCGCGCCATTCGCGACGCGCACGCGCGTGGACATCCACGCCTCCGATGGGTCTCTGCTGTCGACCAGCCAGGTGCGCATCCACGTCGACGCGCTCGTCACCGGCTTACTGCTGGGATACCTTTTTTAGTTGCGCGGACCGGGCGTATAGTCGAAGCGGGTGGCTGTAAAGGAGGCTCGCATGCGCCTGATTCCTGTTCTCGCGTTGCTCCTGCTGTCGGCTTGCGCCAGCACCAGCACATTCACCGCTCATGACAACTGTACTCGCATCGATTGCGCGAAGATGGCCGCGGTCGACTACGAGGCGCGCATGAGCGGCGTCGACGTCTACTGGGTGCATCCGCCGGAGCGCTTGCGTACGCAGACGCGCTAGACTGCAACGCATGAAGTACGTCCTCTACGGGCTCGGCATCAAGCTCGCGATCACCGGTGTCGTGCTGTTCGTGCTGTGGAAGCGCCGACAGCACCAGCTCGAAGAGATTGCGGCGAACGACGTCTACGCGCTCAATTACCTGAAGTAGTCCGGACGCCCCGCGGTCCACAGCTCGCCCCAGAGCTTGCCGCCACCGTCGACCGTCAGCACCTCGCCGGTGACGAAGCCGCCTGATGGCGCGCTGAGATACACGCAAGCCTCCGCGATCTCCATCGGCGTGCCCGGACGCCGCATCGGATTCGCGAGCGGAAATTCCTTCTGCGCCTCGGGCGGATAGACCTCGAGCCCTTCGGTCGCGGTGAGTCCCGGCGCGAGGCAATTCACCCGGATGTTCAGCGGTGCCCATTCGACCGCGACCGTGCGCGTCGCCCCGATGATTCCCGCGCGCGCCGCCATTGTGTGCGCGACGCCGGGCATGCCGCGCTCGGTCACCGCGATGATGTTGAGGATCGATCCGCCGCGCTTGCGATCGCGCCAGTGCTGCGCGGCGCGCTGCATCATCAGCCAGGTGCCGTTGAGATTGTTGTTGACCACCGCGCTCCATCCTTTCGGTGGGATGTCGATCGCCGGCGAGGGGAACTGTCCGCCCGCGTTGTTCACGACGAAATCGAGCCCGCCGAATTCGGCTTCGATCTGCTTGTAAAGCGCGTCGACCTGATCGGCTTCGCGGATGTTCGTCGTGATTGCGCGCATCGTCGCGCCTTTGCTCTTCGCGAAGTTTGCGACGACGTCGAGCTTCTCCGGCGTGCGTCCGCAGATGACCACGGTCGCGCCGAGTCGCGCGAAGAGGAGCGACGTCGCGCGCCCGATGCCGCTGCCGCCGCCGGAGACCAACGCAATTTTTCCCTTGAAGAGATCGGAGCGATAGACCGTCGGCGCGGTCCAGAGATGCTCCGGAGAATTCAGCGTCGCGACATCGGTCACGACTTGAGCAGCTCTTCGCTGATGATGATCTTGCGCACTTCCGTCGTGCCGGCGCCGATCTCGAGCAGCTTGATCGCACGATAGAGCCGATTCACTTCCGACTCCCAGATGTAGCCGGTGCCGCCGTGGATCTGCATCGCCTCGTTCAGCACCTTGTTCATCGTCTCGGCGGCGTACATCACCGACGCTGCGGTGAGCATGTGAATGTCGCCGCGGCCGCCACCGTGCTCGTCGAGCGTCGACGCCGCGCGCAGCGTCTGGTAGGTGAACACGCGCATCGCTTCGACCCACACGAACATGTCGGCGAGCTTGGCGCGGATCATCTGGAAGTTGGAGATGGGCTGGCCGAACTGCTTGCGCGTGCGCGCGTAGTCGATCGACAACCGCAGCGCCCGCTCGGCGATGCCCAGGCACAGCGGCGAGATCATCGCGCGCTCGAGGTCGAGCCCGCTCATCACGACCTTCACGCCCTTGTTCTCGTCGCCGACGAGATTCTCGGCCGGCACCTTGCAATCCTCGAACACGAGCTCGGCGGTCTGGCTGCCGCGGAAGCCCATCTTGGTGAGCTTCTGCGCGACGCGGAACCCCGGCGTGTCTTTCTCGACGATGAACGCCGAGATGCCCATCGACCCGCGCTCCTTGTCGGTCTTCGCGTAGACCAGCAGCACGTCGGCGACGGGACCATTGGTGATGAAGATCTTGCCGCCGTTCAGCACGTAGTGACCGCCTTCGCGCCGCGCCGTCGTGCGCATCGAGCCGAGCGCGTCGGAGCCGGCGCCCGGCTCGGTCAATCCGAGCGCGCCGACGAGCTTGCCCTTGAGCAAGCCAGGTACGTATTTCTTCTTCTGCGCTTCGTTCGCATTGCGAAGGATGTTGTGCAGGCAGAGGTTCTCGTGCGCGACCCAGGCGAGCGCGAGCGCATGGTTCCAGCGCGCGAACGCCTGCAGCACGAGGCCGCTCGCCATGAGATCGAGATTCGATCCGCCGTACGCTTCCGGCGCGGTGATGCCGAAGTAGCCGGTGTCGCCGATCTTCGGGAAGATCTCCTTGGGCCACCATTCTTCGTCGTCCATCTTCTGCGCGAGCGGATACAGCGCTTCGCGCGCGAAGCGATCGGCGGAGTCGAGGATGTTCTGCTCGTCGGCGGACAAGCCGCTGAACACCTGCATCACGCCGGCGCCGGTCTTGAGATCGTTCGGATTGTTCATGGCAGGCATTTTCGGGCAGCGGCGCGCCGGTCAAATCATCCGAGTTGGGTAGGAGCGCGCCTTGCGCGCGACCCGCGCTTACGCCCCGATCTCATCGATCAGGCCCCATTCCCGCGCGCGTCTCGCGTCGACGCGCTTGCCGGACAGGATCATCCACGCAGCGCGCGCGGCACCGATGCGGCGCGGAATGCTCACGCAGCCGCCGGCGCCGGGAATCAGTCCGAACTCGAGCTCCGGCAGCTGGAACCATGCATCGTCGTGCGCGATGACGCGACCGGCGAACGCGGGGAATTCCATCCCGGAGCCGACGCAGGCGCCGTGCACCCGCGTGCGAACGCGATCCGCGCAGCGGGCGAGCAGCCGGCCGGGCAGCGCGAGGCTGCGCACGATGTGCGCGGTCGCCGGATCGGGAAAGCTGCCGAACTCGGTGAGATCACCGCCGGTGGAGAAGCACTTGCCGCGGCCGCTGATCTCCACGTCGCGGATTGAATCGTCGTCGAGCACGAGCTGGAGGGCCTCCATCAGCGCGTCGCGCATCTCCACCGTCATCGCGTTGCGAAGCGACGGTCGATTCAACGCAATCCGCAACTGATCTCCGTCACGTTCCATCACGACCGCCGGCCCCTGATCCGAATGCTTCGCCGGTGCGAGCGATCGATTCGCCGCGAGCCAGTCGCGGAATTCGGGTCCGGCCTGCAGCGTCGAGTAGGCGAGCGATTCGGCGATCAATGCCGACGCGATCGGCAGACCCTCGGTCGCACGCAGCAGATGCATCAGCACGGTGGCCGCGATCGGCGTGCGCTCGATGCGTGCGATCAGCGGCTCGACTTTCTCTCCGGCCGCGGCCGCCGCCTGCGCGGCCCATTCGCGCAGCTCGGGCAGCGGCGCGATCGAGTCGCTAGCGCTCGCCGCGCTTGAGGAGCGAGAAGAAGCCATACGAAGGATCGACCGGACCCGGCTTGCCGATGTGCGCGCCCGAAAGGAAAGGGTGATCGAGCTTCACGTTGGTCGGATCGGCGGCGTAGCACCAGTCGGCGACGATCGATCGATGCGCGAATTTCCACACGCCGGCGCGCTTCTCGTACTTGTCGAAGTAGCGGCCGCCGATCAACACGTCGAATAGCCGGTCGTCCTGCTTCACCTGATGCATCGCGATCAGATACACCTCGCCCTCGGCCTTGTCGCCCGCGAGCTTCAGGTTCACCGTCGTGATGTTGTGATGAAGGATCGCCATCGGCTTCTGGATTTCCGGCAGCTTGTCGATGAACTCCATCGCCGGGCCTTTGGCGAAGTGCCCGTGCTCGTCGATCGCATCTTCGTGATACAGCGCCCGCATCTTCACGTGGTCGTGGCGATCGGCGGCGTTGGCGTAGGCGTTGATCAGCTCGTAGAGCGCTTGCTTGTCGAGCAATTCGCGCAAATCTCGTTCGAGCTTGGCGTCCATGTGTCAGCCCTCGATGAAAGCTTGCGGGGGACGGCCAAAATAGCCTTCCCTGGCCGCCTCGTCGCCCGCCATCCCTGGCGGTCGAACGCCCCCGCAATCTTCCATCGAGGGCTTCCTCCGCACGTCAGCTGAGCCCGACAACAGGAACAGCAGCGCCATGAATCGCACGAGCTGCATCGGAGGAGAGGAAGACAATCACGTTCGCGAGATCGGCGGGTGCGACCCATTTCTTCGGATCGGCTTGCGGCATGTCGGCGCGATTCGCGGGCGTGTCGATGATCGAGGGCAGCACGCAGTTCACGTTGATGTTCTTCTCGCGCAATTCCGCGGCCATCGATTCGGTGAGGCGGATCACCGCGGACTTCGCGGCGGAGTAGGCGCCCATGTTCGGGCGACCGGTCGTGCCGCCCATCGCGCCGACGTTGACGATCTTGCCACCGCCGTTCGCGAGCATCTTCGGCACGACGGCTTGGACCGTGTTGAGCATCGTGCCGGCGTTGATGTCGAGCATCGACTTCCAGAGATCGGCGGGCGTTTCGTGCACGGCCGGGCCCATGCGGAAGCCGCCGGCGATGTTGCAGAGGACGTCGATGCGCGGCAGATCGGCCAGCGCCGCCTTCACTGCCGTCGTGTCGAGCAGGTTCACCGCGATGAGCTTGCCGAGCGCGCCGGGATACGCGGACTTCAGCGCCGCTTCGGACACATCCACCAGCACCAGCGACGCGCCGGCGGAGGAGAACGTGGCCGCGACCACGCGGCCGAGCGCGCCGGCGGCGCCGGTGATCATCGCCACTTTGCCTTGCAGGTTCATGGGCAGACGCTATCATGGCAGAAAGTGAGTTAGACTCACCAACCTCGAATTCCCGGGAGTCCGTCGATGTCAGGGCTGGTGCTGGTCGAGCGCAAGGGCGCGGTGCAGTGGGTCACGATCAATCGCCCCGACAAGCGCAACGCGCTCAACGAAGAAGTCGTGCGTACGATCGACGACGCGATCGCCGCGGCCAATGACGATCGCGAGTGCCGCGCCATCGTGCTCACCGGCGCGGGCGAGCAGGCGTTCTGCGCCGGCGCCGATCTCGCGAAGAATGCGAAGGGCTTCGCCTTCGACGTCGACTTCTCGCGCCCGCAGCACTACATCGTGCGGCTGTTCAAGCGCATCCAGGATTCCCCGCTGCCGCTGATCGCGCGGGTGAACGGCCACGTGATGGCGGGGGGATTCGGCATCCTCTGCGCTTGCGACATGGCGATCGCCGCCGACGACATCCGCATCGGCACGCCGGAGCCGAAGATCGGCGTGACGCCGATGATGATCCTGCCGTTCATGCTGCGCGTGCTGCCGCCACGGCGCCTGCAGGAGATGTGCATGACCGCCGAGCAGTTCAGCGCGAAGGAAGCGCTGGAGTGGGGCGTCGTCAACTACGTCGTGCCGCGCGCCGAGCTCGACGCGAAAGTCGACTGGCTGCTCGGCCGCATCCTCGACAAGTCGCCGACCGCCGTGCGCCTGGGCAAGCAGGCGTTCAACGCGATGCGCGACATGTCGCTGCGCGATTCGCTCGACTACGCGCAGGCGATGGTGCCGGTGATGTCGTCCACGCAGGACGCAAAGGAAGGGATGGCGGCGTTCCAGGAAAAGCGCGCGCCCAAATGGACGGGTCAGTGAAGACCAAGCGTCTCGATCGCGAGCAGCGCGTGTCGCACATCCTCCAGGCGGCGCGCGAGATGTTCCGCGAGAAGGGCTATCGCGACACCGCGGTCGCCGACATCGCGGCGCGGACCGGCGTCGTCGAAGCCAACGTCTACAAATATTTCGGCGCCAAGCGCGAGCTGCTGCTCAAAGTGCTCGACGCGTGGTACGAGGAGATGTTCGGCGAATACGCGGCCGCGCTCGCGAACGTGCGCGGCACCCGCGCCCGCGTGCGCTTGCTGATCGCTCGGCATCTCAAGTCGATCAAGCAGGATCCGGCGCTCTGCCGGCTGATGTTCCGCGAAGTGCGCTCGGAAGAGGACTATCCGGGCTCGGGATTGCATGCGCAGAACCGTCGCTATACACAGCTCCTCGTCGACGTGCTGAAGCAAGGCGCCGATGCCGGCGAATTGCGATCGGAGCTGCCGCTGCCTTTGCTGCGCGACATGATCTACGGGGGCATCGAGCATCACGCCTGGAATTATCTCTGCGGCCGCGGCGGGCTCGACGCCGAGCGCATCGCCGATCAGATCGTCGCGGTCGTGTTCGAAGGTGCGGCCGCGCCGCGACGGAGAGCCGCATGACGATCAAGTGGCCGTTCGACACCGTGCTCGTCGCCAATCGCGGCGAGATCGCAGTGCGTGTTCTGCGCACGGTGCAAGCGCAGGGTCTGAAGGGCGCGGTGGTTTATCACGCGGCCGATCGCGGCGCGCCCGCCGTGAAGATGGCCGACAAGGCGATCGAGATCACGGGCTCGACGCCGGTCGCGGCATATCTCGACGCCGAGCAGATCATCGAGGCTGCGCGCATGAGCGGCGCCGGCGCGATCCATCCGGGCTACGGCTTCCTGTCGGAGAACGAGGATTTCGCGCGCTCGGTCGAAGAATCCGGAATCGTCTTCGTCGGCCCGACGCCGAACCAGATCGAGCTGATGGGCGACAAGGTGCGCGCGCGCAATTTCGTGCAGAAGGCGGGATTCCCCGTCGCGCCGTCGGCGATCGAGGACGACGATCCGAAGACCTTCGTCGAGCGCGCGAAGAAAGTCGGCGCGCCGCTGCTCATCAAGCCTTCCGCCGGTGGCGGCGGCAAGGGCATGCGCATCGTGCGCGATCTCAAGAACCTCGAGTCCGAGATCGAGCGCGCGCGCAGTGAAGGCCAGCGCTATTTCGGCGACGGCCGGCTCTACGTCGAGCGCTACATCGAGAATCCGCGCCACATCGAAGTGCAGGTCCTCGGCGACGCGCACGGCAACGTCGTGCATCTGTTCGAGCGCGAGTGCTCGGTGCAGCGACGCTTCCAGAAGATCGTCGAGGAAACGCCGTCGCCGGCGCTCGATGCGCAGACGCGCTTGCGCATTTGCGAGACCGCCGCGGGCATCGCGCGCAAGGCCGGCTATCGCAACGCGGGCACGGTCGAGTTCATCTTCGGCACGCAAGGCGACGAGGCGGAGTTCTACTTCCTCGAGATGAACACGCGCCTGCAGGTCGAGCACCCGGTGACCGAGCAGATCATTGGCAAGGATCTCGTGCTCGAGCAGCTCAAGGTCGCGGCGGGCGAGAAGCTCTCGTTCTCGCAGGACGACATCACCGACAAAGGCCACGCGATCGAATTCCGCATCTACGCGGAGGATCCGGCGCGCGGCTACACGCCGACCACGGGCCCGATCCTCGCGCTGCGCCATCCGAGCGGCCCGGGCATCCGCGTCGACAGCGGTATCGCCGAGGGTGGCGAAGTCACCGCGGCGTTCGATCCGATGCTCGCCAAGCTGATCGTGACCGGCAAGAGCCGCAAGGACGCGATCGCGAAAGCCGACAAAGCGCTCGCCGATTACGTGCTGCTCGGCTGCAAGACCAACGTCTCGTTCCTGCGCCGCTTGCTCAATCACCCGAGCTTCGGCCACGGCGAGATCCACACCGGTTTCCTCGATGCGCATCCCGAGATCGCCGCCGAGCCTGCGATCGCGCCCGCGACACTCGACAAGCTGCTCGCCACCGCGAGCCTGGTCACACGTCAGGTCAAAGACGGCGCTGATGCGATTCCTTCGATGCACGCCGCGATGGGCGGGTGGAGGAACTGATGCACCACGCGTTCAAAATCGCCGACGCTGAGCACGAGCTGTGGCTGTCGCGCGGCCGCGACGGCTATGTTCTGCATCTGGGCGATCGGCTGATTCCGGTCGCGTTCCGCCGCGACGACAACGGCGCGTGCTTCATCACCACCGGCGACCACACGTCGCCCGTGGTCGTCGCCGTGCGCGGCGACGACGTCTTCGTGCACGTCGACGGCGAGACGCATCAGCTCTCATATCGGCATCCGATGGTGCGGCTCGCCGCGGCCGGGCAGGCGTCGGCCGATGACGTCATCCGGGCACCGATGCCCGGCAGCCTCGTGGCGCTCAAGGTGAAGGAGGGCGCCACGGTCGCCCGCGGCGATCCGCTGCTGGTGATGGAATCGATGAAGATGGAGACTACAATTGCGGCCCCGCGCGATGCGGTGGTCGAGGCGATCCACGTCAGTGAGCGCCAGACGTTCGACCGTGACGCGGTCCTGATCACATTCCAATCCGAGGCAGCGAAGAAATGACCGAGCAGAAAGCCACCAACGTGCATTGGCACGAAGGCGAGATCACCCGCGACCAGCGCAACCAGCTCCTCAAGCAGAAGGGGGCGACCATCTGGTTCACCGGATTGTCGGGCAGCGGCAAGAGCACGATCGCGGTCGCGCTCGAGTCGTACCTGCACGAGCACGGGCATCTCTCGTATCGCCTCGACGGCGACAACATCCGCATGGGGCTCAACAAGAACCTCGGCTTCACCGCGGAGGACCGCACCGAGAACATCCGCCGCATCGGCGAGGCTGCGAAGCTCTTCGTCGACGCCGGCGTGATCGCGCTGACCTCGTTCATCAGCCCGTATCGCGCCGATCGCGATCAGGTCCGCAAGCTGCACGAGGCCGCGAAGATGGACTTCATCGAGGTCTACATGAAGACGCCGCTCGCGGTCGCGGAGCAGCGCGATCCGAAGGGCCTCTACAAGAAGGCGCGCGCCGGCCAGATCAAGAACTTCACCGGCATCGACGATCCGTACGAAGAGCCGACCAACGCCGAGCTCGTGCTGGAAACCGACAAGCTGACGCTGCAGCAGGAAGTCGCCGCGGTGCTCGATCTTCTCGACAAGCGCGGCATCGTCAAGAGAATCTGATGAAGCGCATCGAATCGCGCCTGAACACGCGCTCGCCGGAGTTTGCGGCGAACGCGGCGCATAACCGCAAGCTTGCAGAGGATCTGCGCGAGCGGCAGCGCAAGGCGCGATTCGATCGTCCGCAGCGCGACATCGATCGCCTGCGCAAGCAGAACAAGCTGCTCGTGCGCGAGCGCATCGAGCGGCTGCTCGATCCGGGCACGCCGTTCCTCGAGCTCTCGACGCTCGCGGCGAATCAGGAGTACGACGGCGAAGTGCCGGGCGCGGCGGTCGTCACCGGCATCGGCATCGTGTCGGGCCGCGAAGTGCTGATCAACGCCGGCGACGCGAGCGTGAAGGGCGGCGCGTGGTATCCGCTTTCGGTGAAGAAGACGGTGCGCGCCCTCGACATCGCGATCGAGAATCGCCTGCCGGTCGTGCATCTCTGCGATAGCGCCGGCGGATTCCTGCCGCTGCAGGCGAATCTGTTCGCGGATCGCTACTACGCTGGTCGCATCTTCCGCAATCAGTCGATCCTGTCGAAGATGGGCGTGCAGCAAGTCGCGGTCGTGTGCGGACATTGCACCGCCGGCGGCGCGTACGTGCCGGGACTTTCCGATTACAACGTCATCGTGCGCGGCACCGGCGCGATCTTCCTCGCGGGCCCGCCGCTGGTGAAAGCGGCGACGGGCGAGGAGAACACCGTCGACGAGCTCGGCGGCTGCGACATGCACACGTCGAAGTCGGGCGTGGCGGACTATCCCGCCGGCAGCGAAGAAGAGGCGATCGCGATCGCGCGCGACATCGTGGCGCAGTTCAAGCGCCCCGAGAAAACCAAGATCGAATGGCAGGAGCCGGAGGATCCGCTCTACGATCCCAACGAGCTCTACGGGATCATCCCCAAGGACATCAAGGTGCAGTTCGACATGCGCGAGGTGATCGCGCGCATCGTCGACGGCTCACGCTTCCACGAATATCAGCCGAGCTACGGCAAGACGCTGATCTGCGGCTACGCGCACCTGTGGGGCTACAAGATCGGCATCCTCGCCAACAACGGCGTGCTGTTCAACGACAGCGCGCTCAAAGGGACGCACTTCATCGAGCTGTGCAACCAGAACAGGACACCGATCCTGTTCCTGCAGAACATCACCGGCTTCATGGTCGGCCGCGAGTACGAGCAGCGCGGCATCACCAAGGACGGCGCCAAGATGATCATGGCGGTGTCCGGATCGGAGGTGCCGAAGTTCACCGTGATCGTCAACGGCTCGTTCGGCGCTGGCAATTACGGCATGAGCGGCCGCGCGTTCGATCCGCGGTTCCTGTTCATGTGGCCGCAGTCGCAGATCTCCGTGATGGGCGCGGAGCAGGCCGCGAACACGCTCGCCGACGTGAAGATCCGCCAGCTCGCGCGCGAAGGGAAGTCGCTCGGCAAGGAAGAGATCGATGCGATCCGCGAGCCGGTGCTCGAGGACTACAAGCGCCAGCAGAGCGCGTACTACTCGACCAGCGAGATCTGGGACGACGGCATCCTCGATCCGGTCGACACGCGCAACGCGCTCGGCATGTGCCTGTCGGCGGCGCTGAACGTGCCGATCAAGGATCCGAGCTACGGGATTTTCAGGATGTAGCTTCGCGCCGCGCCGGCCGTTGCGGCACGAACAAGATCATCGCGACGATGAACACCAGCAGCACTACGGACGCCATCGGCCGCGACAGATTCAATCCGCCTTGCGCGATCGGCTTGTCGAAGAAATCGCCGAGCGTCGCGC
The DNA here is from genome assembly GCA_035650495.1 of Nevskiaceae bacterium. Classification (GTDB taxonomy): domain Bacteria; phylum Pseudomonadota; class Gammaproteobacteria; order Nevskiales; family Nevskiaceae; genus DASRHK01. The sequence continues at coordinate 7,025 of DASRHK010000053.1, read as the reverse complement.
CGAGCGGTCGCGACAGGATGAACGCGGCCCAGAACAACGCGACGTGCGAGATGCGCGTCCAGAAGTATGCGGCGGCCACGAGCGCGAGCGCGCCGCCGAACACCAGCGCGCCACCGAGATAACCGAGTCCCGAGTCTGCGGCCCAATCGCCGAGCGCCGTGCCGAGCGTCTGCGAGAAGGTGATCGTCGCCCAGTAGAACGCTTCGACGCGCGGCGTGGCGACCGTTTCGACGGAGACGCTGCCTTCGGCCCGGTACCAGATGCCGAGTGAGGCGAGCACGAGCGCGAGGAGCAATAGCGATCCGCCCGTGTAGCCGATGCCGAGCGAGCGGTCGGCGAAGTCGGCGAGCGTCGTGCCGCAGGTCGTCGACGCGATGATCGTCGCCCAGTACAGGAACGGATGGAACCGCTTCGACGCGATCTGCACCCCGACGAGCGCGACGAGCGCGATGAGGAAGATGCCGGTGCCGATCAGGTAGCCGTTCGGCACGGGATGATCAGTCGTCTCGCCGAGCCAGCTCATCGTCACGGCGTCGCCGCCGGTTTCGCCCAGCGTGGTCGCGGCGATCTTGATGATCCAGAAGCCGAGTGTTACGGCAGGAACTTTGGTCGCGGCGGAGTTCATTGGCTCTGGAGGACGAGGGGCTTCGTCAGGATAGACGATGAGAACGGGGCGGCCGTTCCGCTAGAGTGACCGCCATGAGACCTCAGCCCATCGAACGCCACCGCCAGGCGCTACCCACGACCGAAGCGCGCGAGATCAACCTGAAGCCGATCCGGCTCAGCTTCCGCACGCGCATCGTCATGTGGTTCATGCGCTGGTTCCTGCGGCCGTGGCTCGGGCGCATGGTGATGGGTGACATCGAGAAGATCGCGCGGATGCAGCTCTGGCTCGCGTCGCGCGAGTGCAAGGACACCAAGGGATTGCCGCTCGATTACGTCGTGCTCGGCCGTTGCCCCGGACATTTCCTCGGCAAGACCACCGACACGCACAAGCGCGCGATCCTCTACATCCACGGCGGTGCGTTCATCATGCCGGCGGTGCCGGAGACGCACGTCGGCATGGTTGCGCGCATCTGCCGCGATCTCGACGCCGTCGCCTTCGTCGTCGACTACCGGCTCGCGCCCGGCGCGAAGTTTCCCGCCGCGCTCGACGACTGCGAGCGCGGCTATCGCGCGCTGCTCGAGCTCGGCTTCGACGCGTCGCGCATCATCATCGCCGGCGAGTCCGCCGGCGGGAATCTCACGCTCGGCGTCCTGCAGCGCATCCGCAAAGCCGGATTGCCGATGCCGTGCGCCGCGGTGCCGATCTCGCCGGCGACGGAAATGGGGCGCGTGCATTCGCCGCCGTCGCGCGCGCTCAAGCGCAACTCCGATCCGATCCTGCCGATGGCGGCGCTCGCCCGCGTCGACGAGATGTATGCCGGCGAATGGGACGCGTCCGATCCCGAGCTCTCGCCGGTCTACGCCGATTGCCGCGGATTCCCGCCGATGTATTTCCTCGCCGCGGAAGGCGAAGTGCTGCTCGACGACACGGTGCTGATGGTGCGCCGCGCGCGCGAGGCGGGCGTCGCCGTGAAGTTCGACGTGTGGCCGCACCTGCCGCACGCGTTCCCGCTGTTCGAGCGGATGATGCCCGAGTGCAGGCAGGCGCGGCTCGACATCACGCAGTTCATGCGCGAGTGCTTCGAGCGCAAGTGAAGTACGCGGAGACGCATCGCCGTTCTCTGACCGATCCCGACGCGTTCTGGGCTGAGCAGGCCGAGCGCCTCCATTGGGAGAAACGCTGGGATCGCGTCCTCGATTCCTCTCGCGCGCCGATGTGCCGCTGGTTCGCCGGTGGCAAGATCAACACCTGCTACAACGCGCTCGATCGCCACGTCGAGGGCGGCCGCGCGGACCAGATCGCGCTGATCTACGACTCGCCGGTCACCGGCACGATCCGCAAATTCACCTATCGCGAGCTGCGTGATCTTGTCTCGCGCTTCGCCGGCGTGCTCGCCGACCAAGGCGTGATCCACGGCGATCGCGTGATCATCTACATGCCGATGGTGCCGGAGGCGGTGATCGCAATGCTCGCGTGCGCGCGCATCGGCGCCGTGCATTCCGTCGTGTTCGGCGGATTCGCGGCGCCGGAGCTCGCGAAGCGCATCGACGATGCGCGGCCAGTGCTGATCGTCTCGGCGTCGTGCGGCATCGAGCCGGGACGCATCGTCGAATACAAGCCACTGCTCGACCAGGCGATCGAGATGGCGTCGCACAAGCCGCGCGGCTGCATCGTGCTGCAGCGCCCCGCGTGCAAAGCCGCGATGAAGGCCGGCCGCGATCGCGACTGGAACGAAGCGATGGCGCAGGCCGTGTCGGTCGAGTGCATCTCGACCGCCGCGACCGACGCGCTCTACATCCTCTACACGTCGGGCACGACTGGTAAGCCGAAGGGCGTCGTGCGCGATCACGGCGGGCACGCCGTCGCGCTGGATTACTCGATGAAAGCGGTCTACGACGTCGAGCCGGGGGACACGTTCTGGGCGGCGTCCGATCTCGGCTGGGCGGTCGGGCATTCGTACATCGTCTACGGACCGCTGCTGCACGGCTGCACGACGATCCTCTACGAGGGCAAGCCCGTCGGCACGCCGGACGCTGGCGCGTTCTGGCGGGTCATCTCGCAGCACGGCGTCAACGCGTTCTTCACCGCGCCGACCGCGTTCCGTGCGATCAAGAAGGAGGATCCGAACGGCGCGTTGATCGCAAAGTACGATCTCTCGCAATTCCGCACGCTGTTCCTCGCCGGCGAGCGGTGCGATCCCGACACGATCGGATGGGCGCAACAGAAGCTGAAAGTGCCGGTGATCGATCACTGGTGGCAGACCGAGACCGGCTGGCCGGTGACGGCGAACTGTCGCGGCATCGAGCCGATGCCGGTGAAGCCCGGATCGTCGACGGTTCCGGTTCCGGGTTACGACGTGCGCGTGCTCGACGATGCAGGCGCTGAAGTGAAGGCGGGCACGATCGGCAACATCGTGATCAAGCTGCCGCTGCCGCCCGGCACGCTGCCGACGATGTGGCAGAACGAAGACGGTTATCGCAATCACTACCTGACGCGCTTTCCTGGTTTCTATCTCACGGGCGACGCGGGCTACATCGACGGCGACGGCTACGTCTGGATCATGTCGCGCATCGACGACGTCATCAACGTCGCCGGCCATCGCTTCTCCACGGGCGCGATGGAGGAAGTGCTCGCGGCGCATCCCGACGTCGCCGAGTGCGCCGTGGTCGGCGTCGCCGACAAGATGAAAGGGCAGCTGCCGGTCGGGCTCGTCGTGCTCAAGGCCGGCGTGTCGCGACCGCACGACGAGATCGTCAAGGAGATCGTCGACAAGGTGCGCGCAGAGATCGGCGCGGTCGCGTGCTTCAGGCAGGCGTTCGTCGTCGCGCGATTGCCGAAGACGCGATCCGGGAAGGTGCTGCGCTCGACCATGCGCGCCATCGCGGATCGTCAGCCGTACACCGTTCCCGCGACGATCGACGATCCGAAGATCCTCGACGAGATCAGAGAAATCCTACAAGCCTCCTAACCCTTCTGGATGAAGGGGCGCCGAACGCGCGCCGCTAGAATTTTTGCGACTCACGGATTCGAGTCGGATCGACTGCAGGGAGGCAACATGCGGGGTGGTTTTTCGCGCGCGCTCGGCGCGACGCTGATCGCGGGCGCGTCGCCGGCGTGGGCCGGCTCGTTCGATCTCTTCGGCATCGACACTCAGTACCAGCTGCAGGCGACCTATGCCGTCGGCATCCGCACCGAGAAGCCGAACGACGGCATCATCAACACGCCGCCGGCCGAGAGCATCCCGATCCCGACCTATCTCAAGTTCCCCGAGTCGGCGAACTACGACGACGGCGATCGCAACTTCCGGCGCTGGTCGCTGGTGAACAATCGCGTGTCGATGCTCGGCGAGCTGTTGTTCCAGAAGGACGACTACGGCGTGCTCGTCCGCGGCGACGCGTTCTACGACAACGTCTATCGGCGCAGCAACGACAACAATTCGCCGGACACGATCAACAAGTACGAGCAGCCGAACACCGCGTTCACCGACGCGGCAAGCTACTACGACGGCATGCGCGCGCGCGTGCTCGACGCGTATGCGTTCGGCACCTGGAACATCGGCAGCACGGTGCTCAACGTGCGCATCGGCCGGCAGGTCGTCGCCTGGGGCGAATCGCTGTTCTTCGACGGCGTCGCGCTGTCGCAGGGCCCCGCCGACGCGACCAAGGCGACGGTGCCCGGCGCCGACGTGAAGAGCATCCTGCTTCCGGTCAACCAGATCTCGCTGCAGTACTCGCTCACCGATTCGCTGACGCTGCTCGGTCAGTACAAATTGCAGTACGAGCCGGTCGAGCTCAATCCCGTCGGCGAGTTCTTCTCCGTCGCCGACGTCGTCGGACCCGGGCGCGAGTTCATTTGGGGCATCAAGAATCCGCTGTACCTGCCGACGTATTCCGCCGTCGATCTGACCGGCAGCACGCAGCCCAACGGCGAGAACGATCTCGCCGCCGCGGGACGCCTCGTCGTCGATCTGCTGAAGCAGAACGGGACGCTGCCGCCGAACGAGCCGCTGACGCCGGCGCTGCTCTCCGCACTCGACACGCTGACGCAGCAGCTGAACAACATCGGGCTCAACGTGAGCGTGCCCGCGCAGGTGCTCGCCCTCGGCGTGCTGCCGAACACGCCGAAGTACGTCAATCCGCAATACGCGGGCGAGATCCGTCCCAGCCGCTACGGGCAGTACGGCGTCGGCTTGCGCTACGCGATCACGCCGGGTACGACGCTCGGCGGATATTTCCTGCGCTATCACGACACGGTGCCGTCGCTCGTGCAGAACTACGGCGACGCGGTGTTGCTGCCGAGTCCCGCGCCCGGCGTGCCCGACATCACGACGGGCACGCTCGGCATCAAGGTACCGGTCACCTACAACGTGAAGTACTTCGACGGCGTGAAGCTCGGCGCGCTGTCGATGTCGACCACGCTGTTCGGCGCGAACATCGGCGCGGAGGCGATCTATCGCCACGGAATTCCGGTGCTGGTCAACGCGTACGAAGGAATCCTGGGACCGGTGCCGACGCCGGTGCGCTCCAACGTCGGCCAGCTCGATCTCACCGCGCTCTACGTCGTCGGCCCGAGCCCGTTCTGGGATTCGCTCACCTTCGTCGGCGACATCGGCGCCAATCGCATCTTCTCGTGGGACTCGGTGCAGGGCGTGAATGATCCGAGCCAGTTCTATCACTCGTTGAAATACGATCGCGATGCGTGGGCGTACTACCTGCTCACCTTCATCGACTACAAGAACATCTTCAACGGCTGGGATCTGCAGATTCCCGTGAGCTTCGCCGGCGTCGGGGCGGGGCACAGCTCGCTGCTCTCGGGGTTTGGCTCGCTGATGGGCGAGGGCGACTATCGCGCGAGCATCGCGTTCAACTTCACGTGGCTGCAGCAGCTCACGCTCGGCATCGGCTACAACGCCTTCATCGGCCGGCCGGATTTCACCGACCGGCCCTATCAGGATCGCGACTACGCGGCGGTGACGGCGACGTATCGCTTTTAGCCTAGAATGACCCCATAGAAGACCCGCACGGATGCGGGCTCGTCACTGGGATCCGACGGTCATGGGAAAGACCGCGCGATCTGCAACGGGGGAGTGACATGCGTTATCTGAAGCGAATCGCGCTTGGCGCGTTGCTGTCGTGCGCGTCCGCTGCGCACGCGTACGGCGAAGGGACCGACGTCGTCTACCGGTTCGGGAGCACGGACGGACAGGTCCATGGCCGCATTGCTTTCGGACCGGACGGCAATCTGTATGGTACGACCGAGTTCGGCGGTGCGAGCGACCGTGGCACGGTCTTCAAGGTGACGCCGCAAGGCGCCTACACGCGGCTCGTCGACTTCGATGGCTCTAATGGCGCATTCCCGTCTCCGACGCTGGTGCTCGGCGACGACGGCAACTTCTACGGGACCACGTATGGATTCAACGTTGGCCCGGGCACCGCATTTCGCGTCACTCCGAATGGTGTGCTGACGACGTTGCACACCTTCTCCGGCGGCGACGGAGTTTCCAGCGGCGTCCTGGTGCGCGGTCAGGACGGCACGATCTATGGCGTCGGCGGCAAGCTCTACAGCATCGATGCGAGCGGTCACTTCCAGATCGTTACCGATCTCTCACCGTCGCTCGGCGCGGTTCCTGACGTCATCGTCGGAAGCGACGGTGCGCTGTACGGCGCCGGCGGAATCCCGGCTTGGCCATACAGCGTCGTGTTTAGCCTTGTGCCTTCACCCAACAGCACGCTTCAACTTCTTCATCAGTTCGACGGCAGTCGCTCGACCGGCGCATGGACCTATGTCGGCGTCGCGGAAGCCAAGGATGGATATCTGTGGGGTTGCACGAGCGGCAGCGCCGGTCACGACTCCATCGACGGGACCATCTATCGGGTACGTCCGGACGGCACCGGCTTCCAGATCGTACGGGATCTCGGCTACGGGTCCTACTGCGGCGCGCAGTTGTTGCGCGCGGGAGACGATTTGTACGGCGCCTACATCACGGAGGTATGGACGACGCTGCTCGTGCGGATCAAGCCGGACGGGACGTTCGTGCAACTTTCCGACGTCAACATCGACGGCGGCATCACGCTGTCTCCCGATGGCACGATGTACGCGGCGGCCTCGGCTTATCGCAACAACCAGATCATCCGGCTGCATCGGCCGACCGACCTCGTTGCCAAGGGCGAGTACACGGTCGCTCCCGTCGCCGGCAAGGTCACGTTCAATCCACAGGGAACGCTTTCGGATGCGGTGACGCATGCCGGCGTCGCAGGCCGCAAGATTTACTTCACGACCAACAAGGGCAAGGAAATCTGTGTTGGTTATACCGATGCCACTGGCTTCGCGAAATGTAAGGCGACGCTGCTGGGCCACGCGGACGAATTCACCGGCGGCCGCGTCGTGGCGCGGTTCGCCGATGACGGGACTTACGGCG
>DASRHK010000052.1:0-3641 GCA_035650495.1 Nevskiaceae bacterium | reverse complement strand
GAGAAGATCATGGAGATGTACGGCTCCGAGTTCGCTGTCCAGCACAAGGACGACAATTCGCCGCTGACGCTCGCCGATCTCGCGGCGCACAAGCACATCGTCGAGTCGCTCGGGCGCATCACGCCGGAGCTGCCGATCCTGTCCGAGGAAGCCGCGGATATCCCATTTGCGACGCGCGCGAAGTGGACGCGCTACTGGCTGGTCGATCCGCTCGACGGCACCAAGGAGTTCGTCAAGCGCAACGGCGAGTTCACGGTGAACATCGCGCTCATCGAAAACGGCGCGCCGCGCATGGGCGTCGTGCACGCGCCCGTGCTCGACGTCACCTATCTCGCCGCCGACGGCGTCGGTGCGTTCCGCGAGCGCAGAGCGCAGCGCACGCGCATCCACACGCGCAAAACCGTCGAGCCGCCGAGCCTCGTCGTCACCAAATCGCATCGCGATGCGGCGCTCGATGCGTTCCTGTCGCGTGCGCCCGCTCATGACGCTGTGAGCAAGGGCAGCTCGCTGAAGTTCTGCCTCGTCGCCGAAGGCTCGGCGGATTTCTATCCGCGCACGGGCCCGACGTCGGAGTGGGATACCGCCGCCGGCCACTGCGTCGCCGAGCAGGCAGGCGCGCAAGTTCTGACGCTCCCGGATTGGCAGGCGCTGCGCTACAACCAGAAAGAGTCGCTGCTCAATCCGGGCTTCGCCGTGATCGGCGATCCGGCGTACGGCTGGCAGCAGAAGCTCAACCAGGCCGCGTGAGCGAGAAGATCAGCGCGACGTATCGCAAGCGCATCGCCAAGGCGCTCGCATCGCTCGGCATCGATCCGTCGGTCCCGGATTCACGCAAGCTCGCGCTCTTCGCAGAAGCGCGCCGACTCGCGTTCGTGGGTCTCGGCACCGACGGCCGCGACAAGATGCTCGAGCCGAAAGCCGCGCGCGCGTGGCTCGCGATGCGCAAAGCGGCGCAGAAGGACGGTGGCGATCTGCTGCTCGTGTCAGCGTTCCGCAGCGTGGATTTCCAGATCGAGCTGATCCGGGGCAAGCTCGCGAAGGGCCGCACGCTCGACGAAGTGCTCAAGGTGAACGCGCCGCCCGGATACAGCGAGCATCACACCGGCTGCGCGGTCGACGTCGGCTTCAAGGACTGTCCGCCGCTCGACGAAGCGTTCGCGTACACGCCGGCGTTCGCGTGGCTGCGCGCGAACGCGCAGCGATTCGGATTCACGATGTCGTACCCGCGCGGCAATCCCGAGGGCTATCTCTACGAGCCCTGGCATTGGCGCTTCCGCCCTTAGGGCGCGGCTGCCTTCAGCCGACCGCGACCTCGGAGAAATCCTTCGCGTGCGGATGCTGCGCTGACGGCTTCGCCTTCGCATCGCGCAGCAGCTGACACGTCTTCATCCCGGCCGCGCGCGCCGCGTCGAGCTCTTCGCCGACGTCGGAGAGGAACAGGATCTCTTCCGGTGCGAAGCCGATCTCGCCGCGGATCTTCACGTAGGAGTCCTTCTCTTTCTTGCCACCGATGCGCGTGTCGAAATAGCCGGAGAACAGTGGCTGCAGATCGCCGTAGGCGGTGTGGCCGAAGATGAGCTTCTGTGCTTCGACGGACCCTGACGAGTAGACGTAGAGCGCGATGCCGGACTTCTTCCAGCGCGACAAATATTCCGGCGTGTCGGGATAGACGTGGCCCTTGAGCTCACCGGCCGCGTAGCCTTCAGCCCAGATCATCCCCTGCAGCGCCTTGAGCGGTGTCGCCTTGCGATCCTCGTCGATCCATTTCTCGAGGACGCTCGCAGCTTCGTCCGCCGACAGCTCGCGGCCTTCAGCCTTCGCGACTTCGCGCAGCTGCGCCGCGACATCCGCGTCGCGCGCACGCTGGCGCACGAATTCCCGCATGCGCCGCTTCGCATACGGGAATAGCGTCTGTTGCACGAAGTCGATCGAGGACGTGGTGCCCTCGATGTCCGTGAGGATGGCCCGGATCAAGCGGCCTTCATCAGCTGATCGAACTTCGGGAAGCGATCGGCGATGTCGTCGCCGGTGAATTTCGCGACCCAGCCTTCGGGGACCACGAACAGCCGGATCGCCTTGAGCAGCGGCATCGGGCCCATGTCGAACCAGTGCGTCGTGTTCGGCGGCACCGAGATCAGGTCACCGCGGGTGCACCGCGTCGCGTAGACCTTGCCGTGACTGCGGATGTAGAACACGCCCTCGCCTTCGACGAAGAAGCGCACCTCGAAGTCGTCGTGCGTGTGCTCGTGCAGGAACTTGTCGCGCATCGCCTCGCGCTGCGGGTTGTCCGGCGCGATGCTGATCACGTCGACGCTCTTGAAGCCGAACCGCTGCATCAGCTTGTCGATCGGCGTGCGATACGCTTCGATCACCTCGTCCTGCGTGGCGTGCGCGTCGAGCTCCTTCTCCGCCTTCCAGCGCTCGAACAGCACGCCGATCTTGCCGAGCTGGTCGCGGATCGGCTCGAACTGCGTGAAGGTCGCCTCGGCCCTGGCGGGGTTGTCGTCGGCAAAGATCGAGAGTTCGCTCATGGTGTGCTCCTCATCTCACATTCGAACATGAATTCCAGCGCCTCGACGCGATGGCGAGCCGCCGCGAGCGTCGGTCCCCAGGCGTAGAGCCCATGGCCGCGGATCAGATAGCCGTGCCGCGCGCCGCCGCGCTGCATCTCTCCGTCGACCGCGGCCGCGAGCCGCGCGATGTCCTGTTCGTTGTCGAACACCGGGATCGTGGCGGTCGCGTCGTGGCTGGTGATCCCATCGAGCACTTTGAGCAATTCATAGCCCGCGAGGTTCACTCGATCCAGGCGCCGCGACAGCACGGTGTTCGCCACCGAATGCGTGTGCAGGACCGCGCCGCATTCCGGCAGACGCTTGTAGACCTGGCAGTGCAACAGCGTCTCGTACGAGCTCTTCCGCTTGGGATCGAGTGAGCGGCCTTCGAGGTCCGCCAGGATGATGTCGGCTTCGGTGAGCTCGCCCTTGTGGCATCCCGATGCGGTGATCGCGATGGTGCCGCCGTCGGCCCGTGTCGAGAAATTCCCGCCGGTCGCCGGCACCCAGCCGCGACCGTGGAAGAAGCGGCCCACCTCGACGAGACCTGCCGCCGCGCTGGGATCGGGTCGATTCATCCGTGCACCAGGAACATTGCGGCAAGGCCGAGGAAGATGAAGAAGCCCGCGCTGTCGGTGAGCGCGGTGAGCATCACGCCCGACCCCATCACCGGGTCGCGGCCGAAACGATGCAAGGTGAGCGGGATCATGACGCCCGCGGTCGCGGCGACCAGCAGGTTCAGCAGCAAGGCTGCGGCGATGACGACCGCGAGCTTCAGGTCGCGATAGATGATCAGCGTCGCGCCGCCGAGCACGCTGCCCCACAGCGCGCCGTTGAGCGCGGCCACGCGGCATTCCTTGATGAACATCTGCCGCAGCTGCGCGGAGCCGAGCTGGTTGAGCGCGAGCCCGCGGATCATCAGCGCCATCGTCTGCGTGCCCGTGTTGCCGCCGATCGACGCGACCATCGGCATCAGCGCGGCGAGCGCCACCAGCTGCGCGATGATCGGCTCGAACGCGCCGATGACGCGCGAGGCGACGAACGCGGTGCACAGATTGAGGCCGAGCCAGGGCCAGCGATTGCGCGCGC
>DASRHK010000051.1:0-7510 GCA_035650495.1 Nevskiaceae bacterium | reverse complement strand
TTCTGCGCGTCGCGGCTGGAAGGCGAGCACGGGCTCGCGTTCGGGACCCTCTCTGCGGATGCGCCGCTGCAGAAGCTGATCGCGCGGGCGTTTCCGGACGCGCTCTAGTTGGTCCCGGCGCCCGAGGCGTCGCTCATCGCGCTGATCTGCTTCGGCGTCTTCTTCTTGCCTTTGAGATGCGGCGCCTTGTACATCGTCTTGATCTGGGATTTCGTCTGGTCGAGCGTGCCGGTGGTCACCTTGCGCAGGATGCCGTCGTCGAACCAGTAGAAGACGCCGTGATCGGTGGCGCCGTTGAGATAGTAGACGTCGGTGTTGCCCTTGCTGCCGACGAGCTGCGCGCCGCCTTTGCCCGCCAGCCCGGCCTGATGCGTGAAGTCGTCGAAAGCCATGCCGTCGTACGGATCGAACGATGCGCATCCGCACAGGGTCACGGCGACCAGCAGCAGGAGTGTTTTCACGTTTTGTCCCCGTTGTGGCCGGCATCCATGCCAGCGCTCATCCAGCGGGGCCATAGTGCGCAATCGATTTTGCGCGGGCAAGTAGAGATTGTGAGCTAGCCCGCAGTTTGCAGGCTGCGTTTCCTAGCCGCCGCCGGCGACGGCGGTCGTGGCGCCGACGTGATGCGGCGCGCGCTTGAGATGCTCGGCCTTGTACATCTTCTTGAGCGCGACCTTGGTCTGGGCGAGCGAGCCGCTGGTGACCTTGCGCAGCGTGCCGTCGTCGAACCAGTAGAAGACGTTGTGATCGGTCGCGCCGTTGAGGTAGTAGACCTCGGTGTTGCCGTTGCTGCCGATCAGCTGCGCACCGCCTTTGCCGGCGAGCCCAGCGCTGTGGTTGAAATCGTTGAAGGCCATGCCGTCGTACGGGTCGAACGAGGCGCAGGCGCCCAGGCAGAGCGAGAGAGTGGTCAGCAGGATCGCGGCAATCTTCGGCATCGTCTTCTCCCTGATCCGCGGCGTCTGTGCGCCGGCGGATTCGATGGCGCACATGCTGCGAGGGGAGGTCTCCAGGAGCAAGTGAAATATTGTTTCAGGAACGCGTCCAGATTAAGGGACGCGCGACGCCGGGTAACTGGTGAATTGCTACTTCGATGCCGTAAGCGGATGAGAGAATTTCTCCTGTCAGCGTCGCGGCCGTGGGGCCGCTCGCGAGCACCCGGCCGGCGCGGAGCACCGTCGCGTCGTCGCTGTAGGCCAGCGCGAGGTTCGGGTCGTGCAGGACGACCAGCACGCCGGCGCCGCTCTCGGCGAACCGTCGCGCCGCGCGCAGGCAGTCGTGCTGATGGGCGAGGTCGAGGCTCGCGGTCGGCTCGTCGAGCAGCAGGAAGCGACCTCGGTCGCCGGCGGCTTCCCAGAGCTGCGCCATCACCCGCGCGAACTGCACGCGGGCTCGCTCACCGCCGGACAGCGTCGGATAGATGCGGTGACGAAGCTGCGCGACGCCGGCGGCCTCGAGCGCGTCGCGAACGATCTCTGCTTCGCGCGAGCTGGGCACGCACGGCAATCGCCCGAGCGCGACGACTTCTTCGGCGGTGAAGCCGAAGCGCAGGGAATCGTGCTGCGGCAGTACCGCGCGCCGGCGCGCGCGCTCCCCTGCGCTCCATTCGCCGAGCGGCCGCGCATCGAGCGCGACGGCTCCGGAGTGCGGCCGCAGATCGCCGGCCAGGAGCTTCAGCAGCGTCGATTTGCCCGCGCCGTTGGGGCCGAGCAGCGCGTGCACACGACCCGGCGCGATCGTCAGCGACGCCTCCTGGAGCAGCTGCGCGTCGCCGGCGCGATAGGAAACGTCGAGCGCGCGCAGCATCACAGGAGCTCCGCGTGACGGCGGCTGCGCACGAGCAGCCACAGGAAGCAGGGGCCGCCGAGCAGCGCGGTGAGGATGCCGATCGGCAGCTCGCCCGGCGCGAGCCCGACGCGGGCGGCGGTGTCCGCGAGCGTCAGCAGCAATGCGCCGGCCAGCGCGGATGCGGGCAGCAGCCAGCGATGATCAGGGCCCGCGCGCAAGCGGATCAGATGGGGAACCAGCAAGCCGACGAAGCCGATCAGTCCCGCGAGCGCGACGCTCGTCGCCGTCGCGAGCACGACGACGATGAGCGATCGTCGCTTGAGCGCCTCCACGTCGACGCCGAGATGGCCGGCTTCGGCTTCGCCGAGCAGCAGCGCATTGAGCGCGCGTCCGTGGGGCAGCATCAGCGCGATCGAAACGAGGACGATCGGCGCGCCGATCGCGAGCTCGCGCCATCCGGCTTTGCCGAGGCTGCCGAACATCCAGAACGTGAGGTCGCGCAGCGCGAGATCGCTCGCGATCTGCGAGAGCAGCCCGATGCCCGCGCCCGCGATCGCGTTGAGCGCGAGTCCGGCGAGCAGCATCGTCGAGACTGGCGTGTAGCCTTCGCTCTGCGCGAGGCGCTGGACGAGCAGCGCTGCGGCCAGACCGCCGGCGAACGTCGCGATCGGCAGGAGCCAGGGCAGCGGCACGATCCGGGTGAGCCCCCAGTGATGGCCGAGCACGATCACGGTCGTCGCAGCCAGCGCGGCGCCTGCAGAAACGCCGACGAGGGACGGATCGGCGAGGGGGTTGCGGAAGATGCCCTGCATGGTCGCACCCGCTTGCGCGAGCGCGGCGCCGACGAGGACCGCGAGGCACAGCCGCGGCAATCGCAGATCGACGATGATCGAGCGCTCGAAGGCGTCGAGCGGCGCCGAGCCGATGCCGAACGCGGCGAGGACTTTCGCCGGCGAAAGATTCACCGGCCCGAGCATGAGCGCCGTGATCGCGGCGGCGACGAGCGCAATCGCGAGTCCGGCGAGGAGCAGTGTTGGCGGGCGGCGCCACATGGGGCGGAAGCTTAGCGGAGGCGACTGCTATAATTTCCTGCAGCACCATCCAGCCGCACGCGAAAGTGGCGGAATTGGTAGACGCACTGGATTTAGGTTCCAGCGCCGCAAGGCTTGGGGGTTCGAGTCCCTCCTTTCGCACCAGCAGAGAACATTCCATGGAAGTCCAGCTTGAATCGCCGGGCGCGTTGCTCCGGCAATTGAAAGTCCGCATTCCCGCCGACCAGGTGGCCAAGGCCATCGACCAGCGGCTGAAGAACATCGCCGGCCGCGCGCGCGTGCCGGGCTTCCGGCCGGGCAAGGCGCCGTTCAAGGTGATCGAGCAGCAATACGGCGAGTCCGCGCGCATGGAGGTCGTCAGCGATCTCGTGCGCGGCAGCTATGGCGAGGCGGTCGCCAAGGCCGGCGTGAATCCGGCCGGCGCGCCGCAGCTCGAAGTCACCGCGGAGAAGCCGGGCGAGCCGCTCGAGTACGTCGCGCGCTTCGAGGTGTACCCGGAGATCAAGCTCAACGACCTGTCGGCCCTCGTCGTGGAAAAGCCGAAGGTCGAGGTGACCGACGCCGACGTCGAGAAGCTGATCGGCAATCTGCGTCAGAGCCGGCGCACGCTGCACGCGGTGACGCGCGCAGCCGCCGAAGGCGACGTCTGCAAGGTCGACTTCGAAGGCAAGGTCGACGGCGAGACCTTCGCCGGCGGCAAGGGCACCGACGTCAGCATCGAGATCGGCAAGCAGCAGTACTTGCCTGGGCTCGAGCGCGGCATCATCGGGCATGCCGCGGGCGAGTCGTTCGAGTGCGATGTCGATTTCCCGGCGGACTACCGCGCCGAGAACCTGCGCGGCAAGAAAGCGAAGTTCGCGGTGACGCTGAAGGAAGTGCAGGAGCCGAAGCTTCCCGAGCTCGACGCAGAATTCCTCAAGGCGCACGGCGTCGAAGAAGGCGCTGGCGTCGACGGTCTCAAGAAGAAGGTTCGCGAAGCGCTGGACGCCGAGACCGCCAAGGCGGCGCAGAACCGCATGAAGTCGCAGGTGATGGAGCAGCTGCTGCAGGCCAATCCGATCGAAGTGCCCGGCGCGCTGGTCGCGCAGGAGATCGGCAACATGCGCGACCAGGCGCTGCAGCGCTTCGGCCGGCAGATGAAGCAGGAGCAGGCGTCCGCGCTGTTCCCCGACGATGCGTTCAAGGACGGCGCCAAGCGTCGCGTCGCGCTCGGGCTGCTGCTGTCGGAGATCGTGAAGACCCAGGAGGTCAAGGTCGACGAGTCGCGCGTCGAGAAGGCGCTCGACGAGATGGCCGCGCAGTACGAGCAGAAGGAGCAGTTCAAGCAGATGTACCGCGGTCGCGGCGACCTGATGCAGGGCCTGCGCTCGATGACGCTGGAGGATCAGGTGGTCGAGCGGCTGCTGTCGAAGGCGAAAGTGATCGACAAGAAACTTTCGGTCGACGAGCTATTGAACCAGCGCTGAGTGGCACCATAGCGTTAGCAACCAACCATGAGAACAAAGATGACCGACCCGATCACCCGCGCCCAGCACCTCGTCCCGATGGTGGTGGAGCAGACCGCTCGAGGCGAGCGCGCGTTCGACATTTACTCGCGCCTGCTGAAAGAGCGCCTGGTGTTCATCGTCGGCGCGATCGACGATCACATGGCGAACCTGGTGGTCGCGCAGCTGTTGTTCCTCGAGTCGGAGAACCCGGACAAGGACATCCACGTCTACATCAACTCGCCGGGCGGCGTGGTGACGGCAGGTTTCTCGATCTACGACACCATGCAGTACATCAAGCCGGACGTGTCGACGATGTGCATCGGCCAGGCGGCGAGCATGGGCTCGTTCCTGCTCTCGGCCGGCGCGAAGGGCAAGCGCTACGCGCTGCCGAACGCGCGGATCATGATCCATCAGCCCCACGGCGGCGCGCAGGGGCAGGCGACGGACATCGAGATCCAGGCGCGCGAGATCCTCTATCTGCGCGAGCGGCTGAACAAGCTGATGTCGCAGCACACCGGCCAGCCGCTGGAGAAAATCTCCCGGGACGTCGAGCGCGACTTCTTCATGAGCGCCGACCAGGCGAAGGATTACGGCCTGATCGACCAGATCCTCGAACGCCGCCCGCCGGCGCCGGTCTAAAACTTGCAGGACACCGATTGGCGTTTCGAGAAGCAGTTCATTTTGCGGACAGTCGGTTGCGTGCTATAAAGGGATTGAGCCCGGGGCAATGGGCCCACGGGTCCCCAGAGGACTCTGATGAGTAATGAAACACGCGGCAGTAGTCATGGCACTCGGGTGCTCTACTGCTCGTTCTGCGGCAAGAGCGAACACGAGGTTCGCAAGCTCATTGCCGGCCCTTCCGTCTACATCTGCGATGAATGCGTTGACCTGTGCAACGACATCATCCGCGAGGAAGTGCACGCCAAGCCGCAGACCAAGGGTCTGCCGAAGCCGCACGAGATCCGCGGCGTCCTCGACGAATACGTGATTGGTCAGGACCACGCGAAGAAGGTCCTGTCCGTCGCCGTCTACAACCACTACAAGCGCCAGGGCACCAAGGACGTCAAGGACGGCGTCGAGCTGCACAAGTCGAACATCCTGCTGATCGGCCCGACCGGGTCGGGCAAGACGCTGCTCGCCGAAACGCTGGCGCGGCTGCTCGACGTCCCGTTCGCGATCGCCGACGCGACGACGCTCACCGAAGCCGGTTATGTCGGTGAAGACGTCGAGAACATCATCCAGCGCCTGCTGCAGAAGTGCGACTACGACATCGAGAAGGCGCAGCGCGGCATCGTCTACATCGACGAGATCGACAAGATCGCCCGCAAGAGCGAGAACCCGTCGATCACGCGTGACGTGTCGGGCGAGGGCGTTCAGCAGGCACTGCTGAAGCTCATCGAAGGCACGATCGCGCAGGTGCCGCCGCAGGGCGGCCGCAAGCATCCGCAGCAGGAGTTCCTGCAGGTCAACACCGCGGGCATCCTGTTCATCTGCGGCGGCGCGTTCGCGGGGCTGGAGAAGATCATCCAGAACCGCACCGAGAAGACCGGCATCGGCTTCTCCGCCGACGTGAAGTCGCAGAAGGACGCGAAGCACATCAACAAGGTGCTCTCGATCTGCGAGCCGGACGATCTGATCCGCTTCGGACTGATCCCCGAGTTCGTCGGCCGCCTGCCGGTGTGCGCCGTGCTCGAGGAGCTCGACGAGGCCGCGCTGATGGCGATCCTGAAGGAGCCGAAGAACGCGCTGGTCAAGCAGTACCAGAAGCTGTTCCAGATGGAAGGCGTGACGCTGGAGTTCCGCGAGGAAGCGCTGCGTGCGATCTCGAAGAAGGCCAAGGATCGCAAGACCGGCGCGCGCGGATTGCGCACGATCATGGAGAACATTCTGCTCGACGTGATGTACGACTTGCCGTCGATGCAGAACGTCAGCAAGGTCGTGGTCGACGAAGCGGTCGCACGCGGCGAGGCGAAGCCGTTCATCGTCTACGAGAACACCGAAGCCCGCCGTGAGGTCAAAAATACGGCATGACGTGGGGAGCGCACAGGTTGTGAGCGAACAAAGCCCCGCGTTTGCGGGGCTTTGTCTTTATAGGTGTGGTTGAAACTGTTCATTCAGCCACCATTAGGGGTTGGTCAGTCATACTCTGATCGAGACTGCGGTAGGTCTCGCCAAGCGTCGAACCGGAGAGAAAGTGGAACCCAATACCGAACGTCAGACTCCCGTCCTCCCTCTGCGGGATGTGGTCGTCTATCCGCACATGGCGATCCCCTTGTTCGTCGGGCGCGAGAAGTCGATCAAGGCGCTGCAGGCCGCGATGCAGGACGACAAGCGCATCCTGCTGGTCGCGCAGCGCACGGCCGACAATGACAATCCCGGCGCGCAGGACATCTATTCGGTCGGCACGCTGGCGAGCATCCTGCAGCTGCTGAAGCTTCCCGACGGCACCGTCAAAGTGCTGGTCGAAGGCGTGCAGCGCGCGAAGATCCTGCGCGTGTTCTCCGAAGGCCCGTATCTCGCCGCCGAGTGCGAAGCGATGCCGGCCGACGAAGCGGGCGACGACAATCGCGAGACCGACGCGCTGATGCGCTCGACGCTTGCGCTCTTCGAGCAGTACGCCAAGCTCAACAAGAAAGTGCCCGCCGAATTGCTGCCGTCGCTGACCGGCATGGATCAGCCGGGCCGCCTCGCGGACACCATCGCCGCGCATCTGTCGCTCAAGCTCGAGGACAAGCAGCAGGTGCTCGAAGTGGTCGAGCCGCGCAAGCGCCTCGAGAACGTGATGGCGCGCCTGGAAGGCGAGATCGACATCCTGCAGATCGAGAAGAAGATCCGCGGCCGCGTGAAGTCGCAGATGGAGAAGTCGCAGCGCGAGTACTACCTCAATGAGCAGATGAAGGCGATCCAGAAGGAGCTCGGCGAGAGCGAGGATGCGCCCAACGAGCTCGAGGAGCTCGGCAAGAAGATCGACAAGTCGGGCATGCCGAAGGAGGCGAAGACCAAGGCGAAGAACGAGCTCAACAAGCTCAAGATGATGTCGCCGATGTCCGCCGAGGCCACCGTCGTGCGCAACTACCTCGACTGGCTGACGCAGGTGCCGTGGAAGTCGCGCACCAGGGCGCGCATCGATCTCAAGAGCGCGCAGGAGATCCTCGACCGCGACCACTACGGCCTGGAGAAGGT
>DASRHK010000050.1:0-3587 GCA_035650495.1 Nevskiaceae bacterium | reverse complement strand
AGCCGTACGACTTCGATCAGCCGAACTATCAGCGCGGTCAGCCGGAAGCGACCGCGATCAGCGGGACGAAGCAGCTCGCGGCGGCGCTGCGACAGTTTGGGCAGGGCACTGCGTTGCGCGGACCGGTCGACTATCGATTCTTCTACGCGGACTTTGCGTCCGGCGACGAAGTCACCGACGCGGACGTTCTCGCCGGATTGCAGGCGCCCGGCTCGCCCGACAATCTGTATTCCGGCGACAAAGCGACGTGCAAGACCGCGCTCGGCTTCGGCTTCGCGGCCGGTGGCGTGAATGGGCCGGGGCCTGGCGCGGCGGGATTCACCTGCGTAAACGATGCGCCGTCGCCGTACCTCGACGACGTCCGCAACAAGTACAACGGCTGGTACAACGGCACGGGCTACATCGCGCTCGAGCAGAACGATCAGCCGGTGACCGTGCCGGTCGACAGCGTCGCGGTGTACACGGTCGCGATCCCGGCGCTGTGCCTGCAGAGCCTGCAGCCGGCCTACGGATGCCAGAACGAGAAGCCGATCTTCTCCGCGTCGGAGACCGAGCCGGTGCCGTTCCAGATCTTCCGCGTCGGCAATCTCGCGATCATCGGCGTGCCGTTCGAGGTCACGACGATGTCGGGCCGGCGTTTGCGCAAGACGGCGCTCGACGCGCTCGCACCCGCCGGCGTCGACACCGTCGTCATCGCCGGCCTGTCGAACGACTATCTGCACTACATGGCGACGCGCGAGGAATACTCGGCGCAGATGTACGAAGGCGCGTCGACCTATGCGGGCCCGTGGCAGCTCGCAGCGACGCAGCAGGAAGTGCGCAAGCTCGCGGCTGCGATGGCGTCGGATCAGCCGGCGCCCGACGGCGTTCCGCCCGCGACGTTCAACGTCGGCCCCGACGCGCCGATCTTCACCGATCCGCAAGGCGACTTCGGCAGCACGGTCACCGATGCGCATGCGAGCTACGCGCAAGGCGACACGGTCGACGTGAGCTTCGTCGGGGGCTATCCGGCGAACGACTTGAAGACGATGTCCTCCTATCTCTACGCGGAACGCCAGAATGCGGCCGGAGGTTGGGACGTGGTCGCGACCGATCGCGATCCCGAGCTCACGTTCATCTGGAACACGAGCTCGAATCTCATCAACACCGAGCTCAACCAGGTCGGGCCGTCCACCGCGCAGGCGCTCTGGAAGATTCCGCGCGACACGCCGGCCGGCACCTATCGCATCCGGCATGAGGGCGTTTACCGGCTTTCATCGAGCGAGCCGCCGACGCCGTACGAAGGCATCAGCAGCCCGTTCCAGGTCGCGGGGACGCCGTCGGACTGCCCCTGACATGGCATAATCCCGCGCCTCAAAATTCCCCGTTGGAGTCCTCGTGCTGGATTTCCTGATCTCGCCCGCTTATGCGCAGGCGGCCGCCGCGCAGCCGAACGCGCTGGTGCAGTTCGCGCCGCTGCTGATCCTGGTCGTGCTGTTCTATTTCATGCTGATCCGGCCGCAGATGAAGCGCGCGAAGGAGCAGCGCACGATGCTCGACAAGCTCGCGAAAGGCGATGAGGTGGTGACCGGCGGCGGGCTCGCGGGGCGCATCACCGCCATCGGCGAGGTGTTCCTCACGCTCGAAGTCGCCGACAAGGTCGAAATCAAGGTGCAGAAGCAGTCGGTCACGGCCGTGCTGCCCAAAGGGACGCTCAAAGCGCAATAACGCGCTTTCAGCGAGAGAAGAACATCATGCAGCCGTATCCACTCTGGAAATTCCTCGTCCTCATCATCGTCGGCGTGCTCGGCGCGATCTACGCCGCGCCGAACCTGTACGGCATGCAGCCCGCCGTGCAGATCTCGCTCGAGTCGGGCGAGCCGCTGCCCGCTGACTTCGGCGGCGTCGTCGACAAGACGCTCGATGGCGCCAGCATCCATCCGGACTCGTCGAAGCTCGACGGCAAGAACTGGGTCGTGCGCCTGCAGAACGAAGAGGTGCAGCTCAAGGCGTTCGACGTCCTCTCCCAGAACCTGCCGGACCATGACAAGTACGTCGTGGCGCTGAATCTCGTGCCGCGCACGCCGTCCTGGCTCGCGGCGTTCGGCGCGAAGCCGATGGCGCTCGGCCTCGATCTTCGCGGCGGCGTGCATCTGCTGATCGAAGTCGACTCCGGCGAAGTGCGCAAGAAAGCGGTCGAGCGCTATCTCACCGATCTGCCGACGTTCCTGCGCAAGCAGAACATCCATTACAGCGGACGCCGTGCTGCCGGCGGTGCCGCCGTGATCGAGTTCCCCGATGCCGCGACGCTCGACGCGGCACGCAAGGCGCTCGGCAAGGAATTCCCCGAGCTCGCGCTCAACGAAGTGCAGAACGCCAATCCGCCCGCGCTCGAGGCGAAGCTCTCCGAGAAGGAAGAGAAGGACATCATCTCGCGCGCGGTCGAGCAGACGCGCATCACGCTCAGCAATCGCGTCAATCAGCTCGGCGTGTCCGAGCCGGTGGTGCAGAAGCAGGGCGCGAACCGCATCGTCGTGCAGCTGCCCGGCGTGCAGGATCCGACGCACGTCAAGGAGCTGATCGGCGCCACCGCGACGATGGAATATCGCGCCGTCGACATGGACGCAGATCCAAACGCTGCCGCGCAGAGCGGCATCATCCCACCGGGCGACGAGCTCTACTTCGAGCGCAACTCGCACCGTCCGATCCTGGTGCGCAAGGAAGCCATCGCGAGCGGTTCGCAGCTCCTCGACGCCGCGCCTGGTGTCGACGAGAACAATCAGCCGGCCGCGACCGTGCGCCTCGACTCCACCGGCGGCAAGCGCATGTTCGAGTTCACCTCGAAGAACGTCGGCAAGCGCATGGCGGTCGTCTATCGCGAGACCAAGATCACGACGACCCACAACGCGCAGGGCGACGTGATCCGCGAGAAGCACGAGATCGTCGACGTGATCAACGACGCGACCATCCGCGGCGTGTTCAGCAATCGCTTCCAGACGACGGGCCTGTCGAGCAAGGAAGCGCACGATCTGTCCGTGCTGCTCAAGGCGGGCGCGCTGCCGGCGCCGATCGACTTCGTCGAGGAGCGCACGGTCGGCCCGAGCCTCGGCCAGGACAACATCGCCAAGGGCAAGATGGCCGCCGCGCTCGGCCTCGTGCTCGTGATGTTCTTCATGGTCTTCTACTACCGCGTGTTCGGCGCCTTCGCGGTCGCGGCGCTGATCATGAACATGATCCTCGTGGTCGCCAGCATGTCGATCATCGGCACGACGCTCACGATGCCCGGCATCGCGGCCATGGTGCTGACGATGGGTATCGCGGTGGACGCGAACGTGCTGATCTACGAGCGCATCCGCGAGGAATTGCGCAACGGGAATTCACCGCACGCGTCCATCGAAGCCGGCTACAACCGCGCGTTCCTGACGATCGCCGACGCCAACGTCACCGTGCTCATCGGCAGCGTCGTGCTGTTCGCGCTCGGTGCCGGACCGGTCCGCGGCTTCGCGATCACGCTCGCGCTCGGCATCCTGACTTCGCAGTTCACCGCCATCGTCGGCTCGCGCGCGCTCGCGCAGATCTTCTTCGGCAAGAAGCGCATGAAAGACGTG
>DASRHK010000049.1:0-8921 GCA_035650495.1 Nevskiaceae bacterium | reverse complement strand
CGAGTAGCCGGCATACTGCGCGATCTGGATCGGCCCGCTGACGTTCTTGATCGAAACGTCGCCGAGCACCATCCGGTACAGCAGCTTGAGCGTCAGCTCCGACATCTGCCACGTTTGCCGCGCCGACGCGGGCAGCGCGGGCAGCGGATCGAGGCGATATTCGGCGCGCAGATTGTTCCACAACTCCGCAGGCGGGTCCACGGCGGTCGCGCCAAAACGGCCAAAGGTTTTACCGCCTTGCGTCTCTTTCGCGATGATCACCTGCAGCGAGAGCTCGGCGCCGCCGCGCTGGATCTTCACTTTTGCGACTTCGCCCGGATGCGCGAGCACCCAGGTCCGCCAATCCTGGAACGACTCGATCGGATGATCGTTGTACGCGACCAGCCGATCGCCCGGCTGGAACCCCGCGATGGCCGCGGAGCCGCCCTCCAGCACGTCCTTGAGCACCGGCGGCACGGGTGGGTTGTACGGCTCGAGGCCGAGGTCATCGAACAGGAATTCCGGATCGCGCCGCACGTGTTCCAGCGGCAGGTCGACCGATCGCGCGCTCGCCGCCGCTTTCGAGCGAACGAGCAGGTGCATCGTCTTCGCGTTGAGCGCTTCGTCGACGATCTCCATGCGCAGCGTCGTCCAGTTGCGCACCGGCATGTCGCCGATCTGGATCACTTCGTCTTCGGACTGGAGGCCGGCCTGCGCCGCGACCGAGCCCGCTTCCGGCGCCGCGAGCAGCGGCTTGCGATCGGTGACGCCGAGAACGAGCACGCACCAGTAGAACAGGATCGCGAGCAGGAAATTGAACAGCGGCCCGGCCGCGACAATGAGGATGCGCTTCCACGGCGGCTGGCGATTGAACGACAGATGCAGCATCGACGGCGGCACCGGGCCTTCGCGCTCGTCGAGGAATTTCACGTAGCCGCCGAGCGGGATCGCCGCGATCGCCCACTCGACGCCGTCGCGCGAGTAGCGCCGGTAGAACGGCTTCCCGAAGCCGAGCGAGAAACGCAGCACTTTCACGCCGAGCCGGCGCCCGACCCAGTAATGGCCGAATTCGTGGATCGAGACCAGAACCCCGATCGCGAGCACGAACGCGCCCGCCGACCACAGGAAATCAAGCATGCAACCGCTCCCCGGACTTCGACGCGACCAGGCTGCTTGCGCGCTGGCGCGCCCATGCATCCACCGCCAGCACCGCGTCGAGATCGGCGGCGGGCGGCAGGTCCGCCCCACCCGCCTGCTCGAGACAGGTTTCGATCACTTGCGCGATCCGGGTGAAGGCGATCTGGCCATTCAAGAAGGCTTCGACCGCGATTTCATTGGCCGCGTTCAATACATTCGGCGCCGGACCGCCCGCCACGAGGGCATGGCGCGCCAGCTTCAGGCACGGGAAGCGGTTTTCGTCGGCCGGCTCGAAGCGCAGGCGGCCGAGCTCGGCGAGATCGAGCGCGGACACGCCGGACTCGAAGCGCTCCGGCCACGCGAGCGCATGAGCGATCGGCACGCGCATGTCGGGCGCGCCGAGCTGCGCGAGCATGGAGCCGTCCACGTACTCAACCAGGGAATGGATCACGCTCTCAGGATGGATCACAACGCGGATCTGATCGGGTAACAGTTTGTAAAGCGTGGCGGCCTCGATCACTTCGAGGCCCTTGTTCATCATCGTCGCGGAGTCGACCGAGATCTTCTTGCCCATCACCCAATTCGGGTGACGGACGGCTTGCGCCGGCGTGACGCGATCGAGCTCGGCGATCGGCGTCTCGCGGAACGGTCCGCCGCTCGCGGTGAGCACGAGACCCGCGACGCCTTTCGGCGGCATGCCGCAACGGCTCCCCGGCGGCAGGCACTGGAAGATCGCGTTGTGCTCCGAGTCGATCGGGATCAGCGTGGCTTCGGCGTGCAGCGCTTCGTTCATCAGCAGGCTGCCCGCCATCACGAGCGGTTCCTTGTTCGCGATCAGCACGCGCTTGCCGGCGCGCACCGCGGCGAGCGTCGGCAGCAAGCCGGCCGCGCCGACGATCGCGGACATGACCTGATGCGCGTCCGCGTGCGATGCGACGGCCGAGAGACCTTCGGCGCCGGCGAGCAGCTCGACGCCGAGCGCGCGGAAATCAGCTTGCGCGGCTTTTGCGGCGGCGGCGTCGGCGAGCACGGCGAGCTTCGGCTTGAACTCGCGACACAGCTCGAGCAGCGCGCTCGCGTCGCGCGACGCGGTGAGCGCGAGCACGGAAATCTTGTCGCGATGGCGCCGCGCGACGTCGAGCGTGTTGCGCCCGACGGTTCCGGTCGCGCCGAGGACGACGAGGTTCTGCGGGCGCTCGCTCGTCATGGGCTCACCAGCCGAGCAGATGCACGCCGAGCGCCATCACCGGCAGCGCAGCGAGAAGGCTGTCGACGCGATCGAGCGCGCCGCCGTGTCCGGGCAGCAGCGTGCCGCTGTCCTTCACGCCGGCGAGACGCTTGAACATGCTCTCGGTGAGATCGCCGACGATCGAGACCACGCCGACGACGAGCGACAGCACCACGATCTCGACGATCTCCAGCCGATTGTCCGCGCGGAACGCAAACACGCCTGCCGTGAGTGACCACGCGACGACGAGGAGAAGCCCGCCGATCGCGCCTTCGACGCTCTTGCCCGGGGAGATCGCCGGCGCGAGCTTGTGCTTGCCGAGCGCGCGTCCCGCGAGATACGCGCCGGTGTCGGCGGCGAACACGACGCCGAACACGTAGAGCAATCGATAAGCACCGTCGTGCATCGCGTGCAGCTCGGCGGTGGCGAGGATGGTCGGCAGGAACAGGACCTGTCCGAGGATCGCCATCGAGATCGGCGGCGGCAGCTTGCCGTCGAAGTTCTCCGGGAACTGCGTGAGCAGCCACGTCGCGTAAATCCACCAGATCGCCGAGATCGCCATGATCCACGGCCACCAGCCGCGCGCGAGCCACGTGAGCGCAAGCATCGCCGCGGTGAGGATCACGTAACCGATCTGCGCAGCGCCCTTGTTGCCGGCGATTGCGCTCCACTCCCATGCCGCCGCGAGCGCAGCGCAGCTGAAGATCGCGTACAGCCAGACGTTGGGCGCGAAGAAGATCGCACTGATCAGGATCGGCAGCAGGATGAGCGCGGTGATGACGCGCTGGACGAGCACGTGCGTCAGGCTCCTTCGGGCACGCGGCCGAAGCGCCGCTCGCGGCCGGCGAACCAGGCGAGCGCCTTCTCGAATTCCTTTTCGTCGAAGTCGGGCCAGAGCGTGTCGCAGAAATACAGCTCGCTGTAAGCGATCTGCCAGAGCAGGAAATTGCTGATGCGCGACTCGCCACCGGTGCGGATCAGGAGATCCGGCAGCGGCAGGCCCGACGTCGACAGCGCTGCCTCCAGCGCTTCGGCATCGATCGCCTTGCCGGCGGCCGCGAGCTTCTGCGCAGCCTGGACGATGTCCCACTGGCCGCCGTAGCCGACCGCGATGATCAGCGCCGGCCCGGTGTTGTTCGCGGTGAGCGCGACGGCGTCCTTCATGCTCGCCTGCAGCTCCTGCGGGAAATCGCCGTGCTCGCCGATGAAGCGCAGGCGGATATTGTTCTTGTGCAGGTTCCTCGCTTCGCGCGCGAGCGTGCGGATGAAGAGCTGCAGGAGCAGCGTCACCTCCTGCTCCGGGCGCTGCCAGTTCTCCTGGCTGAACGCGAACAGCGTCAGCGCTTCGATGCCGAGCTTGTTGCAGTGACTGATCACACGCCGCGCCGACTTCACGCCCGCGCGATGCCCGAACGAGCGCGGCTGGCCGCGGGACTTCGCCCAGCGGCCGTTGCCATCCATGATCACCGCGACGTGCTTCGGCATCGCGGCCTTCGGGAGCTCTGGCGGGTTCTTCGTCACGCGCGACTGCTCACATGGCGAGCAGTTCTTTCTCCTTCGCGCCCGCGGCTTCGTCGACCTTGCCCACGAACTGATCGGTGAGCTTCTGGATCTCCGTCTCGGCGCGCTTCTCGTCGTCGGTGGAGATCTTCTTGTCCTTGAGCAGGTCCTTCACGTGCTGGTTGGCGTCGCGGCGCACGTTGCGGATCGCGATGCGCGCGTTCTCCGCCTCGCTCTTCACGACCTTGGTGAGATCGCGACGGCGCTCCTCGGTCAGCGGCGGCATGATCACGCGGATGATCGAGCCGGCCGTGTTCGGCGTGATGCCGAGGTCCGACGCGAGGATCGCCTTCTCGATCGCGCCGACCATCGACTTGTCCCACGCCGTGATCGAGATCGTGCGCGCGTCCTCGACCACGACCTGCGCGGCCTGGGAGATCGGCACTTCCGATCCGTAGTAGTCCACCTTGACGTGATCGAGCAGCGCCGCGCTGGCGCGGCCGGTGCGCAGCTTGGTCAGCTCGGTCTTGAGCGAGTCGATGCTCTTCTGCATGCGCGTCTGCGCATCCTTCTTGATCGTGTTGACGTCGGCCATGTTCTTTCCTCCTGGTCTTGTTCGATTAAACGTGCAGCCGCGTGCCGATGGAATCGTCGCCGCCGACGATGCGCGCCAGCGCGCCGGAGCGATCCATGTCGTACACGCGCAGGTTGATCTTGTTGTCGCGGCACAGGACCATCGCGGTCTGGTCCATCACGCCGAGCTTCTTGTTCAACGCCTCGTCGAAGGTGAGCTCGGTGTACTTCGTCGCCGACTTGTCCTTCTTCGGGTCGGCGGTGTAGACGCCGTCGACCTTGGTCGCCTTGAGCATGAGATCGGCGCTGATCTCGATCGCGCGCAGCGCTGCGGCGGAGTCGGTCGTGAAGAACGGATTGCCGGTGCCGGCGGCGAACACGACGACGCGGCCCTTCTCGAGATGGCGGATCGCGCGGCGGCGGATGAAGTCCTCGCAGACTTCGTTGATGCGGATCGCCGACTGCACGCGCGCCGACATGCCGGAGCGCTCGATCGCGTCCTGGATCGCGAGCGCGTTGATGACGGTCGCGAGCATGCCCATCTGATCGCCGGTGACGCGGTCGGTGCCGGCGCGCGCGAGGCCTTCGCCGCGAAAGATGTTGCCGCCGCCGACCACGAGCGCGATCTGCACGCCGAGGTCGAGCACGCTCTTGATCTCGGTCGCGAGGTAGCTCATGACGTCGGGCGAGATGCCGAAGTTCTCGCGGCCCATGAGTGCTTCGCCGCTGAGCTTCAAGAGGATGCGCTGATACGCCGGCTTCTTTGGCATTGCCCCTCTTCCGATCGGTTAGAAAGAGGCCCCGTTTCCGGGGCCTCGGTACTGCTTGCTAGTTTAACTCTTTGACGCTCAATGCTGCTTCGCCATCGCCGCCACTTCGGCGGCGAAGTCGGTCTGTTGCCGCTCGATGCCCTCGCCGACGGCCAGACGCACGAACTGCTTGACCGCGGCGCCCTTGGCCTTCAGCACTTTCTCGACCGGATCGTCCGCCTTCTGGCCATAGGCCTCGTTGCGCACGAACGGCTGGCCGAGCAGCGTGATCTCGGCGGTGAACTTGCGCAGCTTGCCGTCGACCATCTTCGCGACGATCTCGGCAGGCTTGCCGGCGGCCTGTTCCGCCGTCTGGGCTTCGATGATCTTGCGCTCGGAGGCGAGCACGTCGGCCGGCACGGCATTGGTGTCGAGATAACGCGGGCTCGACGCCGCGACGTGCATCGCGAGGTCCTTCGCCAGCGCGTCTTCGCCTTTGTCCATCGCGACGACCGAGACGATCTTGCTACCCGGATGGACGTAGATCGCCGTGGGGCCCGAGCCCTTCCGCACGATCTCGAAGCGGCGCAGCGTCAGGTTCTCGCCGATCTTCGCGACGAGGCCGCGACGGATCTCGTCGAGCGTCTGGCCGTCGTGCTTGATCGCCGCGAGCGCTTCGATGTTCGCTGGCTTGTGCTTGAGCGCAGCTTCGGCTGCAGCCTTCGCGAGGCCCTGGAACTCGGCGCCCTTGGCGACGAAGTCGGTTTCGGCGTTGAGCTCGACGAGCGCGACCGCGTCGGCACCTTCGGCGACGCCGATGATGCCTTCGGCCGCGACACGCGAGGCCTTCTTGTCGGCCTTCGCCGCGCCTTCCATGCGCAGCTTCTCGATCGCCTGGTTGAGATCCCCGCCGGTCGCTTCGAGCGCCTTGCGGCAATCCATCATGCCGGCGCCCGTGCGGTCGCGAAGCTCCTTGATCTGTGCAGCGGAAATCATCTCTTAAGCTCCTTTCTCGGCGCCGTCGCCCTTCTCGGCCTTCGACCCCTTCGCGGCGCGCGGCTTGCGCGTCGTGGTCTTCGGGCCCGACTTCTCCTTCTCGTCGACTTCGACGAACTCGTCGACGCGGCCGCCCACGGTGTTGGCGCCCTTGGCTTCGACGATGGCGTCGGCAATCGCGGTCGCGTAGACCTTGATCGCGCGCGTCGCGTCATCGTTGCCGGGGACGACGCAGTCGACGCCGTCCGGATCGCAGTTGGTGTCGACCACGGCGACGACCGGGATGCCGAGCTTGCGCGCTTCGGCGATGGCGATCTTCTCGTAGCCGACGTCGATCACGAACAGGCAGTCCGGCAGGCTCGCCATGTCCTTGATGCCGCCGAGCGAGCGGTTCAGCTTCTCCATCTCGCGCGTGAAGTTGAGCTGCTCCTTCTTGGTCAGGCGATTGACGGTGCCGTCCTCGACCTGCTTCTCCATCTCGGTGAGGCGCTTGATC
This sequence comes from Nevskiaceae bacterium, assembly GCA_035650495.1. GTDB lineage: Bacteria > Pseudomonadota > Gammaproteobacteria > Nevskiales > Nevskiaceae > DASRHK01. The sequence continues at coordinate 2,263 of DASRHK010000049.1, read as the reverse complement.
GAGCCCTTGATGGTCTTGAAGTTGGTCAGCGTGCCGCCGAGCCAGCGCTGCGACACGTACGGCATGCCGGCGCGCTTGGCCTCCGCCTCGATCGCGTCACGCGCGGCGCGCTTGGTGCCGACGAACAGGATGCGGCCGCCGTTGGTCGCAAGGCGCCCGACGTAGTTGCAGGCGTCCTTGAGCAGCGGCAGCGTCTGCTCGAGATTGATGATGTGGACTTTGTTGCGCTCGCCGAAGATGAAAGACTCCATCTTCGGATTCCAGTAGCGCGTGCGATGCCCGAAATGCGCGCCCGCTTCCAAAAGCTGGCGCATGGTCACGTTTGCCATGAGGTCTCCTTGGGTTTGGCAGACCGCATCCCTGTGATGGCTCACCCAAGGGGGATGCGGATGGATTTTTGAAGCGGCGCTTTATATCATGCCGCGCTTTTCCTGACAACGATTTAGCACCATTTTTGCTTGCGGCTTGCAGGGCGGTCCCCGCAGCCCCAGATTTGCCTTTCATGAACGTCACCATCAAATCCCGCGACGAGCAGCAGAAGATGCGCGAGGCCGGCCGCCTGGCCGCCGAGGTGCTCCTGATGATCGAGCCCCACATCAAGGTCGGCGTCACCACCGACGAGCTCGACCGGCGCTGCCACGAGTACATCGTCAACGAGCTCAAGGCCGTCCCCGCCCCGCTGAATTACAAGGGCTTCCCGAAGTCGATCTGCACGTCGGTGAACCACGTCGTCTGCCACGGCATCCCGGGGCCCAAGGTCCTGAAGCGCGGCGACATCCTCAACGTCGACATCACCGTCATCAAGGACGGCTACCACGGCGACACCAGCAAGATGTTCTTCCTGGGCCAGCCGACCGTGCTCGCCAAGCGTTTGGTCGACACGACGCACGAAGCGATGCTGAAGGGCATCGAGCAGGTGAAGCCCGGCAAGCGCCTCGGCGACATCGGCTACGCGATCCAGCAGCACGCCGAGTCGCGCGGTTATTCGGTCGTGCGCGAGTATTGCGGCCACGGCATCGGCCGCATCTTCCACGAGGATCCGCAGGTCCTGCACTACGGCCAGCCCGACACGGGGATCGAGCTGAAGCCCGGGATGACCTTCACCATCGAGCCGATGATCAACGCCGGGCGGCCCGAGGTGCGGCTGCTGCCCGACGGCTGGACGGTCGTCACCAAGGATCACTCGCTCTCCGCGCAGTGGGAGCACACGGTGCTGGTCACCGAGACCGGACACGAGATCCTCACGACGCGTCGCGGCGAAGTCTGATGGGCGCGGAGATCGAGCTCACCGAAGGCGACGCTTCAAACGTATTCAGCACACGTCGGATCCGCGCTCGCCTCGCCGCGACGCCCGGCAAGCCGATCGCCGCGTTCCGCGACACGCTGAACTGGGGACGCGACCGTCTCTACAGCATGTTCCAGGAAGGCACTGCCGCCGATTCGCTCGTGCGTGCGCGAGCGTTCCTGGTCGACGAAGTGCTCCACGAAGCGTGGGCGCGCTTCCTTCCGCAAGTACCGAATGGCCTCACGCTCGTCGCCGTCGGCGGCTACGGTCGCGGCGAGCTCTTGCCGCATTCCGACATCGACATCCTGCTGCTGCATGGCAAGGACGCGCTCGATACGCACCGCGGCGCGCTCGAGCAGTTCAGCGCCTTCTGCTGGGACATCGGGCTCGAGATCGGCTCGTCGGCGCGCACGGTCGAGGATTGCGTGCAGCAGGCCGCGGGCGACATCACCATCATGACCAACCTGATGGAAGCGCGACTGCTCGCGGGCGATCCGCTGCTGTTCACGCAGATGCAGGAAGCGCTGAAGCCCGAGCATGTGTGGCCGGTCGACGCCTTCTTCCGCGCCAAGCTCGCCGAGCAGCAGGCGCGCCATCGCAAGTACGACGACACCGGCTACAAGCTCGAGCCGAACGTGAAGGAATCGCCGGGTGGTCTGCGCGACATCCACACGATCGGCTGGGTCGCCAAGCGGCACTTCGGCGCGAACACGCTCGCCGAGCTGCGCGACCACGGCTTCCTCACCAAGCAGGAATGCGACGAGCTGTTCGCCGGGCAGGACCTGCTGTGGCGCATCCGTTTCGCGCTGCACATGATCACGGGGCGGCGCGAGGATCGGCTCCTCTTCGATCATCAGGTGAAGATCGCCGAGCTGTTCGGCTACGTCGATCAAGACCGCAATCGTGCAGTCGAGCAGTTCATGCAGCTCTACTACCGCACGATCAAGTCGCTGTCGTGCCTGAACGACATGCTGCTGC
>DASRHK010000048.1:0-15146 GCA_035650495.1 Nevskiaceae bacterium | reverse complement strand
CTACAAGACCGTGGCGGAAAACGAGTCGATGCTCAACACGCCGCCCTGCTTCGCCTGGTACGTCTGCGGGCTGGTGTTCAAGTGGATCAAGGCCAATGGCGGGCTCGCGAAGATCGGCGAGCGCAACGAGCGCAAGGCTGGATTGCTCTACGACTACATCGACGGCCAGTCGTTCTACAAAAATCCGGTGAAGCCGGAGAGCCGCTCGATCATGAACGTGCCGTTCACGCTGCCGAACGCCGAGCTCGATGCCGATTTCCTGAAGGGCGCGAAGGCCGCGAGCCTGCTCGGCTTGAAAGGACATCGCTCCGTGGGCGGCATGCGGGCAAGCATCTACAACGCGATGAGCGAGGAAGGCGTGACAGCGCTCGTCGATTACATGAAGGAATTCGCCCGGACCAAGGGCTAAAGGAAAACTCATGTTCAAGATCCAAACGCTGAACAACATTTCCGTCCACGGCCTCGAGCGCCTGCCGCGCGATCGCTACGAAGTCGCCTCCGAAATCTCCAATCCGGATGCCGTGCTCGTCCGCTCGGCCGACATGCACAAGATGACGATCGCGCCGTCGATCAAGGCGATCGGCCGCGCCGGCGCCGGCACCAACAACATTCCCGTCGCGGCGATGAGCAAGCGCGGCGTGCCGGTGTTCAACGCGCCGGGTGCGAACGCGAACGCGGTGAAGGAGCTCGTCATCGCCGGCATGCTGCTCGCGGCGCGCAATCTCGCGCCGGCGCTCGACTTCGTGAAGAAGCTCGATGGCGACGACAAGGCGATGCACGAGGCTGTCGAGAACGGCAAGAAGAAATTCGTCGGCTTCGAATTGCCTGGCCGCACGCTCGGCGTGATCGGTCTCGGCGCGATCGGCGTGAAGGTCGCCAATGCCGCGCTCGAGCTAGGCATGAACGTCTACGGCTTCGATCCCGCGATGACGGTGCAGAACGCCTGGCAGCTCAACTCCGGCGTGAAGCAGGCGCTGTCGGTCGACGATCTCGTCTCGAAGTCGCAGCTGATCTCCGTGCACGTGCCGCTGCTCGATGCGACGCGCGGGCTGATCAACGCGGATCGCATCAAGCTGATGAAGAAGGGCGGCGTCGTGCTGAATTTCTCGCGCGACGCGATCGTCGACGAAGACGCCGTGATCGAAGCGCTGGCGAGCGGACATCTTCAGCAGTACGTCTGCGACTTCCCGAGCCCGAAGCTCAAGGGCAACCCGAAAGTGATCGCGACCCCGCATCTCGGCGCGTCGACCGGCGAGGCCGAGGACAACTGCGCGGTGATGGTTGCCGATCAGCTTCGCGAATTCCTCGAGACCGGCACGATCCGCAACTCGGTGAATTTCCCCGAGGCGCAGCTGCCGCTCTTGCCCGGCAAGACGCGCCTGTGCATCGTCAACGAGAACGTGCCGAACATGGTCGGCCAGATCTCCACCGCGCTCGCCAAGCGCCAGCTCAACATCGCCGATCTGCTCAACAAGTCACGCGGCGATCTGGCGTACACGCTCGTCGACATCGATCAGGCTGCGCCGGCGGAGGTCATCCAGGAGATCTGCGCCATCCAGGGCGTGCTGCAGGTGCGCGTGATCGCGGCGAGGGATTGATCCTCTGGTCTCGGGCTAAAATGCGCGCCCCATGAAGACCCTCGCCGAAGCGCGCGCCGAGATCGACCGCATCGACGCTGAGATCCAGCGCCTGATCAGCGGCCGCGCGCGCGTCGCCCAGGAGGTCGCGCACATCAAGCAGCGCGCCGGCGAGAACGGCGATCACTATCGTCCGGCGCGCGAGGCGGAAGTGCTGCGCGCGGCGATGGCGCGCAATCGCGACAACGGCGGCCCGCTGACCGACGAAGTCATGGCGCGGCTCATGCGCGAGATCATGTCGGCATGCCTGTCGCTGGAATCGCCGCTGACCATCGCGTATCTCGGTCCCGAAGGCACCTACACGCAGGCCGCCGTGCTCAAGCAATTCGGCGACGCGGTCAAGGCGCGTCCGTTCGCGGCCATCGATGAGATCTTCCGCGACGTCGAATCCGGTGCCGCTGATTACGGCGTCGTGCCGGTGGAGAACTCCATTGGTGGCGTCGTCAGCCATACGCTGGACGAGCTGGTGCACACCAAGCTGCACATCTGCGGCGAGGTTGCGCTGCCGGTCCATCATCATCTGCTGTCGACCGACGGCAAGCTCGAGAACATCCACAAGGTGCTGTCGCATCCGCAGTCGTTCGCGCAGTGCCGCAAGTGGCTCGATGCGCGACTGCCGAAGGCGACGCGTGAAGCGGTGTCGAGCAACGGTCAGGCCGCGCGCGATGCGAAAGAGCAGGGCGCCGGCGTCGCCGCGATCGCGAGCCTGCAGGCCGGTCAGATCAATGCGCTGAACATCCTCGCGTCGAACATCGAGGACGATCCCAACAACACGACCCGCTTCCTGGTGATCGGCAAGCACGATCCGGCAGCGACCGGTGATGACATCACCTCGATCGTGATGTCGGGCCATCGCAATCAGCCGGGCTCGCTGTTCAAGCTGCTGCAGCCGTTCGCGGACGCCGGTCTCGACATGACGCGCATCGAGTCGCGTCCGATGAAAGGCGCCGCGGTGCCGGACTATTACTTCTTCGTCGACTTCAGCGGCCACGTCACCAACGACAAGGCGCGCAAAGCGCTCGACGCGGTCCGCGGCAACGCCGCGTTCTTCAAGATCCTCGGTTCCTATCCGCGAGCGGTGGTCTAGTGCCCAACATCCTGCGCAACGCAGCCCCCGGCGTGCTCACGCTCGAGGCCTACACGCCCGGCATGCCGATCGAGGAATTGCAGCGCCGCCTCGGCGTCGGCAACGCCGTCAAGCTCGCGTCGAACGAGAATCCGCTCGGCATGAGCCCGCGCGTCAAGGACGCGCTCGCCGCGCACATCAACGCGACAGAGCTGGCGCGCTATCCGGACGGCAGCGGATTCCGCTTGAAGAAGAAGCTCGCGGAGATCCACAGCATCGCGCCCGAGCGCATCACACTCGGCAACGGCAGCAACGACATCATCGAATTGCTCGGCCGCGTGTTCCTCGGTCCCGGGCGCTGGGCGATGTTCTCCGCGCACGCGTTCGCGGTGTATCCGATCATCACGCAGGCGCAGGATGCGCAGGCGATCGTCGTCGAGCCGCGCGATCCGGACCACGAGCAACCGTATGGCCACGATCTCGCAGCGTTCGAGCGCGAGGTGAATCCGGAAGTCACCCTGGTCTTCATCGCCAATCCGAACAACCCGACGGGAACCTGGGTGTCGCCCGACGAGATCGAGCACTTCCTGACCAAGGTGCCGAGCCACACGATCGTCGCGCTCGACGAGGCGTATTACGAGTACATGGATCCGGCGCTGCGCGGCAATTCGCGCGCGCTGCTCGACAAGTTCCCGAACCTCGTCGTGTTCCGCACCTTCTCGAAAGCGTATGGGCTTGCGGGCCTGCGAGCGGGTTACGCGCTGTCGAGCCCGCAGTTGGCCGACGTGCTCAATCGCGTGCGCCAGCCGTTCAACAACAACGCGCTTGCGCTGCTCGCCGCCGAAGTCGCGCTCGAGGATCAGGAGCACGTGAGGAAGTCGGTCGAGCTCAATACCCGCGAACGGACGCGCCTCGTCGCCGAGCTGAAGAAGATCGGGCTGAAGGTGCTGCCATCGCAGGCCAACTTCCTCGCCATCGGCTTCGGCCGCGAAGCCAAGCCGATCCACGAGAAGCTCCTCAATCAAGGCGTGATCGTGCGTCCGATGGCGTCGTACGGCCTCGCCGAATATCTGCGCGTCACCATCGGCACCGAAGCGGAGAACAATCGCTTCCTCGCGGCGCTGAAAGAAGCGGTGAAGTGAAGCTCGCGGTCATCGGCCTCGGATTGATCGGCGGCTCGCTCGCCCGCGCGCTGCGCGTCGGGCGCTCGGCGGGCCTCGTCGTCACCGGGTTCGACACGGATCCGAAACAGGTCCGCCTCGCGGTCGACCTCGGCGTCGTCGATCAGGCGCCAGGCTCCGCGCAAGCTGCGGTGCAAGGCGCGGACATCATCGTCATCGCGGTGCCGGTGCTGCACACCGCCGATGCGCTCAAGTCGATCCTGCCCGCGATCGGTACGACCGCGGTCGTCACCGACGTCGGCAGCACGAAGCAGTCGGTGCTCGAGGACGTCGCGAAGGTCTGCGGCGGCAAGCTGCCGCCGTGGTTCGTGGCCGGCCACCCGATTGCGGGCACCGAGAAAAGCGGCGTCGCCAATGCGTTCGCCGAGCTCTTCCATGGTCATCGCGTGATCCTGACGCCGCACGCCGGTCAGAGCGCCGATGCGCGCGATCGCGTGCGCAAGATGTGGGAAGCCGCAGGCGCGCGCGTCGTCGAGATGGACGCGGCGCGGCACGACCAGATCTTCGCGGCGACGTCGCATCTGCCGCACGTGCTCGCCTACGGCTTCGTCGACATGCTGACGCGCCTGCCGGAGCAGGATCAGATCTTCCGCAATGCCGGCGGCGGCTTCCGCGACTTCACGCGCATCGCCTCGTCGTCGCCGCAGATGTGGCACGACATCGTGCGGGCGAATCGCGCAACGGTGTCCGAGCTGCTCGCGCGGCAGATCAGCGACCTGTCCGAGATGCTGGCGATGATCAGATCCGAGCGCTGGGATGAGCTCAAGGCGCGCTTCGAGCGCGCGCGCGCAGCGCGCGAGCGGCATCTGTCGCAGATCGAATGACGATGTCCGAGCCGAAAGCCGTGACCTATCTCGTGCAGCCGGGCGGCGCGCTCGCCGGCACGCTGCGTGTTCCCGGCGACAAGTCGATCTCGCATCGCGCGGTGATGCTCGCGTCACTCGCGCAGGGCACGTCGGAGGTCACGGGATTTCTCACCGGCGAAGACTGCCTGTGCACGATGAAGGCCTTCCAGGCGATGGGCGTGAAGATCGAGCAGGTCGCGCCGACGCATCTGCGCGTGCACGGCGCGGGCATCGACGGATTGAAGGCGCCCTCGTCACCGCTCGACCTCGGCAACTCCGGTACGTCGATGCGCTTGATGTCCGGCTTGATGTCCGCGCAGAAATTCCCGTCGACGCTGATCGGCGACGCGTCGCTGTCGCGCCGGCCGATGAAGCGCATCATCGAGCCGCTCACGCGGATGGGCGCGAAGATCGATTCGAGCGAGGGCAGGGCGCCGCTGAAGATCGCGCCGGTCAGCGCGCTCAAGGCGATCCGCTACGAATCGCCGGTCGCGAGCGCGCAGGTGAAATCCGGAATTCTCCTCGCGGGCCTCTACGCGAACGGGACGACGGAAGTGAACGAGCCGCAGAAATCGCGCGATCACACCGAGCGGATGTTTCGCAGCTTCGGCATCGAGATCGCCATCGACGGCAATCACGTCGCGCTGCGCGGTGGACAGAAGCCGCGCGCGGCGAACGTGCAAGTCCCCGCCGACATCTCTTCCGCAGCGTTCTACATGGTCGGCGCGGCGATCACGCCCGGTGCCGAGATCGTGCTGAGTGACGTCGGCGTGAATCCGACGCGCACCGGCATCATCGACATCCTGCGCGCGATGGGCGCGGAGATCGAGCTCGTCAATCCGCGCGATTTCGGCGGCGAGCCCGTCGCCGATCTGCGCGTGCGTAGTCGCGGCTTGAAAGGGATTCAGATCGACCCGGCGCTGGTCGCGAGCGCGATCGACGAATTCCCGATCATCTTCATTGCCGCCGCGTTTGCGCGCGGCGAGACGGTCGTGACCGGCGCGGAAGAATTGCGCGTGAAGGAGAGCGATCGCATCCGCGCGATGTGCGACGGCTTGCGCGCCCTCGGCATCTCCGCGATCGCGCTCGAGGACGGCATGCGCGTCGTCGGCGGACGCATGCGCGGCGGCACGGTGGATTCGCGCGGCGATCATCGCATCGCGATGTCGTTCGCGATCGCCGGCCTGCGCGCCGAGCAGCCGATCAAGATCCTCGATTGCGCGAATGTGAACACGTCGTTCCCGGGCTTCGCAGAGCTGGCGCGCGGCGCCGGGCTGCGTCTCGCCGTGTCGTGAGGAAGAAGAAGGCGGACTTGCCCCCGGTCGTGGCCGTCGACGGTCCGAGCGGTGTCGGCAAAGGCATGGTCACGCGGCACATCGCGGCATTCCTGCAATGGCATCGCCTGGACAGTGGCGCGCTGTATCGCATCGTCGCGCTCGCGGCGAAGGAGCGGGGCGTCAACCTGAAGGACACCGACGCCGTCGCGGCGGTCGCGCCGCTGCTCGAGATCAAGTTCGTCGGCACCACCGAGAAGAACGAAGGCATCCTGGTCAATGGCGCCAACGTGACGCGGCGGGTCCGGTCGGAGGAGGCGGGTGGGCTCGCGTCCCAGATCGCCTCGGCACCCGCGGTGCGGACTGCGCTGTTGGAGCGCCAGCGCGCATTCAGGCAGATGCCGGGGCTGGTCGCCGACGGCCGCGACATGGGCACGGTGGTCTTCCCCGACGCGCTGCTCAAGATCTTCCTCGACGCGACCCCCGAGGAACGGGCGCAAAGGCGGCTCAAGCAGTTGAGCCAAGCGGGCATCGCTGCTACACTTTCAAGTCTTTGCGAAGAGATTCGCGCCCGCGACGACCGCGATCGCAATCGGGCCGTAGCGCCACTGAAACCGGCGCCCGACGCGATCCTGGTGGACACGACAGGGCTCAGCCCTGATGCCGTGCTCGCCAGAGTCGATCAGCTTTTGCGTGACCGCAGGCTCTGATTTTTTCCGCAGGACGTTGTTTGCTGCAGGCGGCTGGAAAGGATTCCGGCCTTCATTCATCCACCAGGACCGGCCTAAGGGATGGGCCGGATGTTCAACCACCACAGAGTAGACATGACCGAAAGTTTTGCGGAGTTGTTTGAGAAATCACTGACCAGCGGGCAATCGATGCAGCCCGGGTCCATCGTCAGCGCCAAGGTCCTCGAAGTGAAGCCCGACGTCGTCATCGTCGACGCGGGGCTGAAGTCCGAAGGCGTGATCCCCATCCAGGAATTCGCCGCCGAGAATGGCGAGATCAAGGTCGCCGTCGGCGATCAGATCGAAGTCGCGCTGGAGACCGTCGAGGACGGCTTCGGCGAGACGCGCTTCTCGAAGGAGAAAGCCGAGCGCATCCGCACCTGGGACCGCCTGCAGCAGGCGTTCGAGAAGGGCGAGATCGTCGCCGGCATCATCACCGGCAAGGTCAAGGGCGGCTTCACGGTCGATATCGGCACCGTGCGCGCGTTCCTTCCGGGCTCGCTCGTCGACGTGCGTCCGGTGCGCGACACGGCGTATCTCGAAGGCAAGCCGCTCGAGTTCAAGGTCATCAAGCTCGACAAGCTCCGCAACAACGTCGTGGTCTCGCGCCGTGAGGTGCTCGAGGCCGAATACAGCGCCGAGCGCGACTCGCTCCTGCAGAACCTGCAGGAAGGCGTGGTGCTCAAGGGCGTGGTCAAGAACCTGGTCGAGTACGGCGCGTTCGTCGATCTCGGCGGCGTCGACGGCCTACTCCACATTACCGACATGTCGTGGAAGCGCGTCAAGGATCCGAGCGAAGTGGTGCAGGTCGGCCAGGAGCTCGAGGTCAAGGTGCTCAAGTACGATCGCGAGCGCCGTCGCGTCAGCCTCGGCCTGAAGCAGCTCGGCGACGACCCGTGGGTCGACATCGCGCGCCGCTATCCCGAGAAGACGCGCCTGTTCGGCAAGGTCACCAACATCACCGACTACGGCGCGTTCGTGGAGATCGAGCCGGGCGTCGAGGGCCTCGTCCACGTCTCCGAGATGGATTGGACCAACAAGAACGTCAACCCGGGCAAGGTCGTGCACGTCGGCGACGAAGTCGAGGTCATGATCCTCGACATCGACGAAGAGCGCCGCCGCATCAGCCTCGGCATGAAGCAGTGCCGTCCGAATCCGTGGGAAGAGTTTGCCCAGAACCATCAGAAGGGCGATCGCGTCCGCGGCACCATCAAGTCCATGACCGACTTCGGCATCTTCATTGGCCTCGAAGGCGGCATCGACGGGCTCGTGCACCTTTCCGACCTCGACTGGAACCTGCCCGGCGAAGTCGCCGTGCGCAACTACAGCAAGGGCCAGGAAGTGGAAGCCTCGGTGCTCGCCATCGACGCTGCGCGCGAGCGCATCTCGCTCGGCATCAAGCAGCTCTCGCATGACCCGCTGACGCAGTTCATGGCGGAGCATCCGAAGGGCAGCCTGGTGAAGGGCACGGTGAAGTCGGTCGACGCGCGCGGTGCGTTCATCCGCCTCGCGGAAGGCGTCGAGGGCTACATCAAGGTCGGCGACCTGTCGCGCGATCGCGTCGACGACGCGACCCGCGTGCTCAAGGAAGGCGACACGCTCGAGTCCCGCTTCATCGGTGTGGATCGCAAGAACCGGATCATCAGCCTGTCGGTGAAGGCCAAGGAGATCCAGGAAGAGGAAGAGGCCGTTGCGGAATACCGCAGCACGGCGAGCTCGGGCAAGACCAGCCTCGGCGACATCCTCAAGGAAAAGATTGGCGGGGAAGACCGCTAGTCAGGGGTAGAGCAGGACGGAAAAGCCGCGCCTCGAGCGCGGCTTTTTCTTTGGTGCGGATGAGATGCCCGCCCTAGAGGGTTGCGCCGCAAGGGTTTTTTCTCTATCGTCGGGGGCAAGGGGAGTAAAAGCCCGGTAGAAGAACGCCATGACCAAGTCCGAGTTGATCGAGCGTCTCGCCGCACGTCATCCACAATTCATGCTCAAGGACGTCGAGCTGGCGGTGAAGCTCGTGCTCGACCAGATCAGCGATTCGCTCGCCAAGCAGGATCGCGTGGAGATTCGCGGCTTTGGGAGTTTTTCGCTGCATCGCCGTCCCGCCCGGCTCGGCCGCAATCCGAAGACCGGCGCCGCCGTGCACATTCCCGCCAAGAGCGTGCCGCACTTCAAGCCAGGCAAGGAGATGCGCGAGCGGGTGAACGCGTCCGCTGGCGGCCCCAAGCGCTGACGGGTCTGCCGATCGGCCAGACATGTCGCGCGCCATCGTCCTGGCCTTCGTTGCCATCATCTTCGCCTGCGGCGCGGCGATCGGCTTCTACAACGTCGATCGCGTCCACTTCAACTATCTGATCGGCAGCGTCGAGCTGCCGCTGATCTATTTGATGCTGCTGGAGCTCGGATTCGTGACGCTGATCGGCCTCGCCTTGTTTGCGGGACGCGTCTGGGTGCTGAAGCTCGAGATCCGCGGCCTGCGCAAGCGGCTCGCCGCGACCGAGGACGAGCTCAAGAACCTGCGCAGCCTGACGGGCACGCCGCCGACCTGACGACCGTCTCGTGCTCGATTCCCTCGCGCTGACGTGGTTCCTGCTGCCGCTCGGCGCGGCGCTCGGCTGGGCGCTCGCGCGCAATTTCTGGCAGCAGCCGGGTCGCGCGCCGATGGCGCCGGAGCGCCGCACTTATCTCAGCAATCTCGAGCATCTCGTCGCCGAGGATCCCGATCAGGCCGTCGCCGAGCTGCTGCAGGCCGCCGATGCGCAGCCGGAAACCGCGGAGCTGCAGCTCACGCTCGGCAGCCTGTTCCGGCGACGCGGCGAGGTCGACCGCGCGTTGCGGCTGCACGAGAGCCTGATCAAGCGACCCGGTGTGGATCCGCAGCTCGCACAGAAAGCGCGCTTCGAGCTCGCGCAGGATTACGTGAAGGCCGGTCTCGTCGATCACGCGGAAAAACTCTTCCGCGAATTGGTCCGGCAAGGCGTCCATCTCGCCGAATCGCTCGAAGCGCTCGTCGCCATCTACGAGCAGCTGCGCGACTGGTCGCACGCGATCGATTTCGCGCAGCAGCTCGAAGCCGTACGTGGACAGAGCCTGAAGCCACTGATCGCGCAGTACGCGTGCGAACGCGCCGAAGCGGCGCGGCTCAAGGGCGATCATCCCGAAGTGCTGCGGCTCGCCAACCGCGCGCTCTCGATCTACGGCGACTGCGTTCGCGCGAGCCTGCTGCAAGCGGCCGCGCACGAAGCGCTGAAGGACGTCGCGGCGGCCGCGAAAGCGTATCGGCGCGTGCCGGAGCAGGATCCGCGCTTCCTGCGCGAGATCCTGGCACCTCTGAAGCGTTGCCAGGAGCAGCTCGGCGATCTCGCCGGATTCTGGACGTTCCTGCAGGAAGCCGAGGAACGCTGGCCCGATCCGGCGCCGTCGCTCGCCAAGATCGAGCTGATGAAGGCGGAGAACGTCGATCCGGTGCCTTACATCTCGGAGACGCTGCACAAGCGCCCGAGCTGGGCGGTGACGCTGAAGCTGATGGAGCAGATCGAAGGGCGGCCGACCGCGACGCCGAACCTGCCGATCAAGCCGGTGCGTGAAGCGATGGAGAAGCTCGGCCTCACCGCGATGTATCAATGCCACCACTGCGGATTGAAGCCGCGCGTGCTGTTCTGGCAATGCCCGAGCTGCAAGCAGTGGGCGTCGATCACGCCGGCGCCGGATCCTCTGCTGGCACCGGCGAAAAAGTCACCTTGAGTTCGTGGGTCGGCCTTCAGGCCGACGCTTTTACGTCGGTCGCGGCCCGCGCCGCAGCTCCGGCGGCGTCTGCTCCCAGATCTCGTCGCGACGCGCGCGCAGCCGCGCGCGATCCTGGCTCGACAGCGTGGTCAGGCGCAGCGCCGCATCGAGCTGCTCGCGCGCGCCGATGAGATCGCCGCGCTCGAAGCGGTAGTTCGCGGTCTGAAACGCTTCCTCGGCCGTGTTGCCGAGCTCGTGGGCGGCCTGCGCGAGCAGACGATTCGCCTCGAAGCTCGAGAACGAGGTGTCGTGCGACAGCAGCAGCTGGCGAGCGTCGGCGGCACGATTGGCGCCGATCAGCGCAGAGGCGTAATCGAGCAGCACGGGCGCGTAGCGCGGATAGATGCCGGCCATCCTGTCGTAGAGCGCGAGCGCCTTCGGCGTCTGTCCCTCGCCGATGAGGAGCTTGGCCTGCAGCATGTTGATGTTGGCCTGCCGCGGATAGGCCTCGAGCGCCGGCTCCAGTGCCGCCATCGCCTCGGGATAGCGGCCCTGTTGGGTCATCGCGAGCGCGAGCCCGTAGCGATTCGCGACGGTCGCGCGACCGTTGGCGATCTCGCCGGAGAAGTAGTCGACCGCGTCGCGCGCTTCGCTCGTGATCACGCGCACGCGCGCCTGCATCAGCTGGTAGTCGATCGTGTCCCGGTGCTCGCGGTCCTTGTACGCGCCCGCGCGCGCCTTGGCCTCCGAGACGCGCGTCGTGTTCACCGGATGCGTCTGCAGGATTTCGGGCACGCGATTGCCGTAGAGCCGCGATTGCTGCTCCAGCCGCGAGAAGAAGCTCGCCATGCCGTCCGGATCGTAGCCGGCCGTCGCCATCGTGCGGATGCCGATGCGATCGGCCTCGATTTCGTGCGCGCGCGTGTAATTGACCGCGCGCTGATACATCGACGCCTGGCCGAGCGCGAGCGCAGCGATGATCAAGTCCGGATTCGCCGAGCCCGCGATGATCGCCGCGAGGATCGCGGCCCAGGTCGCGATGTTGCCCGCTTCGCCTTCCTGCTGCGAGCGCGCGATGTGACGTTGCGTGACGTGCGCCTCTTCGTGGCCGAGCACGCCGGCGAGCTCGCTTTCGTTGCGCGTCGCGGTGATGAGGCCGGCATTGACGCCCACGAAGCCGCCGGGCAGCGCGAACGCGTTGATGCGCGGATCGGCCACGACGAAGAACACGAAGTGCGGCGGCTTGCCGCCGCTCGCGCTGTTGGAGGCGAGCTTCCAGCCCATCGTGTTGACGTAGTCGGTGACCTCGGGGTCCTCGACGATCGCGTCGTACGCGTAGAACTCCGACACGACGCGCGAGCCCAGCGCGACTTCCTGCGCCGGCGACATCGCCGCGTCCGCCGGCTCGCCGAGCTGAGGCAGATCGACGACGCCTTGCTGCGCCGAGGCGATGGCGCAGCCGAAGAACGCAGCGGCGGCGAGGGCAGTTGCGAGGAACTTGGTCATGAGGGGAAGTCTGGCGTCTCGCCCCTTAGAGAGCCTTGAAGGCGGCAAGTTTCGCAAGATTCGGGCCGTCGGTGCGATAGATGCGCCAGTCTGACATCTCCCGCGCGCCCAAGCTTCGGTAAAAATCAATCGCAGGTTTATTCCATTCCAGCACCGACCATTCGAAGCGTCCGCAGTCACGCTCTACTGCGAGCTGGGCGAGATGTACCAGCAGCGCGCGGCCGATCCCCTTGCCGCGGAATTCCGGCAGCACGAACAGATCCTCGAGATAGAGGCCGCGCTTGCCGACGAACGTCGAATAGTTGTGGAAGAAGAGCGCGAAACCGGCGGGCTGGCCTTGCCATTGCGCGATGCGGACTTCAGCGGCGGGCGGCGAGCCGAACAACGTGCGACGCAGCGTCTCCTCGGTCGCGACCACTTCGTGCGCGAGCTTCTCGTACTCGGCGAGCGCCCGGATCAGCTGCAGGATCAGCGGCACGTCGGCGGCGACGGCCCCGCGGATCGTCAGATCGCCGCTCATGATCCGCTCGCGGGCGCGATCGTCACGTCGACTTCCGTCGCGCCGGCTTGGTTCTGCAGTGTGAGCGTCGTCGCGCCCGGCGCCGACGTCACGGTCGCGCCAGTCACGGTGACCGTGTAGCCATTCGGATAGTGGATCGTGGGCACGTGGATCTCGGTCGGTGCCGATGCCGTATTCGGCGCGTAGCGATAGTGGAACGCCGCGGTCGACGGATCGAAGGTGAGCGACTCGGGCGTGCCTGCCGTGGCTTGCGGATACGCGCGCTCGAGGATCTTCAGCTTTTCGACTTTCACCGTGGAGAGATCGGCATCGTCGGTGAACAGTCCCTGGCCGCCGCTGGTCTGGCTCTCGGTCGTCGGATCCGCCCACTCCTTGTAATGCCAGTACATCCAGCCGGTGAGGTGCGCGTCGGCGTTGCCGGTGACGTCGGCGATGTCGGCGAGATCGTCGCTGGCGCCGAATTCGGTGATCAGGGTCGTCGCGCCCATGCGGGCGATCGCCTGATCGGCGTTGTCGGCGACGAGCGCGTTCTGCTGCACGCAACCGGGAATGTCGCTGAAGCCGTACGCATGCACGAAGCCGGCGACGGTGCAGTAGGTGTGCCACGACAGCCCGATGTTCTGGTCACGAATCGGTTTCAGCAATCCGAGATTGGTCTGCGCGCCGTCGTTGAAGATCACGTGGGGCTCGAACCAGACGACGTTGCTCGGATCGACCTGGCGGATGCCGTCCATCGCGTACTCCTGCATCGGCTGCAGGAATCCTGCGTCGAACTGCGGACAGCCGAGCGGCTGCATGCACGAGAACACCTGCGTGCCGGGCCACGGCTCGTTCATCAGGTCGTAGCCCATGACGTGATCCTGATCTTTCCAACGCGCGGCGACGGCCATCCACGCTTGCCGATAGGACTCCCAGATGCCGTCGGTGTTGAGCCAGAAATTGTTGAACGCCTGCGAGCACGCCGGCGTGAAGTAATTCGCGGGGAAACCGAGATTCACCGGCATCGGGATGCCGTTGTCGTTCACCGCCCAGCCGGGAAAGCCTTCGCCGGCATAGCGCTCGTTGAACATGTCCTGATGGAAGTCGAACAGCACGTAGACGCCGCGCGACGTCATCAGCTGCACGACGCGATCCCACAGATCGAGGTAGGAATGATCGATCTGGTTCTTGCTCGGCATGAGCCCGACGAACAGCGTGCCGACGCGCGCGCCGTTGAAGCCGTGGTCGCGCAGCCAGTCGGCGTCGACGTCGATGAAGCCCTTCGCGTCGGCCGGCGGTGCGTAGGGCGGCGTCTTCCAGACCGTGTTGACGCCGTGGATCAGCACGACACGCCCGAGCGAGTCGACGAGCCAGCGCCCTTCGCGATGCAGCTGCTGCTTGCCGGGCGTGCCATCGTCGCGGCTGGTCGATGAGCTGGTGAGGCTCGTGCTGCTGCCGCACGCGCAGAGCGCACAGATCGCAAGGACGAGAACGATTCTGTTCATGCGCGCGGTCTCCCGATCGTTTCGCCCATCCGCAACGCGCGGCCCGGAACGAGATCGTGGGCCCACTGCACTGCGCCCGGCGATGTGAGCAGGATCACGGTCGATCCCATGTTGAAGCGGCCGCATTCGTCGCCGCGATTCAGATACACCGGCTGCATCAGCCGATAAGCGCCGACGCCTTTGCGCGAGTGCGGCGGCGTCACCTGACCCGACCACACGGTCTCGATCGAGCCGACGAAGAGCGCGCCCACCATGATCAGCGCGACCGGCCCGACGCCGGTCTCGAACAGCGCGATGACGCGCTCGTTGCGCGTGAACAGGCGCGGCATTGCGCGCGTGGTGCCTTGGTTGACGCTGAACAGCCGGCCGGGCACGTACATCCAGTCGCGCAGCGTGCCGGCGGTGGGCATGTGGATGCGGTGGTAGTTGTACGGTGCGAGATAGATGGTGCAGAATCCGCCGCCCACGAACGGCGCGGCGACGTCTTCGTCGCCGCCGAGCAATTCCACCAGCGAGTAATCGAACCCCTTGGCCTGGATCAGCCGGCCGTTGCGGATGTCGCCAAGCTCGCTGACAGTGCCGTCGACCGGCGATACGAGCGCCTCCGGATCCTGCGCCAGCGGCCGAGCGCCGTCCTTCAACGCGCGCGTGAAGAAATGGTTGAAGCTCTTGTACGACTCCGCGCGCTCGAACTCCGCTTCCGCGAGGCTGATGCCGAAGCGATCCATGAACACGCGGATGAACGCGTTCTTGAACCAGCCGATCTCGATGCGCGTCACGAGATACATGCACCACGAGAGGAAACGCGTCGGCAGCCAGGTCTGGATGCGGGCGAACACGCGATGCTTGAGCTTGGCGTCGGGCGCGGCGTCCATCCTCATTCCTCCGCTCGCACGGTGAAGTCGACGGCCTTCGAGTGCTTGCCGCAATCGAGCTTCATGGTGACGTGGTCGCCGGCCTTGAGCGGGCGCTTCGGGCCGAACAGCATCAGGTGCAGCTCGCCGGGCTCCAGGCGCACCGTCGCGTCGGGCTCGAGCAGCAGGCGCGGTTCCGCGCGCATCCGCATCGTCCCGTTCTCCATGCTCATGCGGTGGAGATCGACGCTGCCGAACTCGCTGCTGCGCGCGCCGTCGAGCGTGATCGATTCCTTTGCCGCGTTGTGCAGCGTCGCGTAGCCCGCCATGACGT
>DASRHK010000047.1:0-6923 GCA_035650495.1 Nevskiaceae bacterium | reverse complement strand
TCCGGGGTGAGGAAATACACCGGCTGACCGAGCATTCCTGCTTCGGCCTCGATGCCTCCGACACCCCATCCGACCACGCCGATGCCGTTGATCATGGTGGTGTGACTGTCGGTGCCGACGAGCGAGTCGGGGTAGTAGATGCCGTTCTTCTGGTGCACGCCGGGGGCGAGGTACTCGAGATTCACCTGGTGCACGATGCCGATGCCCGGCGGCACGACCTTGAACGTGTCGAACGCCTGCATGCCCCATTTCATGAACTGGTAGCGCTCACCGTTGCGCTTGAACTCGAGCTTCATGTTGAGATCGAGCGCGTCGGGACGGCGGTAGTAGTCCACCATGATGGAGTGATCGACCACGAGATCGACCGGCACGAGCGGCTCGATCGTCTTGGCGTCGCGACCCATGTCGGCCGCGACGTTGCGCATCGCGGCGAGATCGGCGAGCAGCGGCACCCCGGTGAAATCCTGCAGCACGACGCGCGCGACCACGAACGGGATCTCGTCCACGCGCTCGGCCACCGGCTTCCAGTTCGCCACCTCGCGCACGTGCGATTCGGCCACCTTCTTGCCGTCGCAATTGCGCAGCACGCTCTCGAGCACGATGCGAATCGAGATCGGCAGGCGCGAGACCTTGCCGATGCCGGCGGCTTCGAGCGCCGGCAGCGAATAGAGCCGGCCGCCTGCTCCGGAGCGGAGCCTGAATTCCTTGAGCGTGCCGAAGAGATCGTGGGTCATGCGTGGTTTCCTTTCATGTGCGCGGGCCGCAGCGCCCGGTCGCGGCCGGCACGTGCGGCTTGTCCGGTTCGATCTATTTGTTGCGCGCGGGCGCGCCCTTCTTCTCGTTCATGTTGATCTTCATGCCGTTGCCCAGGATCATGTCGCCGGGCTTTTGATCGGCCTTGCACGGGCCGAGCCACTTCGCCTCGATCAGCGCGCTCGCTTCCTTCATGCCCATCATGGGCGGATCGTAGCTGGACTTCGTCTGCACCTTGTACGCCGAATCGAAGGAGCCGGTGAAGACGGAATGCGTCGTCGCCGTGCTGTCGCCGAACTTGCAGACGGAGTCGACGACGATCTCCCTGCCGCTCTTGCGCACGTCCTGCTTGCTGCAGGTTTGCTTCGCGGCGGACGTGACCTGCTGCTGCACGGCATCGTCGGTCTTCTCGTCGATGCACATCTGTATGCTGGCGGCCTGCGCGCTGGCCGTCGCCTTGCTGCTGCCGGTCGATTGGGTCCTGATTTCCCACAGGCCCGACTTGCGCTTGGGGAAATCCTGCGCCGCCGCAAAGGATGCCGCGACGGCGCCCGCGGCAAGCAGCGCAACACAAGCGAGACGACGGGGCACGGTGCGCATGATCAGATCACGTACAGGTCGACATACTCGTGCACGGGCATGGTGTCGAGCTTTCCGGCGTCGAGCGAGGCTTCGAGAATGCGTTGCTGCTGCTTCGCCGCGAATCGGCGGCCGAGATTGGTGCGGAACTTGTCGACCAGCACCGGCATCCCTTCCTTGCGCCGGCGGCGGTGCCCGATCGGATATTCCACCACGACCTCGTCGAAGCGGCTGCCGTCGTTGAACTCGAGCGTGATGGCATTGGCGATGGAGCGCTTCTCGGGATCGAGGTAGTCGCGCGTGAATGCCTTGTCCTCGACGCACACCATCTTCTCGCGCAACGCGTCGATGCGCGCATCGGCGGCGACGTCGTCCTCGTAATCGGCGGCGGTGAGCCGGCCGAAGATCAGCGGCACCGCAACCATGTACTGAATGCAGTGATCGCGATCGGCGGGGTTGTTGAGCGGCCCCTGCTTGTCGATGATGCGGATCGCCGATTCGTGCGTGCGGATCGTCACCTTCCTGATCTCCTCGGCGCTGCGTCCGGCATCCACGAGCTGCTTGTGCAACTGCATCGCCGCTTCGGCGGCGGTCTGGGCATGGAACTCGGCCGGGAAGCTGATCTTGAACAGTACGTTCTCCATGACATAGCTGCCGTACGGGCGCGAAAGCTTGAACGGCTGCCCCTTGAATAGCACGTCGTAGAAGCCCCAGGTCTTGGCGCTGAGCGCCGAGGGATAGCCCATCTCGCCGGTGCGCGCCATGAGCGCGAGGCGCACGGCGCGCGAGGTGGCATCACCGGCCGCCCAGCTCTTGCGCGAGCCGGCGTTGGGCGCGTGGCGGTAGGTGCGCAGCGACTGGCCATCGATCCAGGCGTTGGAGATCGCGTTGATGGTCTCGTCGCGGGTGAGTCCCAGCAGGTTCGCAACGACCGCCGTGGACGCGACCTTCACCAGCACGACGTGATCGAGACCGACGCGATTGAAGCTGTTCTCGAGCGCGATCACCCCCTGGATCTCGTGCGCCTTGATCATCGAGGTCAGTACGTCCCGCATCGTGAGCGGCTTCTTGCCTGCGGCCACCGCGTTGCGCGACAGCCAATCGGCAGTGCCGAGGATGCCGCCGAGATTGTCGGACGGATGGCCCCATTCCGCGGCGAGCCAGGTGTCGTTGAAATCGAGCCAGCGGATCATCGCGCCGATGTTGAACGCGGCCTGCACCGGATCGAGCTGGAACTGCGTGCCGGGCACCTTGGCGCCGTTGGGCACCACGGTTCCGGCAACGATGGGGCCCATGAGCTTGGTGCACGCGGGATAGGTCAGCGCTTCGAGGCCGCAGCCCAGCGTATCGACGAGGCAATAGCGCGCCGTCTCGTACGCCTCGGGGCTCGTGATGTCGTAGCCGAGGGCGTAGTCGGCGATGTCGGTCAGTACCTTGTCCGGCTCGGGCCGAACGTTGCTGATGTGCGTGGACATGGCGTGATGTGCGGTGCGCGGCCTAGGAGCGGGAGTCGATCGGGACGAACTTCTGGTCGTCGGGGCCGATGTAGTTCGCCGAGGGCCGGATGATCTTGCCGTCCTGGCGCTGTTCGATGACATGCGCAGACCAGCCGGTGGCGCGCGAGATCACGAACAGAGGCGTGAACATCGCGGTCGGCACGCCCATCGTGTGATAGCTCACGGCCGAGTACCAGTCGAGGTTGGCGAACATCTTCTTGGCCTCCGCCATGACCTCCTCGATGCGCTGCGCGATGTCGAACATCTTCATGCTGCCCGCGGACTCGGACAGCGACCGGGCGATCTCGCGGATGATGCCGTTGCGCGGGTCGCCGATCGTGTACACGGGATGACCGAAGCCGATGATGACCTCCTTGTTCTCCACGCGCCGGCGGATGTCCGCCTCGGCTTCGTCCGGCGAATCGTAGCGCTTCTGGATCTCGAAGCTGACCTCGTTCGCGCCGCCGTGCTTCGCGCCGCGCAAGGCGCCGATCGCGCCGGTGATCGCCGAATAGATGTCGCTGCCGGTGCCGGCGATCACGCGTGCAGTGAACGTCGACGCATTGAACTCGTGCTCGGCATAGAGAATGAGCGAGGTGTGCATCGCACGCACCCACTCCTGGCGCGGTCGCCCGCCATGCAGGAGATGCAGGAAGTGGCCGCCGATGCTGTCGTCGTCGGTCTCGACGTCGATGCGCCGGCCGTTGTGGCTCCAGTGATACCAGTACAGCAGCATCGAGCCCGTCGACGCGATCAGGCGATCGGCGATGTCGCGCGCGCCCGGCGCGCCGTGATCCTCGCGCTCGGGCAGAACCGCGCCCAGCACGGACACGCCCGTGCGCATCACGTCCATCGGGTGCGCGGCGGCCGGGATCTGCTCGAGCGCGACCTTGAGCGGCGCCGGCAGGCCGCGCATCGCAGCGAGCTTGTCCTTGTAGGCGCGAAGCTCCGCCGCGTTCGGCAGCTTCTCGTGGATCAGGAGGTATGCGACCTCCTCGAACTCGCAGTGCCGCGCGAGATCGAGGATGTCGTAGCCGCGGTAGGCAAGGTCGTTGCCGGTGCGCCCGACCGTGCACAAGGCGGTGTTGCCGGCCGGAACCCCGGACAGCGCGACGGATTTCTTGGCCTTGGGCGGAGAGGTGAGTACGGCGTCCGTCATGGCGAACTCCTGGTGTCGTCGAGTTTCAGTCTTCGGCGCCGCGGCGCGCGAACAAGGCATCGAGCTTTTGCTCGTAGGCGTGATAGCCCAGAAAATCGTAGAGCTCCGCGCGCGTCTGCATCGTGTCGACGACGCCCTTTTGCGTGCCGTCGCGCCGCAGCGTGCGATACACCTCGAGCGCCGCCCTGTTCATCGCACGAAATGCGGAAAGCGGATAGAGCGCGATCGACACGCCCGCGCTGCGCAGCTCCTCGATCGTGAAAAGGGGCGTCGCGCCGAATTCGGTGATGTTCGCGAGCACCGGCACCTTGACCGCGTCGACGAAGCGGCGGTACATGGCGAGCTCGGTCATCGCTTCGGGAAAGATCATGTCCGCGCCCGCCTCGACGCATGCGCAGGCCCGATCGATGGCCGCGTCGAGTCCTTCCACCGCGAGCGCGTCGGTGCGGGCCATGATCACGAACTCGCCATCGGTGCGCGCGTCGACGGCCGCCTTGATGCGGTCGACCATCTCCTGCTTCGTGACGATCGCCTTGCCGGGACGGTGTCCGCAGCGCTTGGCGCCCACCTGATCCTCGATGTGCATCGCGCCGGCGCCGAACTTGACGAGCGACTTGACGGTGCGCCCGACGTTGAACGCCGAGGCGCCGAATCCGGTGTCGACGTCGACGAGCAGCGGCAGGTCGCACACGTCGGTGATGCGACGCACGTCCGTGAGCACGTCGTCGAGATTGCTGATGCCGAGGTCGGGCAGGCCGAGCGAGCCCGCGGCCACGCCGCCGCCCGAGAGGTAGATCGCGCGATACCCCGAAGCCTCCGCGAGCAACGCGTGATACGCGCAGATGGCGCCGGGCACCTGCAGCGGGCGCTCGGCCGCCACTGCGGCGCGAAACCGTGCACCTGCGGAATCGATCGTCACGCTGGCTCCTCCAGAACTCGCGTCAGACCCTGTTGGCGCGGCGGGAAACACGCGCGCTTCGGCGCAAACCGAATCGCGCCGAGCTCAGCCGATGAGCGACGCCACACCGGCGCGCTCCTCCTCGAGCTCGCGCAGCGTCGCGTCCATCTTCTCGCGCGAGAAGGCGTCGATCTCGAGACCGTCGACCAGGCGGTACTCGCCCTTGTCGGTGATGACCGGCATGCCGTAGAGGATGTCGCGCGGAATGCCGTACTGGCCATCGGAAGGAATGCCCATGGTCACCCACTTGCCATCGCTGCCGAGAATCCAGTCGCGCACATGGTCGATCGCGGCATTGGCGGCAGACGCCGCGGACGAAAGCCCGCGTGCGGCGATGATGGCCGCGCCGCGCTTTCCGACCGTCGGCAGGAACGTGTTGCGGTTCCAGTCCTCGTCGTCGATCAGGCTCTTGAGCGGCTTGCCGTTGGCGGTGGCGAAGCGGTAATCGGGATACATCGTCGGCGAGTGGTTGCCCCACACGATCAGCTTCTCGATCGAGTCGACCGGTTGGCCGCTCTTCTGCGCGAGCTGCGACAGCGCGCGATTGTGGTCGAGGCGCAGCATCGCCGTGAAGTTCTTGCGCGGCAGCGACGGCGCCGACTTCATCGCGATGTAGGCGTTGGTGTTCGCGGGATTGCCGACCACCAGCACCTTGACGCGGCGCGAAGCGGCAGCGTCGAGCGCCTTGCCCTGCTCGATGAAGATCTTCGCGTTCTCGAGCAGCAGGTCCTTGCGCTCCATTCCCGGGCCGCGCGGCTTCGCGCCGACGAGCAGCGCGATGTCGGCGTCCTTGAACGCCACCTTCGGATCGCCCGTGCCGCTCATGCCGGCGAGGAGCGGGAAGGCGCAATCCTCGAGCTCCATCATCACGCCCTTGAGCGCCGCCTGCGGCTTCTCCATCGGGAGCTCGAGCATTTGCAGGATGACGGGCTGGTCGCGGCCGAGCATCTCGCCGGAGGCGATGCGGAACAGCAGGCTGTAGCCGATCTGACCGGCGGCCCCGGTGACGGCGACGCGTACGGGCGTTTTCATGGAAAGAGGCTCCTGGAGGCGGATGCGAAGACGCGCAGGTTGTGAGGGCGGAGCGCAACGCGATGCGGCGATCGGACGCATGCCGCCGCGATCGCACGCGGCGCGACGAATGCCCCGCGTGGCATGGAAATTGTGGACCCGCGGCGCACACGTGTCAACGAACTCTTATATCATATACAAGACCTAGAGAGGAGTCGCGTTGCGACATGGCCACGGCCGCGCCTTCGTTCCGCCCGCTGTACCTGCAGATCCGCGACGTCATCGAGAAGAGCCTCGAGGCGGGCGAGTGGTCGCCCGGCGAGTCGATCCCGAGCGAGATCGAGCTCGCGGTGCGCTTCGGCGTCGCGCAGGGCACGGTGCGCAAGGCGATCGATGCGCTCGCCGCGGACAACCTCCTCGTGCGCCGACAGGGCAAGGGCACGTACGTCGCAAGCCACACCGAGGAGACGACGTCGCACTTTCGCTTCCTTCGCATCCGGCGCGACGACGGTATCGACGAATATCCGGCGAGCCGGCTGCTGGACATGCGGCGGGTCAAGGCAGGCGCGGAGATCGCACGGGCGCTCGACCTGAAGCCGAGCGACGCCGTCATCCTGCTGCGTCGCGTGCTCGATTACGAGGGCGAGCCCGTGATCCTCGACGACATCACGCTGCCGGGCGTGCTCTTCAAAGGGCTCACCAAGGCGCGCGTGCTGGGCTATCGCGGGTCCATGTACGGATTGTTCGAGCGCGAGTTCGGAGTGCACATGTGCCGGGCCGAGGAGCGCCTCAAGTCCGTCGCCGCCGACGCGCACGCCGCGCGCGCGCTCAAGGTGCCGATCGGCGCGCCGCTGCTCGCCGTCGATCGCGTCACCTACACGTGGGGCGACAAGCCGGTCGAGGTGCGGCGCGGCCTGTGCACGACGCGTCGTCATCATTACGTGAACACGCTCGGGTGAGGGCGCCT
>DASRHK010000046.1:0-18388 GCA_035650495.1 Nevskiaceae bacterium | reverse complement strand
GGTGAAGCCGTAGCCCTTCGACGTGACGTTCGCCGCCGGGATGCCCTTGCTGATGAGGTACTCGCGCACCGAGTTCGCGCGGCGATCGGACAGCTTCAGGTTGTAGCCCGCGCTGCCGAGGTTGCAGGTGTGGCCCGCGATCTCGAACTTGAGATTCGGCGACTCCTTGAGCGTGTCGGCGACGTGATCCAGGATCGTGCGCGAATCCGGCGTCAGGCGATCCTTGTCGAACTCGAAGTGCACGCCGTCGAGCGGCAGTGTCTGCGAGCGGATCGGGCAGCCGGTCTTGTCGACCTGCAGGCCCTTCAGCGTGTTCGGGCACTTGTCGAGGTAGTCGGGGACGCCGTCCTGATCCGAATCGATCGGGCAGCCGTCGCGATCGACGGTCACGCCCGGCGGAGTGCCAGGGCACTTGTCGAGACGATCCGGCACGCCGTCGCCATCGGAATCGAGCGGGCAGCCATCCTTGTCCACGAGCACGCCACGCGGCGTGTTCGGGCACTTGTCGAGATAGTCGGGGACGCCGTCGCCGTCGGAGTCGAGCGGGCAGCCATCCTTGTCGACCTGCACGCCATGTGGCGTGTTCGGGCAGCGGTCGAACTTGTCGGGCACGCCGTCGCCGTCGGAGTCGATCGGCCACTGGCCAAGCTTGAACAGCAAGCCGACGTTGCCGGTCCAGACGTAGAACTTGTTGTTGAGGACGACGCCTTCCTCGTTGATGAAGTCGAGGTTGTACTTGATGCGGAAATCGAGCGCGAAGCGGCTGCCCATGTTGACCATCAGGCCGCCACCGGCGCCGAGGCCCCAGCCCTTGAGCTCCGAGCCGATGAAGTTGATCTTGTGGCCGTTGGCGCCCGCGAGCAGATAGGGCTCCCAATTGCTGCGCCAGGGGAAGAACATGGCGTCGGCGCCGAGCGTGAGGCGCTTGTAGTCGTCGCTGCTCTTCAGATCGGAGACGTTGAGCTTGGCGTAGTTCACTTCGACGTCGAAGTTGAACCATTCGCCGAGCGGCTTGCCGAGCGCGCCGCTGAAGTAGTAGCCGTTATCGAAGTCCTTCGAGTCCGAGAAGATCAGGCCCGCGCCCGGCTCGAGATACCAGCGATCGTCGAAATCCTCTTCGTACTCGTCCTGCGCCTGCGCGTACTGGCCTTGATCGGCGGGCTGGTCGGTGGCCGGATCCTCGACCGGCTGCGCCGGCTGGGCGCCATAAGCCGGCATCGGCTGCGTGCCGTAGCCCGGCGCCGGCTGAGTGCCGTAAGGCTTGTAGGTCTGGTTTCCCTGCGCAAACGCGGTCGCCGAGACCAGCGCAAGCCCAACACCGGCAAAAAGTTTCAGCATTTCGTTCTCCCTGCGCCGGCCCTGGGTCCGGCATTCAGCCGCAACGCAAAAACGTGAACCGGATCGCCCGATCGGCGAGCTGCCGGCTATTACAGCAAATCCCGCTGGCGCCGCGTAAGCCCCCTGACGCCAGAGCAGGCTCCTGAAAAGTTTGGCGCAAGCTTCTGTGTCTAGTATATTTGATCTAGCAATTCGGGCGACCGGGACGGGTCGCCGCGCGTCCGATGCGACCAAATCTTCGATGGGAGTGGATTCGATGAAAAAGCTGTCAGCCTGGGCCAGCGTCTCGCTCGCCATGCTTCTCGCCGCGTGCGGCGACAACGGGGTGCGCAGCCCTGACTTCGACGCGCAGCTGATCGACCTCATCGTCGACGGTCCCGCGCAGCGCGCCGCAGGCACGCAGGCGCAGTTCCGCGCGCTCGGCCATTTCACGACGCCGCCCTCGACGGGTGGCGCGGTCGCGACCGACGACATCACCACCGCCGTCGATTGGCGCGTGGTCGACGTGCCGGCCAACTCTTCGGGCTCTTCGCCTGAAGTCGCTTGCTCGAATGCGAACACGGTTTCTAACGCCGCGACCATCAACGACGCCGGCCTGCTCACGGCCCTTGCCCCGGCGACGGTCTACGTCAAGGCGCAGCAGAAGGGTGGAAGCATTTCCGGCTGCCGACCGTTCACCATCACTCCGGGGACGAGCTGCACCGGCTCGAACTGCCCGCCGTCGACGGTCGTCCTGCAGAGCATCCAGGTCACGCCGACCACGGCGACGATCCCGTCCGGCACCACGCAGCAGTACTGCGCGCGCGGCGTCTACTCGGATTCGTCGACGCCTCGTGAGATCACCGACACCACGGTGAGCTGGACTTCGCAAAGCGGCGCGGTCGCCACCGTGCCCGCGGCGCCCGGAAACACCGGCAGCTGCATCAACGCGACCGGCGTCGGCGTCGGCACCACCAACATCGTGGCGAGCGCGACGAACAGTCAGAGCCAGACGCTCACCGCGAGCGGCCAGATCAACGTGACCACGGCGACGGTGAAGACCGTGCTGCGCGTCGAGCCGCCGACGGCGACGGTCGTCATCGGCAGCGGCCAGCAGTTCGTCGCGTGCGGCACGTTCACCGACAACACGCAGGATTCGACCGGTCCGTGCTCGGCGCATCCGACCGCGGATCGCACCGAGACCGCCGGCCACGCGATTGCGAACAGCAATCTCAACTGGACGTCGGGCGACAACGCGATCGCGACGGTGAACGCGAACGGTCTCGCGACCGGCGTCGCCAAGGGCAACACTTTGATCACCGCGACGCTGAAGGACACCGTCGGCGATCCGTCGCCGGCGAGCCGCTCCGCGAGCGCCGCGCTGACCGTCACCGATCAGCCGTTCTGCCAGGTGGCGCTGCTCGCCGCCAATGGCGCGACGGTCGACGTCGACAAGGGCTCGCTCTGCCTCGCCTGCTCGGTCGAGAATCCGGACAACGTCATCGACGCGCCGCCGGCCGATCCGTTCAGCGCAGATGAGACGGCTGCGCGCATGAACGTGTCGCTCTCGGCGGTCGACCTGCTTGGGCTCGGCTTCATCAACATCACCGTCAACTCGACGGATGGCCACGGCAACCCGGTCGTGCTGAATCCGCTGGCGACGCCCGCCAATCCGGGCCCGCCGGTCGGCTTCTTCGTCGGCCGCCCGGTCGCGGACCTGCTGTCGGCCGAAGTGCTGGCGCAGACCTCGATCGACACGCTGCGCAACGGTCAGGTGATCGCTGCGGATCACAGCTCGCCGGGCGCCGGCTCCGATCCGCTGGTGCTCGAGCTGCTCGGCACCGCGATCGTCGGCCCGGGCATCGGTGAGGACGAGCGCATCCTGCTTCACACGACCAAGACGACTGCGCCGTTCGACGCGATCCGCCTGACGTTCAGCCCGTCGGTCGCCTCGGCCCTCGCCACGCTCGACGTGTTCAACGCGTGCTCGATCGTGCAGGTGCCGCCGCCACCGCCGTCGACGCGCTAAGCGATCCGGTCTTCACGGGCCGCGAGATCCCAAAGGTCTCGCGGCCTTTTTCTTTGGGGAGTCCACATGCATCAACTGATCGATAACGTTGCCGGCCGGCTGTGCATCATCGCCGCCGGTGTTTTCTTCCTGAGCGGATTGCTGACCGGCGCGTGGAAGTACTTCCACATCGCGCGCTCGCCGACCGCCACCGCGCCGGTCTACGTCGACATCGCGCATCGCACGAGCCTGCTCTACAGTTTCGCGTCGATGCTGCTCGCGCCGTTCGCGGTGCTGTCCGCGTGGGACATACGCGTCAACTTCCTCGCGTGCGCAGCGCTGATCACGTTCTTCGGTGCCGCAATCGCGGGCTACGTGACCCACGGCCTGCTGCGCGACACCGACAACCAGTTCGTGAAGCCGTACCACGTCGGCAAGCTGCCGATGCCCGGCGTGATGATCCACGGCTTCATGTGGATTCTGATGTTCGCCGAGATCGGCGGCTTCCTCGTGCTGTTCTCCGGGGTGATCGCGACGATGCGCGTCGCCGCATGACGTCGACGCCGCGCCGGCTCTACGTCTATGTGCTGTGCGCGATCGTGCTCGGCGCGCTCTTCGGCATCGTCGATCCCGCGCACGCGACGTTGATGAAGCCGCTCGGCGACGGCTTCATCAAGCTGATCAAGATGCTGATCGCGCCGGTGATCTTCTGCACGGTCGTGACGGGCATCGCCGGCATGCGCGACGCCAAGAAGGTCGGGCGCGTCGGCGCCAAGGCGCTGCTGTACTTCGAAGTCGTCTCGACCATCGCGCTTGCGATCGGGCTCGTCGTCGTCAACCTGCTGAAGCCCGGTGCGGGATTCAACGTCGATCCCTCGACGCTCGACGCAAAAGCAGTCGCCGACTACGCCACGCGCGCGCACGAGCAGTCCGCGACCGACTTCATCCTCAACATCATTCCGTCGACGCTCGGCGAAGCGTTCGCCAAGGGCGACATCCTGCAGGTGCTGCTCGTCGCGCTCTTGTTCGGCTTCGCCCTGTCGGCGCTCGGCGAGCGCGGACTGTTCATCACCGAAGCGATTGAAGGTATCTCGAAAGTGCTGTTCGGCATGGTCGGCATCGTCATGCGCGCGGCGCCCATCGGCGCCTTCGGTGCGATGGCGTTCACCATCGGCAAGTACGGCGTCGCCAGCCTCGCGCCGCTCGCACGCTTGATGGGCAGCTTCTATCTGACCTGCGTGCTGTTCGTCGCCATCGTGCTCGGCGCGATCTGCCGCTTGCTCGGCATCCGCATCCTGCATTTCATCCGCTACATCCGCGCCGAGCTGCTGACCGTGCTCGGCACGTCGTCGTCGGAGAGCGTGCTGGTGCCGATGATGGAGAAGCTCGAGCGCCTCGGGTGCTCGCGCAGCGTCGTCGGCCTGGTCATCCCGAGCGGCTACTCGTTCAATCTCGACGGCACCAACATCTATCTCACGATGGCCGCGATCTTCGTCGCGCAGGCGCTCAACGTCGATCTCACGCTCTCGCAGCAGCTGACGATCCTCGGCGTCGCGATGCTCACCAGCAAGGGCGCATCAGGCGTGACCGGTGCGGGATTCGTCACGCTCGCGGCGACGCTGTCGGTCGTGCCCGGCGTGCCGCCGGCCGGTCTCGCGCTGATCCTCGGCATCGACCGCTTCATGTCGGAAGCGCGCGCGCTCACGAATCTGGTCGGTAATGGCGTGGCGACGCTGGTGGTGTCGCGCTGGGAGCGCGAGCTCGATGCGGCGACCTTGCAGCGCGAGCTCGCGGCGCCGCCGGACTAAGGCATCGACAACGACAGGTTCAGCACGAAGTCGGGTGACACGTACACGCTCGCGTCTTCCTGGATCAGCAGGTCGATCCGTGGAGAGCGCGCCGGCGCATAGAACACGCCGAACGAAACTGGCGCGCCGATGTTGTGCAGCGGCTGCAGCTCGCTATCGCGATACAGCGCGCCGTGAACGTCGATCTGCGCTTCGGCGCCGAAATTGCCGATGAGCCGCGCCGACAAGCCGAGTCCCGCGAACGGCACGAACGTCTTCTGCTGATCCTCGAGGATGTCCCCGCGTGCTGTGTAGCTCAGGCCGCCCGAGACGAATCCGCCGAAGCGGCTGTCCTCCGGGAAAGGAATTGCCGCATCGACCCACAGCGCAGCGCCGACCGCGCGATTGCCCATGAGGTGCGATGCGCTGCCGGTGGGCAGCTTCAGCTCCGCGCGCGCGACGACACCATCGAGCAGCGCGCGACCCGCCTGCAGCCGCAGATCGCCGATGCCGTTGGCGGAGCTGTGCGCGTCGAGCAGCGTCTCGCCATCGCGCTCGTAGCGATAGTCGAGCTGATTGTGCGGCCGCTGATCGCGATTGGCGTTCGGCAGCGAGAACCAGCGATGCCAGGTCTCGATGGTCGAATCGAGGAAGCCGCCGCCGACGATGTAGTAGGGCAACGCGAGGCCGACTTCCCAGTCCTGCGCCACGCCGTAGCGCAGGCGGAAGCCGAGCCGCGCGGCTTCACCGTCGAGGATCAGCGTCTCGTGCGCGTTGTCGCCGAGGAAGAACTCGTTGATCAGGTCGAGATCGACCTGCTTGGCGAAGTGGCCGCGCTCTAGGATATCGGGCTGCCCGAGCGCCGGCAGCGCGAACCCGCGCGCGAGTGCGGCTTCGTTCATGGAAATCGGGGCAGCCGCGGCGGCGGCGCACCAGAGCAGGGCTGGGGCGGCGAGGGTGCGGGAGATCATGCGTGATGCTAGCATTCCGCCCCCCATGAAATACGTCACCGAAAACCTCCGCATCACCTCGGTGCGGGCGGTCTCCACGCCGGCGCAGGTGCAGGCGGAGCTGCCACTCTCCGACGCCGCTGCGACGACCACGATCCACGCCCGTCGCGAGATCCAGGACGTGCTCGCCGCGCGCGACGACCGGCTGCTGGTCGTCGTCGGTCCCTGCTCGATCCACGATCCCGCCGCCGCGCTCGAGTACGCGCAGAAGCTCAAGGCGATGCGCGAGCAGC
Source organism: Nevskiaceae bacterium (assembly GCA_035650495.1). Classification (GTDB taxonomy): domain Bacteria; phylum Pseudomonadota; class Gammaproteobacteria; order Nevskiales; family Nevskiaceae; genus DASRHK01. Next base: position 12,033 of record DASRHK010000046.1, on the reverse strand, counting down.
TCGGCAGGGAACTGCTGATCGTGATGCGCGTGTACTTCGAGAAGCCGCGCACCACGGTCGGCTGGAAGGGCCTGATCAACGACCCGCACCTCGACGACAGCTACGACATCGATCGCGGCTTGCGCATCGCGCGCACGCTGCTGCTCGATCTCAACAAGATGGGGATTCCGGCCGGCGTCGAGTATCTCGACTTGCTGACGCCGCAGTACTTGAGCGACCTCGTGTCGTGGGGCGCGATCGGCGCGCGCACGACCGAATCGCAATTGCACCGCGAGATGGCGAGCGGCTTGTCGTGCCCGGTCGGCTTCAAGAACGGCACCGACGGCAGCGTGAAGGTCGCGGTCGACGCGGTGCTCGCGTCACGCGCGGCGCATCGATTCCTGTCGGCGACGTCGGGCGGCGAAGTCTCGATCTTCGAGACCTCCGGCAATCCCGACACGCACATCATCCTGCGCGGCGGCTCCACCGGCACCAACTACGACGCCAAGAGCGTCGAGGCGGCGAGCGCGGCGCTGACCAAGGCTGGCTTGCCGGCGCGGATCATGATCGACTGCTCGCACGCGAACAGCCAGAAGGAGCATCGCCGCCAGATCGACGTCGCGCGCAGCATCGCCACACAGTTGATGGGCGGCGAGACGCGCGTGATCGGCGTGATGGTCGAGTCGCACCTGAAGGAAGGCCGGCAGGAACTGCGCGCGCGCGACCAGATGACTTACGGCCAGAGCGTCACCGACGCCTGCATCGGCTGGGACGACACCATCGGCGTGCTGCGCGAGCTCGCCCGCGCGGTTGCGCACCGGCGCGAGCGGCTGGCGAAATCAGCTTGATCCCGCGGGACTTCCTTCGGTCGTCGGCCTGAAGGCCGACGGGCCTAAAGCTTGATCTGATCCTTGTGCTTCTCGACGGTCTTGGCGTCGAGGCTCTTCACGCGCTTGGTCAGGTCTTCGGTGCTCTTGTAGGGACCGTTCTCTTCGCGCTCCGCGACGATGCGCGCTGCGATGTTCTCGCCGACGCCGAGCGTCTTGCCGATCGCGCCGCTTTGCGCGGAATTCACGTTGACGGTATCCGCAGCCATCGCCGAGCCAGAGATCAGCGCGCCCAGAACCAGGAGCAGTGCTTTCTTGTTCATGGAATCCCCTGAGATCGGCGACGAGGGTCGCCGGGTCCGGAAAGTATACGTCGCCAGCCGCCGGCCGGACGTGACGTAGTTCCGCTCAGGCCACGGCCGCTGGCAGGGCCGAGGGGCGCATCGTCTTCAGGAAGTCCCGGGCGCGGGCGAATTCGCGATCGATGTTGCGCATACGCTCGCCGGCGTTCTCCAGATGGCCGTCGTGCGCGGCGAACTCGAGCTCCTTGAACATGCGCGCCAGCGTTTCCGCGCCGCAGGTCGCGCTCGAGCCTTTGCAGCGATGCGCGATCTGCTCGACCGACGCCGGGGCACCCTCGTCGACCGCCTTGTGCAGCAGCGAGAGCTGCTGCGTCGTCTGATCGACGAACAGGTCCGCGAGCTCGCGGATGAACTGCGGCTCGTTGTTGGCCCACTCGGAGAAGCGCTGCACGTTGATCGGCGCGGCGACGATCTTGTCGGCGATGCCCGTCGCGGAGAGCGCTTCGTCCAGTCCCGCCATCGAGTTGCTGGCGTCGCGGCGCTCGAAGCGCTCGAGCGCGTCGCGCAGCGCCGAGCCGGAGATCGGCTTCGGCACGTAGTCGTCCATGCCCGCGGCGAGGCACTTCTCGCGATCGCCTGCCATCGCGTGCGCGGTCATCGCGATGATCCACGCGTGACGGCGCGCGCCTTCGAACCGGCGGATCTCGCCGGTGGCTTCGTAGCCGTCCATCTCCGGCATCTGGCAATCCATCAGCACGATGTCGTAAGGCTGGCGGCGCAGCGCTTCGAGCGCCTCGATGCCGTTGGCGGCGAAGTCGGCTTTCTGGCCGAGCCGCTGCAGATAGTGCTTGGCGACCTTCTGGTTGATCGGGCTGTCTTCGGCGACGAGGATGCGCCACTGGCGCGACAGCGCGGTGTCGGCGACCGGCGCGACTTCGTCGCTGGTCTTGCGCGCGCTCTCGGGGCGCGTGCCCGCGGTCGCGAGCAGCGTGTTGTAGAGCATCGACTGGCGCACCGGCTTCGACAGCGCAGTGCGCACACCGGCGGCTTGCAGACCTTCCGGATCTTCCGCGGCGCCGAGCGTGCGCAGCAGCACCAGATGCACGCCGGCGAGCCGCGGCCGTGCGCGAATCTCGCGCGCGAGCTGCATGCCGTCCATGCCCGGCATCTGCTGATCGATCAGCGCGAGGCTGTACGGACGGCCCGAGCTCGCGGCGCTTTCCAGGCGCTTCAGCGCGACCGCGCCGCTGTCGGCTTCGTCCACGGCCAGGCCCCAGGACTGCATCTGCTCGGCGAGCGAGCGGCGGCTCGACTGGCTGTCGTCGACGACGAGCGCGCGCAGGCCTTCGATGTGCGGCAGCGAAACGGCTTCGCCGGTCGTGTCGCCCGCGCCCTGGCGCTGCAGCGGCACGGTGAACCAGAACGTCGAGCCGGCGCCGGGCTTGCTGTCGACGCCCATCTCGCCGCCCATCAATTCCACGAGCTGCTTGCTGATGACGAGCCCGAGACCGGTGCCGCCGAAGCGGCGCGTGGTCGAGCTGTCGGCCTGTGAGAACGGGCGGAACAGCCGATCCTGCTCTTCCTTGGAGATGCCGATGCCGGTGTCGCGCACGGAGAAGCGCACGACCAGCGTCGAATCGGTTTCGCGCACGATCGCCGCGCGCACCAGCACTTCGCCGCGCTCGGTGAACTTCACGGCGTTCGACACGAGGTTCATCAGCACCTGCTGCACGCGGCCCGGATCGCCGCGCAGCATCGGCGCGATCGCGGGATCCACCGCGGAGATCAGCTCGAGGCCCTTGTGATGCGCGCGCTCGGCGAGCGCGCTCACCGCACGCTCGACCACGCGCGACACGGCGAGGTCGACAACTTCCGTGCGCATCGCGCCGGCCTCGATCTTGGAGAGATCGAGGATGTCGTTGATGATCGTCAGCAGCGACTCGGCGGACAGGCGGATCGTCTCGGCGATCTCCTTCTGCGCCGACGACAGCGGCGTGTCGAGCAGCGCGCCGGTCATGCCGATCACGCCGTTCATCGGCGTGCGGATCTCGTGGCTCATGTTGGCGAGGAACTCGCTCTTGGCGCGCGATGCCTGCAGCGCCTGGTCGCGCGCGCGCTTGAGATCCTCCTCGGCCTGCTTGCGCAGGGTGACGTCGCGGAAGCTCCACACGCGGCCGACGTACTCGCCGTCGACCTGTTGCGGGCGCGAGTAGCGCTCGAACACCTTGCCGTCCTTGAGCTGGAGCATGTCCGAGCTCTCCGCGGAAGGATCGGCGTAGAGCTCACGCACCTTGTGCAGGAAGCCCTCGGGATCCTCCAGCTGCGGCAGCACCGTGGCGAGCGCGCGGCCGTCGTCCCCGGAGGCGACGACGTCGTCGGGCAGCTTCCACAGCTCGACGAAGCGGCGATTGAAGCGGACGATGCGGCCCTCGCGATCGACGACGAGGATGCCGTCGTCGGTGGACTCGAGCGTCGCGCCGAGCAGCGACAGCGCGCGATTGAGGCTCTCCTCGGCATGACGGCGCGTGCCGATCATGTCGTTGAACACGGTGGCGAGCTGCCCGACCTCGTCGCGCGAGGTCACCGCGATCGGCTGCGACAGGTTGCCCTGGATGACGCGCTCGGCGCCGTCGTGGATCGCCTGCAGGCGGCTGCGCAGGCCGTGCGCGATGCGCGCGGAGATCAGCAGGCCGCCGGCGAGCAGCACCGCGGCGAGCAGGAAGATCGATTCGAGCATCAGCGAGCGGATCCAGCGCGCGCCTTCGCCGAGCGTCGCGGAGAAGCGCTGCTCGAGCGGCGTCACCGCCGAGTTGATGTGCTCGATCTCCGCGAGCAGGCGCGACTCCTCCGCCGGCGTCAGCGTGCCGGCCGAGATTGCCGCATGCAGCTCGTCCGCGCATTTCACCAGCGCGTCGATCTGCGCGTCGGCCAGCTGCCAGATCTGGATCGCCTGCGCCATGTAGCGCAGGTCGTGGAAATTGCGGAACAGCGAGATCATCGAGGTCACGTCGGCGGGCGCGTTGCCGCCGGCGACGAAGCCCTGCGCGGCGATCGCCGGGTTGAAGTCGGGCTTCTGCAGCTCCAGACGCGCGACGTGATCGCCCAGCGGCACCGCGATGGCGCGCCGGTAGTGCTCGTAATGATCGACCTCGTGCGAGCGCGCGTAGCGCATCAGGTAATAGAGCGCGTCCTTCTGGCCCTTCGACCACAGGCCTTCGCCTGCGACATAGGCGCGCACGCCGTTGCTGATCGACAACGACATGGCCAGCGCCGCGAGCAACGCGACGATGATCGCCACGTAGACGACGACGATCGTCGACAGCTTGAACGCGATCGAGCGATCGCGGAATCCGCGCGCTTGCAGCATGTTCCCTGGGATGGCCACGGCCTGCCTTGATTGGCGACGTGCACGATAGCTGCTGCAGCCCGCGCGATCTCCTCGTTTATTCCTACTGCCGGTGGGCTTTGCGGGGAGCGCGGTAGGAATTCTCTACGCTGCGCGCGACAGCGGCGGCGCCAGGTCTTCCAGAGCCTTGCGCTCCGCGTCCGGACCGAGCTTCGCTTCGATCACGGCGGCGATGATCATCAACGCGGCGCCCACGCCATAGCCGATCGCGATCGGCTCGCGCGCGCCGGTGCCGATCAGCGTGCCGAACAGCCAGGGACCGGCGATGCCGCCGAGCCCCGTGCCGACGGCGTAGAACAGCGCGATGGCGAGCGCACGGATCTCGAGCGGGAAGCTTTCGGACACGGTGAGGTACGCGGAGCTCGCCGCTGCGGACGCGAAGAAGAACACCACGGTCCACGCGATGGTCTGGCCGGCGGCGGTCAGCATTCCGTTCACGAACAAGAGCGCAGTGATCGCGAGCAGAACGCCGGAGATCGCATACGTGCTAGCGATCATCACCCGCCGGCCGATCAGGTCGAAGGCGCGGCCGAGCACGAGCGGGCCAAGGAAGTTTCCCGCCGCGAACGGGAGGATGTACAGGCCGGTGCGATCGGCGGGCACGTCGAAGAAGCGCGCGAGCACGAGCGCGTAGGTGAAGAAGATCGCGTTGTAGAAGAACGCCTGCGCCGCCATCAGCGCGAGGCCGACGGTCGTGCGCTGCGGGTAATCGCGCACGAGGCTTTTGGCGACGTCGGTCAGTCGCGCTGAATGCGGGCGCAACCGCAGGCGCGCACGATCCGGCGGTGGGATCGCGCGCATCGAGCGCTCGATCGCGAGCAGGACCCGATCGGCTTCGTCGGCGCGACCGTGCGTGAGCAGCCAGCGCGGGCTCTCCGGCAGGTAGCGCCGCAGGAACAGGATGCCGAGCCCGAGCACCGCGCCGATGCCGAACGCGAGACGCCAGCCGAGATCGGGCGGCAGCAAGCCGGCCTGCAGCAGGATCAGCGCGCCGAGCGCGCCGCCGGCGGCGCCGAGCCAGAAGCTGCCGTTGACGGCGAGGTCGGTGCGTCCGCGATAGCGTGCAGGGATCAGCTCCTGGATCGCGGAGTTGATCGCGGTGTATTCGCCGCCGATGCCGGCGCCGGTGAGGAAACGGAAGAACGCGAAGCTCGCCGCGTCGAATGAGAAAGCCGTCGCCGCAGTCGCCGCGAGATACAAGCCGAGCGTCGCGTAGAACAACCGCTTGCGGCCGAAGCGATCGGCCAGCCATCCGAAGATCAGCGCGCCGAGCACGGCACCCGCGAGGTAACAGCTCGCCGACAGACCGATCTGCGATTCGGAAAGATGCAGCGAGCTCGTCTGCAGCGTCGCGCCGATCGAGCCCGCGAGCGTGACTTCCAGTCCGTCCAGGATCCAGGTGATCCCGAGCGCGGCGATCACCAGCGTATGGAAGCGGCCCCAGCCGAGCGCGTCGAGGCGCGCGGGAACATCGGTCTCGATGATCGGATCCGCGGCGCTGGGCTCGGCGCGCACGGCGCGCGCCTACGGTTTCTTCTTGCCGAGCGCGCTCGCGTCCTGCAGCGGCTTGCCGCCGGTCTCCAGGCGCCGGATCAGGCTGTCGAGACCGTTTTGTTTGATCTCCTGGCTGAACTGGCTGCGGAAATTCGCGGCGAGGCTGACGCCGTCGACGATGACGTCATAGACCTTCCACTGATCGCCGACCTTGCGCACCGAGAAGCCGAGCTGCACCGGTTGTGCACCTTGGCGCGTGAGCTCGGCATCCACGGTGGCGTCGGTGGCATCCGGCGCCGCGTGCACCGGCTTCCAGGTCGCTTCCACGGTGTTGTAGTTGTCGAGCAGCGCATCCGCATACGAATGCACGAGCGCGTTCTTGAACGCATTGATAAAGCGCCTGCGCTGCGGCTCCGAGGCGCTGCGCCAGTAGCGCCCCAGCACGATCTGTCCGATGTACTGCTGATCGAAATGCGGGACGACCTCGCGATCGACGACCTTGTAGAAGGCGTCGGGCTTGGCCTTGTATTCGTCGTGGTGCTGCTGGATCAGCGTGCGCAGGCGATCGGTGGCCTGGCGCACTTCTTCGTCGGGCGCTTGGGCGGCGCCGGCCATTCCGGCCAGCAGCGAGAAAAATAGAACAACCGGCGCGGACCACGTCCGCGCCGGCTGCAGGTGCTTCATCACTTACTTCGACTTCGGCGTGGTCGTCGACGGCGTCGTCGTCGGCGACGGCGGGGTCGGCGTCGTCAGCGAGCCGCTCGTCGAGAACTGCGCGAACTCGCCGGCGTCCAGCTTGCCGTCGTGGTTCTTGTCGAGCTTGCTGAACTGCTTCGCGAGATCCTTGTTCTGCGAAGCCTGCGCCTCGGCCTTGGTGATCGCGCCGTCGGTGTTCTTGTCGACGCCGCTGAAGTCCAGCGTGCCGGCATTGCCCGACGCGCTCGCGCTCGTCGTGGTCGTGCCGTTCGGGTTGGTCGTCTGGTTGACGTTCGCGCCCGCGCGGCTGCCGTTCGGGCCCTTCAGCGTCGCGCCCGTGCCGTCGTCGCCGCCCGGCGGATTCAGCGTCGCCGGATTGTCGCCAGCCGGTGCACCCGGCAGAGCCGGAGTCGTCGGCGCGGTCGTCGAAGTGCTCGATGAGCTGCTGCCGCTCGAGCCGCCGCCGGTCGGCGCGGCGAATGCGGTGCCCAGCGCCGCGCCAAAGGTCGCGATGCCGGCAATGGCGAGGATTTTGTGAATTCTCATGGATTGCCTCCTAGATGCGCGTTTAGCGCGTATGTGGACGGCACACCCATTGCGCCATCCGTCCCCATTCGACGCAACGCCGGTGCCACTCGTTCGATTCGAGGAGTGTCAATGACTTGCAGCGCGCGCGTTTGCACGAAGGGTCGTCGCATGGCGACACCGCAAATGTGATCGGCGCGTAAACGCGTGATTCCAGCGCGATTGGCGCTGTCTCTTTTCGCCGACGCTTTCGCAAGCTCTAGAATGCGCGCCCATGCGCGCCCTCCTTTATCTGCTGGCCTATCTGCCGTTGCCGGTGCTGCAAGCCCTCGGAAAATTCGCAGGCTGGCTTCTCTGGGTCACCGGCTCATCGCGCAAGCGCGTCGCGCTGCTCAACCTGCGGCGCTGCATGCCCGAGCTCTCCGAAGCCGAGCGCGTCCGCATCGCGCGCGCATCGCTCGCGCACGAGTTCATGACTTATGTGGAATCGCCGCGGCTGTGGATCGGTCCTGCGAACGGCGTGAAGGCGCAGTGCCGCGAGTACCGCAACGTCGAAGCGCTCGATCGCGCCTACGCGCGCGGCAAGGGCCTGCTGCTGCTGACGCTGCACATGGGCGCGTTCGAGGCCGCAGCGATCCCGATGTCGGGGATCTATCACGTCGGCAAGTGGTACGCGATGTACAAGCCGCAAGGCGGACTGATCGACGAGCTGTCGACGCGCGGGCGCTGCCGGTTCGGCGGACGTCCGCTCGCGGCGCAGTTCGGCGTGCGCAAGGCGATGCTGCCGGCGCTCGCGCAGAACGAAGGCTTGTACTACATGCCCGATCACGATCCGCCGCCGGGCTCCGGCGTGTTCGCGCCGTTCTTCGGTCAGCAGGCGCACACGCCGACGCTGATCCCGCGCGTGCTGCGCGAGTCCGGTTGCGCGGTGGTGTTCATGTTCGGCGAGCGGCTGCCGAACGCGCGCGGCTACGTCGCACACTTCATCGACGCGCCGGACGATCTCTATCAAGACGACGTCCTGGGATCCGCGACCGCGATGAACCGCTGCCTCGAGCAGATGGTCCGCGCGTGTCCCGAGCAGTACTGGTGGGGCTACAAGCGGTTCCGGCGGCAGCCGGAGGGTCAGCCGGAGTTCTACGCCGAGCTCAAGAAGCGCTGACCGGCACGAAGTCGACCTTCTCGCGGACCGCGCAGTCGGGGCAGGCCCAATCGTCCGGGATCTGCGACCACTTCGTTCCCGGCGCGAAGCCTTCACGCGCGCAGCCTTTGGCTTCGTCATAGATGAAGCCGCAGTCGGTGCATTGATAGCGGCTCGTCGCCGCGGCCGACGTCGCCTTGACTTCATTCGCGCCCGGGAACAACTCGGGCTTGCCGTCGTCGATGTCGATGCCGCTCCACTTCTTGAGCAGCGCCGCGCGCTTGGGCGGATACAGATTCGCGCGCGTGAGATCGCCGCGATAGTGCTCGACCACGCGACGGTCCATCTGCTTGAACCACAGCCACGGCACGTAGGCGATCAGGATCATCGACGCATAACCCGACGGCAGCTGCGGGCTCTCGTCGAAATGGCGCAGCGCCTGGAAGCGACGCGTCGGGTTGGCGTGATGATCCGAATGCCGCTGCAGCTGGTAGAGGAACACGTTGGTCACGGTGTGGTTGCTGTTCCAGGAATGCTCGGGGCGGCAGCGCTCGTAGCGACCGTCCTTGCCTTTCTGGCGGAGCAGGCCGTAGTGCTCGAGATAGTTGACGACCTCGAGCAGCGACGCGCCGTAGAACGCCTGCAGCAAAAGGAACGGCAGCGCCTTCGGGCCGAGCCACAGCGTGAGCGCGCCGAACAGGACGATGGTCATCGCCCACGCCTGCAGGTTGTCGTTGTCAAGGCTCCAGGTCTTCTTGTGGTTGCGCGCGAGGCGCTCCTTCTCGATCTTCCACGCCGAGCGCAGGCTGCCGACCATCGTGCGCGGCAGGAAGGCCCAGAACGTCTCGCCCATCTTCGAGCTCGCCGGATCGTCGGGCGTCGCGACGTTCTTGTGATGGCCGCGATTGTGCTCGACGAAGAAGTGGCCGTAAGCAACCGGCGCGAGCGTGACCTTCGCGAGCATGCGCTCGAGCTCGCCGCGCTTGTGGCCGAGCTCATGCGCGGTGTTGATCGCGATGCCGTTGATCACGCCGACGGTGATGACGAGCCCGACCATCTCGATCACGGACAGATTGCCGTTCACGGCGACCCAGGCGCCCCAGATCGTCACCACGAATTGCGCGGGGATGTAGGCGTAGACGATGTAGCGGTAGTAGCGATCATTCTCGAGCTGCTCGACCGCCGACTCCGGCGGATTCGTGCGATCGGTGCCGATCAGCCAGTCGAAGAACGGGATGATCCCGTAGAGCAGCAGCGGTCCCGACCAGGCGAACGCGGCGATGCCGGTGAACTGGAAGATCGCGAGGCCGATGGTCGCGAGGATGGGGACGAGCGGCGAGAGCAGCCACAGATAGCGCTTGCCGTCGATCCAGGCTTGCTCGGTCGGAAGGGTCGTCGCGGTCATGGTCGCCTCGGCTGGGTGAATGGCGCTGCTATAGTCGGTCCGGCTTCGCGCCGGCGGAATAAGCTGCCCGCCGGAAAACCTCCTTCAAACGCTTCGAGCCGCGCCAGACGCCGCTAAAGCCATGCGAAACACCGGCGACACGCTCTCCCTCATCGTCGACGACATCCGCCTGCACGGCGCGGTGTTCCGCGAATCAGAGCTCAAGGCGCCCTGGGCCGTGCGGCTCGCCACCCCGGGCCTCACCAGTTTTCACATCGTCGTCCTCGGCCCGGTATGGCTGCTGCGACAGGACGCGCCGGCGCTGAAGCTAGAGACGGGCGACATCGCGATCCTGCCGGGCGGCGTGGAGCATCGCGTGCAGGAGTCGATCGCTTCGCATGCTGCGCCGTACGACCTGATGCCGGAGCTCGATCGCATGCACGCGACGGCGCTGAAGATCGGCGGCGCCGGCGCGCCCGCGCGCTTGCTGAGCGGACATTTCCGGTTCGACGTGAATCTCGCGCGACCGTTGATCGCTGCACTGCCGGCGGTGATCCATCTGCGATCGGCGGGCGCGCCGCCGGCATGGCTGCGCATCGGATTGCAGTTCATCGCCGAGGAGGCGGCGAAGCCGCTGCCCGGCCAGCAGGTGATCTTCAATCGCGTCGCCGACATCCTGCTGGTCGAGGCGCTGCGCGATCACGTGCAATCGATGCCGGAAGGCGACGGCAACTGGCTCCTCGCGTTGCGCGACACCGCGCTGTCGAGCGCTCTGGCAGCGATGCATCGCAATCCCGAGCGCGACTGGACCGTTCCCGAGCTCGCCGAGATCGCGCATTTGTCGCGATCGGCCTTCGCCGATCGCTTCACGCAGGTCGTCGGGCAGCCGCCGTTGTCGTATCTCACCGACCATCGCATGCGCATCGCGGCGTGGAAGCTCGCGCACAGCGATGCATCGATCGCGCAGATCGCAGCGCAGGTCGGTTATGCGTCGGAGACGGCGTTCAGCCAGGCGTTCAAGCGGCATCACGGCGAGCCGCCGTCGAAGATGCGGAGCTAGAAACCTGGATTCCCGCCTGCGCGGGAATGACGAATCAGGGATCGAGCTCCGGCGCGCGGCCGGCGATCAGATCGTCGAAGAGCTTCTGCCAGCGCGGCAGGATGTGGGTCTTCAGATCGTACTTCTCCACCGCGGTTCTTCGCGCCGCGTCGCGCAGCTTCTGCATGCGATCGCGATGCGCGAACACTTCGTCGACGCGCTCGGCGATCTGATCGGGCGAGAAGAAATCCACGGCGAGCCCGTTCACGCGGTCCTGCAGCACTTCCATCACCGGCGCCGTCGACGAGCCGATGATCAGGCAACCCGCCGCCATCGCCTCGATGAACGACCACGACAGGATGAACGGGTAGGTCAGGTAGACGTGCGCTGACGAGACCTGAAGCAGCTGCAGATATCGATCGTATGGAACCTGTCCGAGGAAATGCACGCGCGAGCGGTCGATGCGATCGCCGAGCTCATCGAGCATCTGCTGACGGTGCGTCTTGCCCGGGACCATCGGCGGTCCGTAGACGACGTGGTCGCCGCCGACGATGAGCACGTGAGCGTTCGGTCTGCGCTTCAGCATGTCCGGCAGCGCGCGCATGAACACGTGGAAGCCGCGATACGGCTCGAGATTGCGCGCGACGTAAGTGATGACTTCGTCCTTGCGCGTCAGCTCGAGCTTCTTGTTCACTGCGAACTTTGCTCGCGCGCTCGGGCGCACGGCGCGCGTGTCGACGCCTTCGTGCAGAACGGTCACGCGCGAGCGCAGCTCGGGCGGCATCAGGCTACGTTGCCACTGCGTCGGTGCATTGCCCCAGTCGGTCGCGTCGAACGCGAGCAGATTGGTGCCGTTGCGCGCGCGGATCTTCTCCGGACCGTGGAAGAGCGAGACGAATTCCGGGTCGAAATCCACGTCGGCGCCGGTCGCGTGGTAGTAGAACTCGAAGTAGGTGAGCACCGGCGCTTCGGGAAAGATCTCCTTCACGAACAGCGTCTCGCCCCAGCCGCTGTGGCCGACGATGAGATCGGGCTTGAAGCCCTGATCGCGCAGCTTGCGACACAGGTCCGCGACGATCGCGCCGGTGCGGATCGCCTCGTCGAGATCGAAGGTCAGCGGGTGGCCGTTGAAGGCGGCTCCGCGCGGCGGCTTGGTGTAGGTGTGCCGACGGATGCCGGACTTGTCGAAGCCGGGCGGGTTGCCGGGCAGCGAGATGAAGTGCACCTCGTTGCCGCGCTT
>DASRHK010000045.1:0-2146 GCA_035650495.1 Nevskiaceae bacterium | reverse complement strand
GTCACGAGTGCGGTGAGCATGGGGATCGCGATCGTCGTGTCGGCGAGCACGCGGATGTCGGCGTGCAGCAGGCGCTGGTAATCCATGGCCCAGCTCGAGAGCTCGAGATCGCCGAAGCCGATGTCGAGCCACTTCGCATTCGCCGGCACGCGCGAGGTGAGCGTGCGGGTGGTCGACGCGAGCTGGTGCGTGGGCTTTTCCCAGTCGCGCACGTCGAGGCAGAGGATCACGTCGGCCTCGGCGAACGCATCCTCGACCATCGACAGGTTGAGCGGATGCGTGCCGGGAAAATTGAGCCGGCTGTTCACATCGAACACGGCCGCCCCGAGCGCTTCGGCAAGCTCGACCAGCGCGTGATAGCCGCGCGCATCGCGGCCGACGAATTCCGCCATCAGCACCGGATGCTTCGCCGCGACCAGCGTGTCCGCAATGCGCGCGAGCGCAGCCGGATCCGGGCCGATGGGCGCCGGCACGCGCGCGGCGGAAGCCGGGGGCAGCGGCACTTCACGCTCGAGCGGCTGCTCCTGCAGCCACGCGTCGTAGCACATGTAGATCGGGCCCTGCGGCTGCGTCATCATCACAGAGTAGGCGCGTGCGAACGCTTCGGGCACGCCGTCGATCACCGTCGGCTGATAGTCCCACTTGGTGTAATCGCGCACGGCCTGGCCTTGCACCTGCGCGGTATGCGTCCAGTCGATGCGCGGGCGGCGCCTGGTCTCGTCCATCGGTCCGGTCGCGCCGATGATGAAGATGGGCGCGCGATCGATGTAGGCGTAGTACACGGCGAGGTTCGCGTGCAGCAGGCCGACGAGGTTGTGCAGGATGGCGACCATCGGCTTGCCGGTCGCCTTGGCGTACCCGTGCGCGATCTGCACGGCCGTTTCCTCGTGCTGGCAAAGCATCATGACCGGCACGTTGCCGCCGTAGTTGACGAGCGAATCGTGCAGTCCGCGATAGCTCGCGCCGGGATTCAATGCCGCGTACGGCAGCTCGTACCGATGCAGCAGATCCACGATCACGTCCGACGCCCAGCGTTGCATGTCAGGGATCAACAGGGTCGGAGGTCAGAGGAAACGAGAGCAAACGTGCGCAACAGCAAATGGCTCATCGAGGCTCGCCTGCAGGCATGGGTTGCGACGGCGCCGCGGCGGCAATGTGCTCGGTGTTTCGTTTCGGTCCTCGGTCTCCTGGCTCCTGACCGCTGATTCCCGTCTCCTGGCCACTGACAGCGACGCACTTCTGCGGATTGATGCGAACGTGGATGATCTGGCCGATCGGCTTGCGCAGGCGCGGATGCGCGCGTGCGAGCAGCACGCGCTCGCGCACCTTGACCTGGAAGTCCAGGAACTCGCCGAGGAAGATCTTCTGCTCGACCAGCGCCTCGGCGTAGTTGTAGTCGGGCTGGCGTTCGGCCCATGGATCGTCCGAGAGCTCGACGTCCTCGGGCCTCACCGACAGCACCACCGAGTCGCCCCGGCGCAGCGTCTCCGCGCTCGACACGATGAGCTCGCCGATCTCGGTGGTCGCGCGGTAGCGGTCGTTGCCTTCCTCGGCAACGACCGTGCCGTCGACGAAATTGGTCGAACCCACGAAGTCGGCCACGAACTTGTTGCGCGGCCGCTCGTAGATGTCGCGCGGGCTGCCGATCTGGATGATCTGCCCTTCGCTCATGACGGCGATCTCATGCGACAGCGCGAGCGCTTCCGCCTGGTCGTGAGTGACGTAGATCGTGGTGAGCTTCAATTCACGCTGCAGCCGCTTCAATTCGAACCGCATGCGCTCGCGCAGCTTCGCATCGAGGTTGGACAGCGGCTCGTCGAGCAGCAGCAGCTTGGGCTCCATGACCAGCGCGCGTGCGAGCGCGAGGCGCTGCTGCTGGCCGCCCGAGAGCTTGGTCGCTTCCCGCCCGGCGAACTTGTCCAGATCGACCGCATGCAGCACGCGCATGACCTTGTCGTCGATCTCCTTGCGGCCGTAGCGCTTCTTGCCGACCTCCAGCGGGAACGCCGCGTTCTGGAACACCGTCATGTGCGGCCAGATGGCGTAGGACTGGAACACCATGCCGAAATTGCGGCGATTGGGCGCCACGAACACGCCCTGCGTCTCGGAATAGACGACCTGGCCGTTGACGCTGATCTCGCCCGCC
>DASRHK010000044.1:0-6386 GCA_035650495.1 Nevskiaceae bacterium | reverse complement strand
ACGTTCGGCAGGATCGCGTCCTCGCCGAGGTAGTACTTGATCATCTGCGGCACGAACGAATAGACGACCTTGTCGTCGGCGACACCGGCGCCGGGCGCGTTGGCGAGCGCGACCTTGCCCTTGATCCATGCGCGCAGCAGGCCTTTGCAGCCGAGCACCGAATCGGGATTGAACACTTCCGGATCCAGGAACAGGTCGTCGATGCGGCGATAGATCACGTCGACGCGCTGCGGGCCGTAGATCGTGCGCATGTAGACGCAGTCGTCGTCGCCGACGGTGAGGTCGCTGCCTTCGACGAGCTCGATGCCCATCTGCTGGGCGAGATAGCTGTGCTCGAAGTAGGCGCTGTTGTAGATGCCGGGCGTGAGCAGCACGATCGTCGGCGATTCGACCTTGCGCGGCGACATCTCGATCAGCATCTCGAGGAGCTGCGCCGGATAGTCGTCGACCGGCAGGATCGTCGTCGTCTCGAAGAGCTCGGGGAACACGCGCTTGGTGACGGCGCGGTTCTCCATCATGTAGGAGACGCCGGACGGGACGCGCAGGTTGTCTTCGAGCACGTAGAGCGTGCCGTCGCCGTCGCGCACGAGATCGCTGCCGCAGATGTGCGCCCACACGCCGTGCGGCGGGGTCACGCCGACACATTGCTTGCGGAAGTTGACCGACTCCGCGAGGAGCTCGGCGGGGAACACCCTGTCCTTGACGATCTTCTGCGCGCCGTAGATGTCCTGGATGAAGTGATTCAGCGCGGTGACGCGCTGCTTCAGCCCGCGCTCGGTGCGCTCCCATTCGGCGCGCGGGATCACGCGGGGGATCAGGTCGAACGGCCAGGCCCGGTCGACGTTCTTGCCTTCGGAGTAGACGGTGAAGGTGATGCCCTGCGTCTTGATCGCGAGGTCGGCGGCGACGCGGCGATCGGCGAGCTCGGCGTCGGTGAGATCGTCGAGATATTCGGCGAGGCGGCACGCGGCCTGGCGTGCCTTGCCGGGCGCCTCGAACAGCTCGTCGTAGAACTTCTCGCAGCGATAGCGCTGCCAGTCGATCGCCATGCGTCAGTAGCGGTTGCCGTTCTTGTGCGCGGGGATCAGCGATTGCTTGCCGTCGACCTCGCCGTGCAGCCATTGCAGATCGTCGTCGGGATAGGTCGAGACGTCATCGTCGTTGCGCGTGCCGATCTCCAGATAGCGCGCCGGCTTGCCCGATCGATTGACCAGATGATGCCCATCGGCCGTGCCGGCCGGGTAGCCGGCGCAATCGCCGGCGCGAAGGGTCTGCTCGCCCGCGTTGGTGATCAGCATGACCTCGCCCTCGAGCACGTAGACGAACTCCTCCTCGTGCGTGTGCCAGTGGCGTAATGCAGATTCCGAGCCAGGCTCCAGGGTCACCAGGTTCACGCCGTACTGCGTGAGGCCGCAGGCGTCGCCCAGCTTTTTCTTCACCCGGCCGGCGACGCGGCGCTTCAGCGGCTCCGGGTAGAGCGTCGAGCGGAGCTCGGGCAGGGTGGAGGGATCGAGGGCGGGCAGGCGAAGGGGCGCATTTCGTGACACGGCGACTCTCCCGGGTTGCCCCGGTATGCTAGCCGCATGAACGAGCGACTGCAGCGGCTGCGCGAGCGCTTGTGGCAGGAGCACGAGGCGCTCACTCGTCATCAGCGGATGCTGCTCACCGCGGCGCGCTATGCCGTGGTGCTGACGCGCGACCTGATGGAGGGGCAGCTGTCGATGCGGGCGATGAGCCTCATCTACACGTCGCTCCTCTCGGTGGTGCCGCTGCTGGCGCTGGCGTTCTCGGTGCTGAAGGCGCTCGGCGTGCACAACATGCTGGAGCCGCTCCTGCAGCGCTTGCTCGAGCCGCTCGGTCCGCAGTCGGTCGAGATCGCGCACAACGTCATCGGCTTCGTCGACAACGTCAAGGTCGGCGTGCTCGGGTCGGTCGGCGTCGGCTTCCTGCTGTTCACCGTGATCTCGCTGATCCAGAAGGTCGAGGGCAGCTTCAACTTCATCTGGCGCATCCAGCAGCCGCGCGGGCTGTCGCAGCGTTTCGGCCAGTACCTGTCGGTGCTGATGGTCGGGCCGGTGCTGGTGTTCTCCGCGATCGGCGCGACGGCCGCGATGATGAAGTCGACCTTCGTCGCGAGCCTCGTCGCCATCGAGCCGTTCGGCTTCGCGCTCTTTTTGATCACGCGACTCGTGCCGTATGTGCTGATCGTCGGCGCGTTCACGTTCCTCTATGCCTTCGTGCCGAACACCAAGGTGAAGACGCGCGCGGCGCTGATCGGCGGCCTGCTCGGCGGCGTCGGCTGGCAGTGGGCGAGCATCATCTTCGCCAAGTTCGTGGCCCAGGCGACCAATTACAACGCGATCTACTCGGGCTTCGCGATCTTCCTGTTCCTGCTGATCTGGCTCTACGTGAGCTGGCTCATCCTGCTGATCGGATCGCAGCTGTCGTTCTATGTCCAGCATCCCGAGCATCTGCGGCCGGCACGCGTCGCGCCGTACTTGTCGGCGCGCTCGGCGGAATTCCTCGGGCTGTCGATCGTCGCGCTGATCGGTCGGCGTTTCGTGGCCGGCGAGCGCATGCTGTATCGCGACGAGCTCGCGCATAAGCTCGGTGCGCCGCCGGATCACGTCGAGCATGTCGTCGAAGTGCTGATCAAGCAGGGCGTGATCGCGGAGGCGGGGAGTGATCGCGCGGGTTTGCTGCCCGGACGCGATCTCGATTCGCTCACCGTCGCCGAGCTGTGGACGCAGATCCGCGCCGGGTTCGGCGATTCTGCGCATCGTCGATCCGACGTCAGCGCCGAAGTCGAGGAGATGCTCGGCCACGCCGAAGCTGCTTTCGCGAAGAAGGACGGCGCCAGGACCGTCCGCGCCTGGCTCGAAATGCCAGCGAACGTGACCCCGAATCGCTTTCGCCAAGCCGATTGAGCCGCGCGCACCCGCGCGGCTCGAGTCGGCATCACCATACGGTCTTGACATCCTCCGCACCTGTGGTTATATTGCACCGCACAATTTGCTGCGACGCAGCAGAACTTGCGAGTAAAGGGTTCCTGGTCAGTAACTTACGGAGAATGCAATGAACTTTGAGACGGTGGTGAGCGAAGTGAAGGATCGACTGGAGACGGTCGGCGGTCATGCGCAGGATGTCGCCGAGATTTCGCTGGCGACGCTGAAGCAGGCGAACAAGATCGTCGTGTCGAGCGCGCAGGATCTGTTCAAGACCCACAGCGACACGATCAAGGTCGTGTTCGAGTCGACCAAGACGAGCTTCGAGAAGGCGATCGCCGACGGCCTCAAGGCCGTTGCCGCGAACCCGGTGAGCTACATCCCGGACAGCCGCGAGCCGATCGTCGCTGCGTTCAACGACACCGTCGGCACGGTCACCAAGACCGGCGAGAAGCTGGCGAAGGTCATCAAGTCGGGCTACGAGGACGTCGCCGCGAAGTTCAACGGCACGACCGCGAAGGCTACGCGCACCGTGAAGAAGACGGCGCGCAAGGCAACCAGCGCCGCGAAGAAGACGGTCGCTGCTGCCTAAGAGGTTTCCCGCAAGGGCTGCCGATCAAGCCAAACGCGTCTTACTCGGCAGTCGGGTTAGGAGAGCGGGCCTTCGGGCCCGCTTTTCTTTTGCGCGGCCGCGGCGCTTCCTCGGCCTCTTCGGCGGCGTCGACGCCGTCCATGATCCGCCGCCACGCGCGGCTGCGCCGGAGCGTTTCGAGATTCGATCGCACGAAAGACGCCGGATCGAAATTCTCCGCAGCCGATCCGACCTTCGAGCGCACGAAGTTGATCAGGTCCTCCTGCAGGCCAGCGACGTCGGGCAATCCGATGAACCGGCGCAGCTCTTCCGGCTTGACGTCGATCTCGATCTTGATCTGCATGAAAACTCTCCTAACGGTGCTGCGCGAGGAAATCTGCGACGCCGGTCATCAGCATCTCGACGGCAATGGTAACCAGCAACAGTCCCATCAGTCGCTCCATCGCCACCAGGCCGCGCCGTCCGAATACTTCTGAAAGCTTGCCCGACGCGAGCATGATGGGCACGCACGCGCCCCAGGCGAGCAGGACCGCGGCGGTCCATTCCATCCAGCGCGCGGGCTCGCGGGACATCAGCAGCAGCACCGTCGCCATCGCCGACGGTCCTGCGACGTAGGGAATCGCGAGCGGCACGATGAACGGCTCTTCGTCGACCTCTTCTTCGAGCGAATGATCGCGCGTCGGGAACACCATGCGCAGCGCGATCAGCATGAGGATCACGCCGCCGCCGACGCCGAGCGCCTGCTCGGAAAGTCCGAGCAAGCGCATCGCGGGGCCGCCGAGGAACAGGAACACCAGCAGCGCGACGAGCGCGACGACGAGCTCGCGCACGATGACGAAACGCTGGCGCGCTGCGGGAACGTTTTTCAGCGCCGAGAGGAAGAAGACGATGTTGCCCAGCGGATCCATCACCAGGAACAGCAGGACCGCGGCGGAGGCGAGCGACATCAGCGCCCCGTGAGCAGCCGCTGCGCCTCGCGGTAATTCGCCGCGGTCTTTGCCACGACGTCGTCGGGAAGCATCGGCCCCGGCGGCTTCTTGTCCCAGTCGAGCGTCTCGAGATAGTCGCGCACGAACTGCTTGTCGAACGACGGCGGGCTGATGCCGGCGCGATACGTTGCCGCGGGCCAGAAGCGCGACGAGTCCGGGGTCAGTGCCTCGTCGATCCAGTGCAGCACGCCGTTGTCGTCGACGCCGAACTCGAACTTCGTGTCGGCGATGATGATGCCGCGCGTGCGCGCGTACTCGGAGGCTTCGCGATAGATGCGCAGCGTCATGTCGCGCATCTGCCGCGCGAGATCCTTGCCGACTTTCTGCTCAACCTCGGCGAAGGAGATGTTCTCGTCGTGGCTCCCCATCGGCGCCTTGTCCGCCGGGGTGAAGATCGGCTGCGGCAGCTGCTGCGCGAGCTGAAGGCCTTTCGGCAGCGCGATGCCGCAGACCGCGCCGGTCTTCTGATAATCCTTCCAGCCCGATCCGATCAGATAGCCCCGCGCGACGCACTCGACCGGCAGCGCCTTCAGCTTCTTCACGACGATCGCGCGGCCTTCGCACTGCTTCAACTCGTCAGGCTTGAGGTGATCGGCGAGCCGCACCTCGGGCGCGTTCTGATTCGGCAGCAGCGAAGAGAACTTCTGCATCCAGAATGAAGTGAGCGCGGTGAGCACCGCACCCTTGCCCGGAATCGGCCGCGGCAGCACGACGTCGAAGGCGGACAGCCGATCGCTCGTCACGATCAGCATGTGCTTGTCGCCGAGCGCGTAGATGTCGCGCACCTTGCCGCGGTGGATGCGCTCGAGGCTGGTCAGGTTCGATTCGAAGAGCGGTGCGGTCATGGCATGTAGCGGCCGGCGCTCGCGATCACCAGCACCGCGAAGCCGAGCGTGAGGTTGATCGCGATCAGCAAGCGGATCTGCTGCACCTGATGCGTGGCTTCCGACCACTGCGAGCGCGCGATCAGTCGCTTCAGCCGCTTGTACGGCGCGAAGTAAACGTGCGCGGCGAGCAGCATCATCACGATGCCGATCCCGAGCATCAGGTGCACGTAGGCGCCGACCTGCCGGATGCCGTGGAAGTGGCCGAACACCATCCAGACGCCGGTGATGAGCAGCACGGCGATGCTGACCCATACGAATTTGAAGAAGCGCGACAGCGTGCCTGCCCACATGCGCAGCCGGAGCTGCGGATCCAGCAGATTCAGCGTCGGACGCATGCACGCGAAGGCGAAGAACATGCCGCCGACCCAGATCACGGCCGCGACGACGTGCAAGGCGATGGCGAGCTGCATGAGGACCGCAACTTTACCATCTGAGATAATGCGCGCCTCTTGAAGGGGCCCTCGATGGCGAAGAGTCCGCATCCGCCGCTGATCGCGCCGAGCATCCTGTCCGCCGACCTGGCGCGACTGGGCGACGACGTCGCGCGCGTGCTCGAAGCCGGCGCCGACATCGTCCACTTCGACGTGATGGACAACCATTACGTGCCGAACCTGACGTTCGGTCCCGCAGTGTGCGAGGCGCTGAAGAAGTACGGCATCAAGGCGCCGCTCGACGTGCACCTGATGATCGAGCCGGTCGACGCGCTCGCGCAGGAATTCGCCAAGGCGGGTGCGAACTACATCACCTTCCATCCGGAAGCCACGCGCCACATCGATCGCAGCCTGCAGGCGATCAGGGCGGCTGGCTGCAAGGCCGGTCTCGTGTTCAATCCCGGCACGCCGCTCGATTGCCTCGACTACGTGCTCGACAAGGTCGACATGATCCTGATCATGTCGGTGAACCCGGGCTTCGGCGGCCAATCGTTCCTGCCCTCGGCGCTGGTGAAGCTCGCCGAGGCGCGCAAGATGATCGA
>DASRHK010000043.1:0-2074 GCA_035650495.1 Nevskiaceae bacterium | reverse complement strand
GAGACGATCGTCGTGGTCGGCGCCGGCGACGCGGCGATCGAGAATGCGGTCGCACTCGCGCGTGCGAACAAGGTGCACATCGTCAACCGCAAGGGCGAGTTCTCGCGCGCGAAGGAAGGCAACAACCAGCTCATCCTGCAGGCGATCGAGCAGGGCAAGGTGAAGTGCCACTACCACTCGACGATCGAGAAGGTGGAGGAGGCGCCGAAGGATCACGCGTCGAAGCGGCGCATGCTGCTCAAGCTCAATTCGAAGGAAGGCCCGGTCGAAGTGCCCTGCGATCGCATCATCGGCCGCCTCGGCGCCACCGCGCCGCGCGACTTCGTCGAAGCGTGCGGCGTGCAGTTCCCGTCGGCCGACAAGAGCGCGCTGCCGACGGTGTCGGCGACCTACGAATCGAACGTGCCGGGCCTCTACATCATCGGCGCGCTCGCGGGCTATCCGCTCATCAAGCAGGCGATGAACCAGGGTTACGAGGTCGTCGAGTTCATCATGGGCCGACCCGTCGTGCCCGCCGACGAGCCGATTCTCAAGCAGAAATTCGGCGCGGTGCCTGCGTTCGCGGCGGCAAACGACGTCGAGGCCATCCTCGACGTGCTGCGGCTGCGCTCGCCGGTGCTCGCGTCGCTCAACCGGCTGCAGCTGCGCGAGTTCCTGCTCGAGAGCGAGATCCTGTCGCCGAAGTCCGGCGATCACGTGTTCAAGAAGGAGGACTACGGCGCGGAGGTTTTCATCGTCGTCTCCGGCTCCGTCAGCGTGGTGATGGACGAGGCCGATCGCTCGCGCGATCGCAAGATCAAGTCGGGCCGCATCTTCGGCGAGATGGCGCTGATCTCCGGGCGTCGCCGCGCTGCGACGGTGGAAGCGGGCAGTGACTGCGTGCTGATCAAGGTGCCGCGACGCACGATGCTCAAGCTGATCGCGTCGAACGACGTCGTGAAGCGCTACGTCGATCGCACGTTCGCACTGCGCGCGTTGCAGACGAATCTCGCGCCGGGCGCGGACGAGGCGCTGCTCTCCGAAGTGCTCGCGAGCGCGAAGCTCCACCAGTTCAAGGCCAAGGACAAGATCTACTCCGCCGGCGACGAGGCAAAGGAGATCTTCCTGATCCGCTCGGGGTCGGTGATGGTGTCCGCGGCTGCGGCCGGCAAGGACATCGTCCTGAACTACGTCGCCGCCGGGCAGTATTTCGGCGAGCTCGACGTCATTGCCGGCAGCGTGCGCAAGCAGACCGCGCAGGCCGCGATCAAGACCGAGGCGCTCGGCATCAGCGCCGACGCGTTCATGAAATTGCTCGAGCAGAATCCGCAGCTCAAGGGCACGGTGCGCGAGCGGTTCCGGCAGCAGCTCGAAGCGCGCATCGACGCGGAGCGCGCGCCGGAGCGCGGCCAGATGATGCAGTTCCTCGTCCAGCAGGGCATGGGCGAGGCGACCGACGCGCTCCTGATCGACGAAGCGTTGTGCATCCGCTGCGATCAGTGCGAGAAGGCGTGCGCGGCGACGCACGGCAACGTGTCGCGGCTCGATCGCGAAGCGGGTGCGACGTTCCGCAATCTGCACGTGCCGACGTCGTGCCGTCACTGCGAGCATCCGCATTGCATGAAGGATTGCCCGCCTGATGCGATCCATCGCGCAACCAATGGCGAAGTGTTCATCCAGTCGACGTGCATCGGCTGCGGCAACTGCGAGCGCAATTGCCCGTACGGCGTGATCCAGATGGGCGTGGAGACGAAGAAGGCGCCGAGCCTGTGGCAGTGGATGCTGTTCGGGCGCGGGCCCGCGCCCGGCACCGATCTGCACGACTATCCGAAGGGCAGCGCGAAGAAGGCGGTGAAGTGCGACATGTGCGGCACCCGTGAAGAGGGACCGGCCTGCGTGCAGGCGTGTCCGACCGGCGCCGCGATCCGAGTGGGTCCAGAAGAATTCTTCAAGGTCCTCTCGAGTGGCGGCCGCTAGCGGGATTCTCAAGCGCCTGTTCACCCTGACGCCGCGCGAAGGCGCGACGCATCGCTCGTTCCTCGTCTACAAGAACGGGCTCTTCCTCAAGATTGCACTGGCGCTCGCAATCCTCAGC
>DASRHK010000042.1:0-4767 GCA_035650495.1 Nevskiaceae bacterium | reverse complement strand
TGCGCGAGAAGCGCGGCGTCGGTGCCGGCTGGGTCATGCCATCGACTTGCACGAAGCTCGCGCGCGCGGCGTTGTGCGGGTGCTGGTGCACCTCGGAGAGCGCGAGCACCGGCGCGAAGCAGACGTCGCTGCCTTCCATCAGCGCACACCACTCGTCGCGCGTCTTCTCCTTGAACTTCGCGCGCAGGGTCTCCTGCAGGGCCGGCCACATCGCGACCTTCATCTGCGCGCCGAACGTCGCCTTGTCGAGCTGCAGCTTCTCGACCAGGAGCGCATAGAACTGCGGCTCGAGCGAGCCGATCGACACGTACTTGTGATCGGCGGTTTCGTAGACCTCGTAGAAGGGGGCGCCGGTGTCGAGCAGGTGCGTGCCGCGGTTGTCGCTGAACGCGCCCGCCGAGCGGAAGCCGAAATACATCGCCATCAGCGCGGCGGAGCCTTCGACCATCGACGCGTCGATCACCTGTCCCTTGCCCGATTTCTGCGCCTCGAGCAGCGCGCACACCATGCCGAACGCGAGCATCATCGCGCCGCCGCCGAAATCGCCGACGAGATTGAGCGGCGGCAGCGGAAGATCATTCTTGCGGCCGATCGCGTGGAGCACGCCGGAGAGCGAGATGTAGTTGATGTCGTGGCCCGCGGCCTGCGCGAGCGGACCGCTCTGGCCCCAGCCGGTCATGCGGCCGTAGACGATCTTCGGATTGCGCGCGAAGCACGCGTCCGGGCCGACGCCGAGCCGCTCGGCGACGCCGGGCCGGAAGCCTTCGAAGATCGCGTCGGCGTGCTCGCAGAGCTTGAGGATCGTCTCGGCGCCGCGAGGATTCTTGAGATCGATCGCCACCGCGCGCCGATTGCGGAACATCACTTCGTGGCCGAGCTCGGCCATGGGATTGCCGCCGGGCCGGTCGACGCGGATCACTTCGGCGCCCATGTCGGCGAGCATCATCCCGCAGAACGGCCCCGGCCCGATGCCGGCGAGCTCGAGGATGCGGTAGCCCGCAAGCGGTCCGGGCACTAGGTCTTCCCGGCGGGTGCCGGCGCCGGCGGCGCGGGCTCGGTGCTGTCGGACAGCAGCGATTGCCGCAGCGTGCCGTGATTGGCGAAATCCCAATTGCCGCCGTACTCGAGATCCTCGACGACCCAGTGATCGTTCTCCTGCACCAGCACGAGCCGATCGGTCCACTCGACGTCGTGTCCCTTCGGATCGGCGTACTTGAGGACGACCAGCACGTCGGCGTGCGAGTTGTCGGTGTCCACCTTGCCGATCTGGTACGAGGTCGCGCCCTCGAACAGGCTGGTGAACAGGTCGCCGTCGACGAACGGCGGCTTCTCGCCCGGATGCTCCATGGCGAACTTGTCCTGCTCGCGGCGCGCCTTGCCGATCGCGTCCTGCATCGCGCGCGAGAGCAGCGGGGTCATCTGCCGGCACTGCTCGATGGTCGGCAGGCCGTTGTTCATCTGCTGCGAGAGATAGAAATCGTAGAAGCGCCGCGCGACGGCGTCGGGCGAATCGTTCTTCTGCGCGCAGGCGGACAGCGCGAGCAGCAAAACGGCGACGGCGGTGCGCATCAATTTCATGTCGCGATTCTGCACGTGCGGCAAGAACGCCGCCACCGGTGATGCGGGACGACCGATCGAGTTTGGCGGGGGCGTTCGGCCGCCAGGGATGGCGGACGACGAGCCAGCCAGGGAAGGCTAGTTTGGGCGTCCCCCGTCGAACTCGATCGGTTGGCCCGACAGCTCAGGCAGCAGCCGCGCGCTTCACACTGAGCTCTTCGGTTGCGCCGTAATACTGCTCCGGCTTGAACACGTCGACCTCGATCGCCTCGAGCCGTGCCGCCAGCGCTTCCTTGAGGAGCTTGGCTTCCGGCATCGAGATGATGCCGAGCGTCAGCGCGTCATCCGCGAGCTCGGCGGGCAGCTTGCCGCGCGGCAGCTGCTTCTTCTTCTGCGCGTGGATGATGCGCTCGGCAGCCGGGTGCGCTTCCGTCACGATGCGGAACGCCTTCAGCAGGCGCCCCGCGCCCGGCTTGCTCTCCGCCGGGACGAAGACGCCGTCGGTCAGGCGACGGTACTGATCGTTGAACGACTGGATGGTCAGCGCGGCGAGGTGGCTGTCGCGATCGCTCGGGACCGGCGAGAGACGGTTGAGCCGCAGCCACGCCGATCCGATCGTGCGCATGATCGCGCCGAGGAAGCCGTCGAAGTTCTGGAAGATGCCTTCGAACGCCGACTGCACCTGCGCGAGCGAATACTTCAGCGCGAAGTGCACGAGCGGCAAATCCTCCTTGCGACGGCCTTCCGCCTCGAAGCGGCGCAGCGCCGAGAAGCCGAGCAGCATCCACGCCAGCGCATCGGCATAGCGACCGGTGAGCTTGCCGCGCGCCTTCAGCTTGCCGCCGATGAAGAACATCGCGAGATCGGTGAGCAGGCCGAAACGCGCCGCAGCCCAGCCGAGGCGGCGGTAGTACGTCGCCGTTTCCGGCGCGACGTCGGGCACGCTCACCGTGTAGCCGCGCGTGATGCCGCGGATGAAGGAGCGGCCGATGCCCGCGAAGAAGTGTCCGATCCAGCCGACGAGGTTCGAGCGGAACAGCTTCACGTTGTTCGTCTCGACGCCTTTGACGACGTTGAGCGCGTACGGATGGCAGCGCGTCGCGCCCTGGCCGAAGATCATCAGCGTGCGCGTCATGATGTTCGCGCCTTCGACCGTGATCGCGACCGGCGCGCCGGAGTAGCCTTTGCCGAGGATGTTGTTCGGGCCCTGCATGACGCCGGCGCCGGAGAACACGTCCATCCCGTCGATCACCATCTGCCGCGCGGTCTCGGTCGTGTAGGCCTTGAGCACCGCGGAGACGACGGGGGGCTGGATGCCGTGATCGATCGCCGAGCACGCGTAGACGCGCGCGCCTTCGCACATGTAGGTCATCGCCGCGATGCGGCCGACGCGCTCTTCGACGCCTTCCATGCGGCCGATCGGGATGCCGAACTGCTGGCGCACCATCGAGTAGGCACCGGTGACGGCCATCGTGGACTTGAGGCCGCCGATCGCACCCGCGGGCAGCGACACGGCGCGACCGCCGGCGAGCTGCTCCATGAGCATCTTCCAGCCGAGTCCCGCGTAGGCCGGACCGCCGATGATCTGCGCCGCGGGCACGACGACGTCCTTGCCGATCAGCGGACCGTTCTCGAACGACTCGCCGATCGGATCGTGATGATCGCCGTTGGTGAAGCCCGGCGTGCCCTTGTGGATCATCACCACGGTGATGCCCGGATCGACGCCCTTGCCGAGGAGGTTCTGCGGATCCTTCAAGCGGCACGCGAGCGAGATCAGGTTCGCGACCGGCGCGAGCGTGATGTAGCGCTTGCGGAAGTTGAGCTTGATCTTCACCTCGCCGTCGGCGTCCTTGAACACGAAGCCTTCGGCCTTGATGCTCGCGGCGTCGGAGCCGGCGGTCGGCTCGGTGAGACCGAAGCAGGGGACGTACTCACCGCTCGCGAGCTTGGGCAGATAGTGATTCTTCTGCTCATCGGTGCCGTAATGCTTGATCAGCTCGGCGGCGCCGAGCGAGTTCGGGATGACGACGTAGGTCGCCGCGGCGATCGACACCGGGTTGATCTTGTGCATGATCGTCGAGATGGCGAGCGTGGAGAATTCCTTGCCGCCGTACTGCTTTGGGATCAGCAGCCCCATGAACCCTTGCTGCTTGATGAAGTCGACGATGTGATCCGGCACCTTCTTCGTGCGCGAGATCTCGTAGCGATCGATCATGTCGCACAGCTGCTGCACCGGCCCGTCGATGAAAGCCTTCTCCTCGGCCGACAGCTGGTCGTAGCTCTGGTCGAGCATCTTCTGGAAGTCGGGATTGCCGGCGAAGAAGCCGCCGTCGATCCAGACATTGCCGGCTTCCAGCGCCTGGCGCTCCGTGTCGCTGATCTGCGGCAGGATGCGGTTGGCCTTCATCCACTTCATCAACAGGGAAAACATGCGTCGTCGCTCCTTGCTATGACAATGCTTTGATTACAGGAACCGCCCAATCAGTTCCTTCATGATCTCGTTGGTGCCGCCATAAATCCGCTGCACGCGCGAGTCGCGCCAGATGCGGGAGATGGGGTACTCGTCCATGTAGCCGTAGCCGCCGTGCAGCTGCAGGCAGAGATCGGCGATCTCGCACTGCTTGTCGCTCGTCCAGTACTTCGCCATCGCGGCCGTCATCGGATCGAGCTTCTTCTGCAGCAGGAGCTCGGTGCATTTCTCGACGAACACGCGGCCGAGCGCGGCTTCGGTGCGCGCTTCGGCGAGCGAGAAGCGGGTGTTCTGGAAATCCATGATGGGTTTCCCGAACGCCTTGCGCTGCTTCACGTACTCGGTCGTGAGGTCGAGCGCGATCTCGGTCGTCGCGACCGCAGCGACGGCGACGATCAGTCGCTCCTGCGGCAGCTGCTGCATCAATTGCGCGAAGCCTTGACCCTCGAGCTTGCCGAGCAGGTTCAATTTCGGCACGCGGACGTTCTCGAAGAAGAGCTCGGACGTGTCCTGTCCGTGCATGCCGATCTTGTCGAGATTGCGGCCGCGCCGGAAGCCGGTGACCTTGTCAGTCTCGACGACCACCAGCGAAACGCCTTTGCCGGCGGCGCTCGGATCGGTCTTGGCGACGACGATGATGATCCCGCACTGCTGGCCGTTGGTGATGAACACCTTCGAGCCGTTGATGACGTAGGAATCGCCGTCGGCGATTGCGGTCGTGCGCACGGCTTGCAGGTCGG
>DASRHK010000041.1:0-2790 GCA_035650495.1 Nevskiaceae bacterium | reverse complement strand
GTCTGTGTGAAAACAATCGCTTACGGGTAGCTCCTAACGCTGATTCTTAATAAGGAGCAAAAAGGCCCGCCGAAGCGGGCCTTGGGACGGCTGTAGAAGGAGTCAACCTGTAAGCCGGGTTCTGTCGAGAACAACCATTCCTCTGCGACTTGCGTCACCGCAAGCCTGATGCAGCCTACCCGGAAGGCGCGTGGGCCACGCGTCGAGGATTTTCTCCTCCACCTTCCCTATTTGGCCTTGCTCCGAGCGGGGTTTACCGTGCCGTCGCTGTTGCCAGCGCCGCGGTGCGCTCTTACCGCACCCTTTCACCCTTGCCAGTCCCGTGAGGGACTTCGGCGGTTTGCTTTCTGTTGCACTTTCCGTCGGCTCGCGCCGCCCAGGCGTTACCTGGCGCTCTGCCCTGCGGAGCCCGGACTTTCCTCCACCGTCACGAGGACGGCAGCGATTGTTCGGTCGACTCCGCGCGCATTTTACTCCCCGGCCGGTCTCGAGAGCTTCAGCGCCAGATCGTAGAGGGCATTGCGGGGCGCGCCGGTGATCTCGGCCGCGAGCTTCGCGGCGCGCGCCGGGGGCAGCTCTTTCAGCAGCAGCTCGAGCACGCGCTGCGCTTGTGCCGTGTCGGTCGTCGGCTCGGCGCCCTGCGCGATCACGACGAACTCGCCGCGCGTCCGGTTCTCGTCCTGCTTCAGCCACGCGACGAGATCCGCACCGGTGCCCGAGAAGCTCTGCTCGAACTTCTTGGTGATCTCGCGCGCAAGGAAGATGACTCGATCGGCGAAGATCTCCGCGAGATCTCCGACGCATTCGACGATGCGATGCGAGGCCTCATAGAAGATCAGCGTGCGCGATTCGCTCGACAGCTCCTGCAGACGCTTGCGACGCGCCGCGGATTTCGGCGGCAGGAAGCCCACGAAGACGAAGCTGTCGCTCGGTACGCCGGAGATCGACAGCGCCGCGATCGCCGCGCACGGTCCGGGGATTGCGACGACCGGGACGCCCGCCGCCCGAGCAGCGCGGACGAGATCGAATCCCGGATCGCTGATCAGCGGCGTGCCGGCATCGGAGATCAGCGCGACACTCTTGCCGTCGCGCAACATCGCGACGATGTGCGGCGCAAATTCGCGCTCGTTGTGGTCGTGCAACGCTTTCAGCTTCGTGCCGATGCCGAACTGCTGCAGCAGCACGCCGCTCGTGCGCGTGTCCTCGGCCGCGATCAGGTCGACGCCGGCGAGCACAGCCTGCGCGCGCGGCGACAGATCGCGCAGGTTGCCGATCGGCGTCGCGACGACGTAGAGGTGGCCTGGTTGCACTTCGCCTGCTGCGTCCATGTGCGAGATACTACACACGATGAAATCCCGCCTTTTGCTCGCGTCGCTCACGGCCGCGACCACCGCGCTCCTCGCTTCCTGCGCGCAGCAGCTCGCGCGCCCCGAGCCGGCGCCGTCGAGATTGCCGCCACCCGCGCAGATCGCACCTGCACCGAAGCCGGAGATCGCGCCGGCGGCGCCGATGGGCTCGGAGATGCAGATCGCGCTGCTGCTCGCGTCGCGCGGCCCTTACGCCGGACCCGCCGAGATGATTCGCGACGGCTTCCTCGCTGCGCTTTATGCGCAGAACGGCACCAAGCCGTCGGTGCGCATCTACGACACCGGCGGCAGCCCCGACGCCGTGCGCCAGGCGATCCGTCGCGCGGTGAGCGATGGCGCGAGCTTCGTCGTCGGCCCGCTGCAGAAGGATCTGGTCGCGGCGACCGCATCGCAAGGCACGCCACCGGTGCCGATGCTCGCGCTGAATTACCTCGAGCCGAACCAATCGGCGCCGGGGAATTTCTACGAGCTCGGACTCGCGCCGGAAGACGAAGCGCGCGCGGCCGCGGAGCAAGCGATCGCCGGCGGATTGCGCCGAGCCGCTGCGCTGACGCCGTCGGACAACTGGGGCGAGCGCATCCTCGCGGCATTCTCGCGGCGCATGCAGGAGCTCGGCGGCGAGATCGTCACTGCGCAGCGCTACACCGGCATCGCGGACATCTCGCAGCCGATCCGCGCCATGATGGGTATTCCCGAGAGCGAAGAGCGCAAGGCCGCGGTCGCCGCCGTGCTCGGCAAGCTCGAATACGAGCCGCGCCGGCGCAACGATCTCGATTTCGTTTTCCTCGCCGCGCATGCAGAGCAAGGGCGGCTGATCATTCCGCAGCTGCGCTTCAATCGGCTCGGCACCCTGCCCGTGTTCGCGACCGCGCAGGTGTTCGACAACGGCACCGGCGACGCCGATCTCTCCGGGCTGCGCTCGTGCGACATGCCGATGATGCTCGGCAGCGGCGGCCGCTACGCCGCGCTGCGCGGGCAGCTCAACGACGTGATGCCCGGCCGCTCGCGCGAGCAGCAGCGGTTGTTCGCGCTCGGCTACGACGCCTATCAGCTGATCGGCTTCCTGCGCGGCGGTCCGCTGCCTTCGGGCGGAGGCTTCCCGGCCGCGAGCGGCGATCTCGGCATGGGCGCCAACGGCGCGATCACGCGCACCCTCACCTGCGGCTCGCTGGCGCGATCGAGCTCATGAGAGGCGCCGCCGAAGAAGACCTCGCGCTGCGTTTCATGGAGTCGCAGGGCCTGCAGCTGGTCGCGCGCAACGTGCGCTTCCGCGGCGGCGAGCTCGATCTGGTGATGAAGGACGGCGACACGCTGGTGATCGCCGAAGTACGCAAGCGCTCGAGGCAGGACTATGGCGGCGCGGCAGCGTCGGTGGGCTTCACCAAGCAGAAGCGCATCGTGCTCGCAACACGCTTGTGGCTCG
>DASRHK010000040.1:0-14221 GCA_035650495.1 Nevskiaceae bacterium | reverse complement strand
TCGCGACAAGTTCAGCGCTGCGGTGAACCGGATCAAGGACTACATCGCGGCCGGCGATTGCATGCAGGTCGTGCCGTCGCAGCGGCTCACCGCCGATTTCCACGCGGAGCCCGTGCAGCTGTATCGCGCGATCCGTCGATTGAATCCGTCGCCCTATCTGTACTGCATGCATCTCGGCGATCACCACGTGGTCGGCTCGTCGCCGGAAATCCTCGTGCGCGCGCTGGACGGCGAAGTCACCGTACGCCCAATCGCTGGCACGCGACGTCGCGGCGAAACGCCGGAAGAGGATCGCGCGCTCGAAGCCGAGCTGCTCGCCGATCCGAAGGAGATCGCCGAGCACCTGATGCTGATCGACCTCGGGCGCAACGACGTTGGCCGCGTCTGCCAGACCGGCACCGTGCGCGTGTCGGAGAAGATGTTCGTCGAGCGCTACTCGCACGTGATGCACATCGTGTCGAACGTCACCGGTCACCTGAAGAAGGATTGCGATGCGCTCGCCGCGCTTGCCGCGACGTTTCCCGCAGGCACGCTCTCCGGCGCGCCGAAAGTGCGCGCGATGGAGATCATCGCGGAGCTCGAGCCGGTGAAGCGCGGCATCTACAGCGGCGCGGTCGGCTATCTCGGCTGGGACGGCAACATGGATCTCGCGATCGCGATCCGCACTGCGGTGATCAAGGACGGCATGGTGAACGTGCAAGCGGGCGCGGGGATCGTCGCCGACTCGGTGCCCGAATCGGAGTGGCAGGAGACGATGAGCAAAGCGATGGCGATGATGCG
The DNA here is from genome assembly GCA_035650495.1 of Nevskiaceae bacterium. Lineage (GTDB taxonomy): Bacteria > Pseudomonadota > Gammaproteobacteria > Nevskiales > Nevskiaceae > DASRHK01. The sequence goes on along the minus strand of DASRHK010000040.1, from coordinate 13,441 downwards.
CGCGGTCGCGCTCGCCGAAGGAGTCGCGTCATGATCGTGATGATCGACAACTACGACTCGTTCACCTACAACCTCGTCCAGTATCTCGGCGAGCTCGGTGCGGAGGTCGCGGTCCATCGCAACGATCGGATCAGCGTGAAGGACGTCGCGGCGCTCAAGCCCTCGCACATCGTGCTGTCTCCCGGACCGTGCACGCCGAATGAAGCAGGCATCTGCCTCGAGCTGATCGATTCGCTCAAGGGCCGCATCCCGATCCTCGGCGTCTGCCTCGGCCACCAGGCGATCGGCCAGGCGTTCGGCGGCAAGGTGATCCGCGCGCGCAACGTGATGCACGGCAAGACGAGTCAGATTCATCATCGCGGGCGCGGCGTGTTCAAGGATTTGCCGTCGCCATTCACGGCGACGCGCTATCACTCGCTGATCGTCGAACGCGAGTCGCTGCCGAAGGATTTCGAGCTGACCGCGTGGACGCAGAGCGGCAGCACTGTCGACGAGATCATGGGCATCCGCCACAAGACGCTGCCGGTCGAAGGCGTGCAGTTCCATCCGGAGTCGATCCTGACCGAGCACGGCCACGATCTGCTGAAGAATTTCCTGGAGTCGAACTGATGCCGATCACTCCGCAGGAAGCGCTGCAGCGAACGATCGAGCATCGCGAGATCTTCGCCGACGAGATGGAAGACCTGATGCGCCAGATCATGCGCGGCGAAGTCTCGCCGGTGATGATGGCCGCCATCATCGCGGGGCTGCGCGTGAAGAAAGAGACGGTGGGCGAGATCGCCGCCGCCGCGCGCGTGATGCGTGAGTTCTCGCTCAAGGTCGTCGGCGTGGAGCGTGGCAACCTCGTCGACGTCGTCGGCACCGGCGGCGACTCGACGCACACGTTCAACATCTCGACGGCGGCTTCGTTCGTCGCGGCGGCCGCCGGTGCGCGCGTCGCCAAGCACGGCAATCGCAGCGTGTCGTCCAAGTGCGGCGCCGCCGACGTGCTCGAATCGCTCGGCGCCGCGATCGACCTGCAGCCTGCGCAAGTTGCCGCTAGCATCAACCAGATCGGCATGGGCTTCATGTTCGCGCCGGTCCATCATCCGGCGATGAAGGCGGTGCAGCCGGTGCGCCGCGAGATGGGCGTGCGCAGCATCTTCAACATCCTCGGGCCGCTGACCAATCCGGCCAGCGCGCCGAACAGCCTGATGGGCGTGTTCCATGCCGATCTCGTCGGCATCCAGATCCGCGTGCTGCGCGCGCTCGGCGCGTCGCGCGCGATGGTGGTCTGGGGCCACGACGGCATGGACGAGATCACGCTCGGCGCCGCGACGATGGTCGGCGAACTGCGCGATGGCGTGATCACCGAGTACGAGATCCACCCTGGCGAGTTCGGCCTGAACGTCGCGGCGAGCAAGGCGCTGCGCGTGACGAGTCCCGAGGAGTCCAAGGCGATGCTGGTCGCCGCACTCGACAATCATCCGGGGCCGGCGCGCGACATCGTCACCCTGAACGCCGGTGCGGCGCTCTACGTCGCCGGCGTGACGCCGTCGATCGCCGAAGGCGTGCGCAAGGCGCGCGACGTCATCGCCTCCGGCGACGCTGCGAAGAAGCTCGACGCGTTCGTCGCGACGTCGCAGAAGCTCAAGAAGAGCGTGTCATGAGCGACATCCTGGAAACCATCCTCGCGCGCAAGCGCGAAGAGATCAGCGAGCTGCGCAGCCGCTATTCGAAGCGCGCGCTGGAAGAGCTGATCGAGCAGCAATCGCGGCCGCGCGGTTTTGCGCGTGCGCTGCGCGAGCGCGCGAGAACCGGTGCCGCAGTGATCGCCGAGATCAAGAAGGCATCGCCGAGCCGCGGCGTGATCCGCGCCGATTTCGACCCGGCGTTCCTTGCCCGCGACTACGAGCGCGGCGGCGCTGCGTGCCTGTCGGTGCTCACCGACGAAACGTTTTTCCAGGGCGCGAACGAATACCTGAAGCAAGCGCGCGCCGCGTCGAAGCTGCCGGTGATCCGCAAGGACTTCCTGTGCGACGAGCTGCAGATCTACGAGTCGCGCGCGATCGGCGCGGACTGCGTGCTGCTGATTGCGGCGTCATTGCCCGGCGAGGAGCTCGCCGAATTGCACGGCATCGCGCGCAGCCTCGGCCTCGACGTGCTGATCGAAGTGCACGATCGCGCGGAGCTCGAGCAGGTGTTGCGCGCGGGTCTCGGCTCCGACTATCTGCTCGGCATCAACAACCGCAACCTGCGCAGCTTCGAGACGAAGCTCGAGACCACGCTGGAGCTGCTGCCATTGCTGCCGCGCGACGCGGAAGTGGTGACCGAGAGCGGGATCGCGACGCCCGCCGACATCAAGCGCATGCGCGACGCGGGCGTGCACCGTTTCCTGATCGGGGAGTCGCTGATGCGCGCGCCGAGTCCCGGCGACGCGCTGGGCAAGCTGATCGCCTAGGCCTTCTTCTTGTCGCCGCCGACGCCGTGCAGCAGCACGTTGCGTCCCTGCATCGACAGGATGCCGTTCTCTTCGAGCCGCTTGAGCACGCGTCCGGCCATCTCGCGTGAGCAGCCGACGATGCGCGCGAGCTCCTGCCGGCTGACCTTGACGATCGTGCCGCGCAGGCTCGGCTTGGCTTCGGGCGCGCCGGCGAGCTCCAGCAACGCGCGAGCCGTGCGGCCTTGCACGTCGAGGAAGGCAAGATCGGCCATCCGCCGGCTAGTGTCGCGCAGGCGGATCGACAGCTGCTCCGCGATGACGAACATGACGTCGGGATGCTGGTGCACGAAGCTGCGGAAGGCGTCGTAGCCGAGCTGCGCGACCAGCGTCGCGACGCGCGAGTTCACGATGGCGGTACGCGTCGCGTGCTCGGGGAACAGGCACATCTCGCCGAAGAAGTCGCCGGCATTGAGATAGGCGAGCACGATCTCCCGGCCCTCGTCGTCCTCGAGCATCACGGAGACGGAGCCTTCGAGGATGAGATAGAGCGAATCGGGCTGCTCGCCCGCGCGCACGATCGTCTGCTTCGGCGGCACGCTGCGCTTGTGCGCGCGTGAGATGAATTCCTTTACCGCGGGATGGGTCAGCGCTTTCGCGTTGGTCACCGTGTGGCACCAGAGCCGTCTTTGCCCGAAAATATCACGGAAATTCCCCGGAGACCTCCTTGCAAGCGCGCATCAAATGGGCTGAGAACGCCGCCTTCATCGGCGAATCGGGCAGTGGCCACGCCGTCGTCATCGACGGCCCGCAGGACATCGGCGGCCGCAATCTCGGCCCGAGGCCGATGGAGATGATGCTGCTCTCGGTCGGCTCGTGCTCGGCGGTGGACGTCGTGCACATCCTGAAGAAGGCGCGTCAGGACATCACCGACGTCGTCGTCGACGTGAAGAGCAAGCGCGCCGACACCGATCCGAAGGTGTTCACCGACATCCATCTGCATTTCGTGGTGACCGGCCGCGGCTTGTCCGAGAACCACGTGAAGCGCGCGGTGGAGCTGTCGGCGGAGAAGTACTGCTCGGCGTCGATCATGCTCGCCAAGGGTGGCGTGAAGGTCACGCACGACTACGAGATCGTCGCGGCGAAATAGTCACCACTTCGTCATCGATTTGGCCCATAATTGCGACCGCGCGCGGTGCTAGCCGAGCGCGGCAGACGCGGATTCGAGCCGGCGCAAGCGCCGCTCAATCCGCGTGATCGTTTCTGGAACCGGGGATTGCAAAGTTGGCCAAGGCATCATCGACGAAGAGCAAGGAGCTGAAGCTCAAGCTGCACGGCTTCAACAACCTGACCAAGACGCTGTCGTTCAACATCTACGACATCTGCTTCGCGCGCACCAAGCAGCATCAGCAGGAATACGTCGAGTACATCGACGAGGCCTACAACGCCGAGCGCCTGACCGCGATCCTCACCGAAGTCGCGAGCATCATCGACGCCAACATCCTGAACGTCGCGCGCCAGGACTACGATCCGCAGGGCGCGTCGGTGACGATGCTGATCTCCGAAGGCCATCACGACGGCCTGCACATCCCGAAGGATTCGGTCGTCACGCATCTCGACAAGAGCCACATCACGGTGCACACCTATCCGGAGACGCATCCGGACAACGGCATCTCGACCTTCCGCGCCGACATCGACGTGTCGACCTGCGGCAAGATCTCGCCGCTGAAGGCGCTGAACTACCTGATCAACAGCTTCGAGTCCGACATCGTGGTGATGGACTATCGCGTGCGCGGCTTCACCCGCAACGTGCGCGGCATGAAGCACTACATCGATCACCAGATCGACTCGATCCAGAACTTCATCGCCAAAGACATCAAGGACCGCTACCAGATGGTCGATGTCTGCGTGTACCAGGAGAACATCTTCCACACGAAGATGCGGCTCAAGGAGCTCGACCTGGATACCTATCTCTTCGGCGAAGGCGCCACCGAGCTGCCGCCGCGCGAAGCGAAGAAGATCCGTGATCGCGTCAGCTACGAGATCCTCGAAATCTTCTACGGGCGCAATATCCAGCGCTGACCGACCGTTCATCGCGCGGCTTGCATGAGGCAAGCTGCACGATGCATGCACATTGCAGGGCGGCCGCGGAAATTCCTGCCCGCAACCGCTCTACACGGTACCTCTGAAGTTCAAGCCCGACGCGGCTTCCGTACGTTTCTGCCACTGACGCTGGCAACTGCGCACTCCTGGCACGTTCGATGCAGTCCTCTCGTCCGCTATGCGGTGTGTGGGCCGGGAAGTTCCAGGCAGAAGGAACGCGCAACCGGCTCGCGCTAGCTGCGACACCAACGGATTCAAGAGGAGGCACGAGACATGAACCAATATCACCTGCTGCTGCGCGGCGGCCATTGGGTGCTGGAAAAAGAAGGCTCCGCCACACCCATCAAGACGTTCTGGACCAAGCGGGAAGGCGTCAATTACAGCCTTTCCTACATCGAGCACTTCGGCGGCTCGCTGACCATCCATCGTCTGGACGGCAGCCTGCAGGAAGAGCGCACGTATCCCGGCGGACTCGCTCCGGTCGGCATCGCCGCATAAACGGACAGCTGCTTTTCCACGGATCACAGGGAAACACATGGATCGCTCAAAGCGTCGCTGCCACCTTCAGATGCAGCGCGGCAAATGGGTTCTGCTGCAGGAAGGCTTCAGCTCCCCGTTGAAGGTGTTCGGCTCCAAGTACGAGGGCGTGACCTACTGTCTGTCCTATATCGACGAGACCGGCTGCTCGGTGACCATCCACAGCGCAGCCGACGTCGCGCCTGATCATTCGCTCGACCCCGGCAGCACGCCGATTCCGGTCGCCGCCTAAAAGCGTTCGAGCTGTACGTTGAAGCGCCCGTCCCCCGGCGGGCGCTTTTTTTTGCGCGCTTGCCATCGCAATAGCGGACGCCGACAATCCGACGCTCGACCCGACTGGCTGCCGGCATGGCGCGAAGACCTCGCAAGAAGGGTGGCGGCAAGTCCGCGCAGGAGCAGAAGAGCCCCAAAGCCGAGCCGGTGCTGCCCAATGTGAACCCCGCTGTCGCGGGACACGACACGCCCGAGGACAGCTCGCCGTTCACCATTGTCGGCATCGGCGCTTCCGCCGGCGGCCTCGAGGCGACCAGTCAGCTGCTGCGAAATCTGCCGCGCGACACCGGCATGGCCTTCGTCGTCGTGCAGCATCTGGATCCGACGCATCGGAGCCTGCTGTCGCAGATCCTGTCGCGGGACACGAAGATGCCGGTGCTCGAGGTCACCAACAACGTCCTCGTCGAGCCCAACCACGTCTACGTGATCCCGCCCGGCAAGAACATGGTGCTCGATCACGGCATGCTGCAGCTCTCGCCGCGCACCGAAGTGCGCGGTCAGCATCGGCCGATCGACCATTTCCTGCGCTCGCTCGCCGAAGAGCACGCGTACAAGTCGATCGGCGTGATCCTGTCGGGGAGCGCCAACGACGGCACGCAGGGCCTGGAGGAGATCAAGGCGGCCGGCGGCATCACGTTCGCGCAGGACAACACCGCTGAGCACACCAGCATGCCGCGCAGTGCGATCGCTGCGGGCTGCGTCGACTTCATCCTGGCGCCGGACGAGATCGCGCAGGAGATCACGCGCATCGCGCGACACCCGTTGGTCTCCGACCGGCAACGCAAGACCGCGACCGACGAAGCTGCGATCCGTCGCGTGCTCGAGGTGCTGCGCCACACAGCCGGCGTCGACTTCTCCGATTACAAGCGCAACACGCTGCATCGGCGCATCACGCGCCGCATGGTGCTGCACAAGCTCGAGAACCTGCACGAGTACGTACGCTTCCTGCAGAGCAATCCGGGAGAGCCGGACGCGCTGTTCCAGGACATCCTGATCAATGTCACCAGCTTCTTCCGCAATCCGGAGGCCTACGAAGCGCTGAAGACGCTGGTGTTCCCGAAGCTCACCGACGACAAGCTGCGCCACGAGCAGGTGCGCGTGTGGACGCTCGGCTGCTCGACCGGCGAGGAGGCCTATTCGATCGCGATGGCCTACGTCGAGTACTCGGAGATCGCCAACAAGCGCATCCCGATGCAGATCTTCGCGACCGACCTCAACGCCGCGGGCATCGAGCGCGCGCGTGCGGGCGTCTATCCGAAAGGCATCGCGCAGGACGTCTCGCCCGAGCGCCTGCGGCGCTTCTTCGTCGAGGTCGACGGCAGCTATCGCGTCGCCAAGCCGATCCGCGACATGTGCGTCTTCGCGAGGCAGAACGTGCTCGCCGATCCGCCGTTCTCGCGCATCGATCTCGTCTGCTGCCGCAATCTGCTCATCTATCTCGAGCCGGTGCTGCAGCAGAAGCTGATGCCGATCCTGCACTACGCGCTGCGCGATCACGGCCATCTCTGGCTCGGCAGCTCCGAGACCGTCGGCGCGTTCCGCGACCTGTTCGACGTCGAGAACGCGAAGCTCAAGCTCTATCTCAAGAAGCCGGGCAATGCGCGGCATCAAGGCTACGTGCCGCTGATGGCGCGCGCGCCGGTGATCTATCCGACGCCGATGCGACCGGAGCGGCGAGCCGACGTGCCGCCGGCTGCGGTCGACGCCCAGAAGGAAGCGGATCGGATGCTGCTCGCGCGGTATTCGCCGGCAGGCGTGATGCTCAACAGCGATCTCGAGATCATCCAGTTCCGCGGCGACACCGGCCCGTATCTCACGCCGGCGCCCGGGCGCGCGAGCCTCCATCTGCTGAAGATGCTGCGCGAAGGCTTGTTGGTGCCGGTGCGTGGTGCCGTGCACAAGGCGCAGCGCGAAGACACGGTCGTGCGCGAGGAAGGCCTGCGCGTGAAGTCGAACGGCGGTTATCGCGACGTCAGCGTCCTTGTCATGCCGGTCAAGGGCAGCGGCGTGCCGAGCGGAAGCCTGCTGCTGATTTTCGAGGAGCCGAAGCTCAGCGCCGCGCGGCAAGCCAAGGCTGACGCCGCCGCGCGTGCCGAGGCCAAGCGCGCCAGCAAGATCCCGAAGGAGTCGAGCGAGCGCGAGATCGGCAGGCTCAAGCAGGAGCTCGCGTCGACCCGCGACTACCTGCAGGCGGTGATCGAGCAGCAGGAGGCCGCGAACGAGGAGCTGCAGTCCGCCAACGAGGAAGTGCAGTCGGCGAACGAGGAGCTGCAGAGCATCAACGAGGAGCTCGAGACCTCCAAGGAAGAGATCCAGTCGTCGAACGAAGAGCTCGCGACCGTCAACGACGAGCTGCACAACCGCAACACCGAGCTGTCGCAGAGCAACAACGACCTCACCAACCTGCTCGCCAGTGTGCAGATGCCGATCGTCATGCTCGGCCGCGACCTGCGCATCCGGCGTTTCACGCCGATGGCCGAGAAGCTGCTCAACCTGATCCCTTCCGACGTCGGCCGCCCGATCACCGACATCAAGCTCAATCTCGAGATCCCGAGCTTCGACGCGCTGCTGCTCGAGGTGATCGACACGGTCTCGTCGAAGGAGCAGGAGATCAAGGACAAGTCGGGCCGCTGGTTCCTGCTCCGGCTGCGTCCGTACAAGACGCTGGAGAACAAGATCGACGGCGTGGTCATCGTGCTGATCGACGTCGATGCGCTGAAGCGCAGCCAGGACGTGCTGCGCGTGCAGGCCGAGCTGCTCGAGCAGACGCAGGAGCCGATCATCGCCTGGGAGCTCGACGGCACCATCACCTACTGGAACCGCGGCGCCGAGGAAACCTACGGCTACAGCAAGGACCGCGCGATCGGCCGCAGCGTCCACGATCTGCTCGCGACCGACGTCGCGCAGAACGTGTTCCGCGCGGCGCTCGAGGAGAAGGGCCACTGGACCGGAGAGATGGTCCACACGGCGAATAGCGGCGAGAAGATCTTCGTCGAGAGCCGCATGGCGCTCATCACCGACGCGGGCGGCAATCGCCGGGTGATCGAGACGACGCGGCCGATCACCGAGCGCATGCTCCGTGAGGAGGCGCTGCGCAAGCGCGCCGAGGATCTCGTCGCAGCCGACCGCAGCAAGAACGAATTCCTCGCCGTGCTCGCGCACGAGCTACGCAATCCGCTCGCGGCGCTGCGCAGCGCGTCCGACGTGATGAACAGCGGCAAGCTCGGTCCGGAAGCGATCGACGCCGCCAGGAGCGTCGTCAGCCAGCAGGTGCAGCAGATGACGCGCATGGTGGACGACCTGCTCGACATCGCGCGCATCAGCCATGGCACCATCCAGCTCACCCTGAAGCCGGTCGACCTCGCGCAGGTCCTGCGCAATGCCGTCGCCACGACCGAGCATCTGCGCAAGGCGGGCAGCCAGGAATTCACCATCGCCTTGCCCGTCGAACCCGTGCGCGTGATGGGCGATTCGATGCGGCTCGAGCAGCTGATCGGCAACCTTCTGGTCAACGCGAGCAAGTTCACCCGCTCGGGCGGCAAGGTGTGGGCTTCGCTCGAGCAGGCGCGCGACGAAGAGTCGGAGCAGATCCAGGCGGTGGTCCGCGTGGGCGACGACGGCGAGGGCATCGCGCCCGAGATGCTGCCGAAAGTGTTCGACATGTTCACCAAGGCCGACGATCTGCCCGAGCGCGGACGTCCCGGCCTCGGCATCGGGCTGTCGCTCGCCAAGCGGCTGGCCGAGCTGCACGGCGGCACCATCGAAGCGCACAGCGCGGGCTTGCGGCGCGGCAGCGAATTCGTCGTCCGCATGCCGACCACGCAGCTCTCGCTGCCGCGATCCGACGGCGCGAGGCATGTGGCACCCGGCGCGCCGCGACGCGTGCTGGTCATCGACGACAACGTCGATGCCGCGCGCATGATGCAGATCCTGCTCGAGTCGGAAGGCCATACGGTGAGGGTCGCGCACGACGGCAAGGAAGGACTGAAGCTCGCGTTCGCCTTCCAGCCGGAAGTCATCCTGCTCGACATCGGCCTGCCGGGGATGGACGGCTACCGGGTCGCCGCGGATCTGCGCGATGACCCCTCGCTGCGCAAGATGCGTCTGGTCGCAGTGACGGGTTATGGCAGGCCGGAGGATATCCGCCAGGCGCGCGAGGCCGGCTTCGACGACCACATGACCAAGCCCGTGGATCCGGCGTCGCTGCTGCGCGCGATCGACGGCAAGTGAAGCGCTAGAGGCGATACGCGCCGAGCTTCATGATCTGCGCGACGCCGCGCATGAGCGCGCGCACGGGTTGCGGCAGCGGCTTGCCGCCGGCGGCCTCGGCATTGCGACCGTGCCGCCGCTCGTCCTCGCGCATCTTCTCCACGATCGCGCGGCTGCGCTCGTCGTCTTCGGGAAGCTTCTGCAGGTGATCGTCGAGGTGCTCGGAGACTTGCCGCTCGGTTTCCGCGACGAAGCCCAAGCTCCAGTCGTCGCCGGCGAGTCCCGCCGCGGCGCCGATCGCGAACGAGCCGGCGTACCACAGCGGCTTCAGCAGCGACGGTCCCGCGCCGAGCTCCTCGAGCCGCTCTTCGCACCAGCGCAGATGCTGCTGCTCCTCGCGCGCGGCATCGAGCATGTGCGCACGGATCTTCGGATCGCGCGCCGTCAGCGCCTGGCCTTGATACAGCGCCTGCGCGGCGATCTCGCCTGCATGATTCACGCGCATCAGGCCCGCGGCGTGTCGTCGCGCGGCGTCATCGAGATCGGAAGCGTCTGATTGCGGTTGCGTGCGGCCTGACAGACGCTCCTGCAACCGCATCAGCAGCCGGTCGACGCTCGAATAGTGACGCTCACTTTGGCGTTCCATCAGGGTCCAATTATAGTTCCTGGCCATGCGTCTCTATCCCAATCAACTGCAGCAGCACCTCGCGCGCGGGCTCGCGCCGATCTACGTCGTCGCCGGCGAGGAGCCGTTGCTGATCGAGGAAGCTCTCGACGCGATCCGCGCCGCCGCGCGCAAGCAGGGCTACAGCGAGCGCGAGGTGCTCGACGTCGATCAGAGCTTCGACTGGCAGCGGCTGATCGATTCGTACGCGAGCCTGTCGCTGTTCGCGTCGAAGCGGATCGTCGAGCTGCGCATGCCGCGCGGAATCACCGGCGGCAGCCGCAAGAAGGCAGCCGCGGACGATGACGCCGACGGCGAGTCCTCCGAAAAGTCCGGCGGTGGCAGCGGTGCGAAGATCCTTCCCGAGCTCGCGAAGCATCCCGCGCCCGACACCTTGCTCATCGTCGTCTGCGGCAAGCTCGAATATCGAACGCGCAGCGGCGGCTGGTACCTCGCGCTCGAGAACGCCGGCGCGAGCGTCTATTGCGAGCCGATCAAGCCGGATCGTCTGCCGGCATGGTTGCAGGCACGGATGAAGCAGGCTGGGCTCACCGCGGACGCGGAGGCCGTCGCGCTCCTCGCCGAGCGCACCGAAGGCCATCTGCTCGCGGCTGCGCAGGACATCGAAAAGCTAAAACTGCTGTTCCAGAACGGACGCATTGGTGCCGAGCAAATTGCCCAAGCGGTGGCCGATAGCGCCAGATTCGAAGCTTTCGACCTTTCCGACAAGATTTTGTCCGGCGACGCCGGCGGCGCGATCCGTGCGCTGGAGCGTCTGCGCGACGAAGGCGATGAGATTCCGAAGATTCTCGGCGCGCTCGCCTACGACCTGCGCACGTGGGCCGCTGCCGCCCTCATCCATGAAAAAAACGGCAACGCGGCGATGGCGGTCGATCAGGTGCGCGTCTGGAAAAGCAGACAGGCCAGCTTCATCAAAGGCTTGGAGCGCGCGCGGGCGCCGCAAATCCTCGGCTGGCTGGCCCGCCTGGCGGACGTCGAAGCGCGCTTCAAGAGCGCGGTGTCCGAGCAGTCCTGGGAGGAACTGCTAACATGCATTGCCGAGGCCAGCGGGGCGCAGAAAGCTGCTCTTCGGCCCGCGGCCTGAAGTCCCGCCCGAAGTCCGCCGAGCCCCGATCGGCAAAGCGCATTTTCTGGAGGTTTGCGATCGATTTATGAGTCCCGCCGCCATCAAAGTCCCGCCGAAGTCCACCAGCAAGATCAGCGATGCCGCGATCCTGGCGTATATGCGCCAGAAGGGCGAGAAGGCCCGCGCGGCCGCGCGCCACGTCGCCCGCGCCGATACCGGCCAGAAGAATGCGGCCCTGTTCGCGCTGGCCGACATCCTGAAGGCGGAGGCGCGGACCATCCTGCAGGCGAACGCGCAGGACATGCTGGCGGGGCGCGCGGCGAAGCTCGACGCCGCGATGCTCGATCGCCTCCAGCTCAACGAGGATCGCATCGCGGCGATGGCCGACGGCGTGATCCAGATCGCCAATCTTTCCGATCCGGTCGGCGAGATGACCGATCTCAAGCTGCGCCCGTCGGGCATCCAGGTCGGCAAGATGCGCGTGCCGCTCGGCGTGGTCGGGATCATCTACGAATCGCGTCCGAACGTGACCGCGGACGCCGCGGCCCTCTGCCTCAAGTCGGGCAACGCGGCGATCCTGCGCGGCGGCTCGGAAGCCGTGCATTCCAATCTCGCAATCGCGCGCTGCATCGAGCGGGCGCTGTCCGATTCGCGCCTGCCGCCGGAGACGGTGCAGGTACTCGACATCACCGATCGCCGCACCGTCGGCTTCATGGTCGGCATGCCGGAGTTCGTCGACGTCGTCATCCCGCGCGGCGGCAAGAGCCTCGTCGCGGCGGTGTCCGAGTCCGCGAAGGTGCCGGTGATCAAGCATCTCGACGGCATCTGCCACGTGTTCATCGACCGCGACGCCGATCGCGAGAAGGCGATCCCGATCGCGGTGAACGCGAAGACGCAGCGCTACGGCACCTGCAACACGATGGAGACGCTGCTGGTCGACCAGCCGGTCGCCGACAAGGTGCTGCCGGAGCTCGGACGCATCTACAGCGAGCACGGTGTGGAGCTGCGCGGCTGCGAGCGCACGCGTCGCATTCTCCCGGACGCGCGTCCTGCGACCGAGGACGACTGGCGCACGGAGTACCTCGCGCCGATCCTGTCGATCCGCGTGGTCGACGGCGTCGACGACGCCATCGCGCACATCGCCAAGTACGGCAGCAAGCACACCGACTCCATCGTCACCGAGAACTTGTCGCGTGCGCGCAAGTTCCTGCGTGAGGTAGACTCGAGCTCAGTGATGGTCAATGCCTCGACGCGCTTTGCCGACGGCTACGAGTACGGACTCGGGGCCGAGATCGGGATCTCGACCGATAAATTCCATGCGCGCGGCCCGGTTGGGCTCGAAGGCCTCACCTCGCAGAAGTGGGTCGTCCTCGGCGATGGGCACGTGCGTTGAGTAGGAGCCCGTGTTGAGGAGCCCCCGCTGAATGCGGCGTGGCTTCATCGGTGTGTTCGGCGGCGCGTTCGCGCCCTTCCACAACGGTCACCTGCGGCTCGCCATCGAGGCGCGCGAGAAGCTCGGGCTTTCGCAGCTGAGACTCGTGCCGACCGCGCATCCGCCGCATCGCCCCGATTCGCGCGTGAGCCCGCAACGTCGCCTGGAGTGGGTGCGTCTGGCGACGCGTCGCGAGCGCGGGCTGTTCGTCGACGATTGCGAAATCCGTCGGGAAGGCCCTTCGTACACGGTCGACACGCTCGCCGAATTGCACAAGGCGCATCCGCGCACGCCGGTGTGCCTGCTGATGGGCGCCGACGCGTTCGCGCATCTCAATCACTGGCATCGCTGGCGGGAGCTCTTGAAACTCGCGCACATCGCCGTCATCCAGCGTCCCGGCGCGGAGCGTCCGGAGCCGGAGATCGTCGAAGCGCTCGCCGGTCGCGAAGCGCCCGATCCGGAGACGCTGCGCGAATCGCACGCGGGTTGCTGGATCCGACTCGAATTGCCGACGCTAGACATCTCCTCGACGCGCATCCGCAGCAGATTGAAGAAGGGACAGTCCGTGCGCGGACTCGTGCCCGAGCCCATCCTCCATTCGTTCACGCCGGCGGACATCGCCGCTCTGACCCAAGATGAAGACTCCATCACGCACTGATCGCACGACCCCAGCCCTCTCGCCCGAAGATCGCATGACCAAGACAGCCGTCGCCGCGA
>DASRHK010000039.1:0-49764 GCA_035650495.1 Nevskiaceae bacterium | reverse complement strand
AGGTCCTGTGCCCCCAGCTCGGCATCGCGATCCCGGTCGGCAAGGATTCGTTGTCGATGAAGTCGCAGTGGCGGCACGACGGTCGCGCCGAGATCCAGACGGCGCCGATGTCGCTGGTGGTCTCCGCGTTCGCGCCGGTCGCGGACGTGCGCGCGTCGCTCACGCCACAGCTCGAGCGCGACGCGGGCGACACGCGTCTGATCCTGATCGATCTCGGCGCCGGTCAGAATCGGCTGGGTGGGTCGGCGCTCTGCCAGGTTCACGGCGCGATCGGCGACGTCGCGCCGGATCTCGACGACGCCGAATTGCTCAAGCGCGCGTTCGCGCTCGTGCAGCAGCTCAACGAGGAACGCCGTCTGCTCGCGTACCACGACCGCTCCGACGGCGGACTGTTCGCCGCGCTGTGCGAGATGGCGTTCGCGGGACATTGCGGTGTGGACGTGCAGCTGAAGGGTGAGCAGCCGATCGCGGCGCTGTTCAGCGAAGAGCTCGGCATGGTGCTGCAGGTTCGCGCGGAAGACGCTGCGCCCGTGCTCGATTGGGCGGCAGACGAAGGCTTGCTCGCCGTCGAGCTCGGCGCGCCGCGCGACGATGATCGCATCCGCATCGCTGCCGGCGGGCGCGAGCTGTTCTCCGAATCGCGCGAGACGCTGTACAAGATCTGGTACGAGACGAGCTATCGCATGGCAGCGCTGCGCGACAATCCGGAATGCGCGCGCGAAGAGCTCGAGTCCGCCGGCGCGAAAGATGATCCGGGGTTGTCGGCGCTGCTGACCTTCACGCCGACGACGAGCGCAGCGCCCAACATCGCGAAGACGCCGAAAGTCGCGATCCTGCGCGAGCAGGGCGTGAACGGTCAGGCGGAGATGGCGTACGCATTCCACGCCGCGGGCTTCGAGTCGATCGACGTGCACATGACCGACATCCTCGAAGGCCGCGTGAAGCTCGCCGAGTTCGCGGGCATCGTCGCGTGCGGTGGCTTCTCGTACGGCGACGTGCTCGGCGCCGGCCAGGGCTGGGCGAAGACGATCCTGTTCAGCGCGCGTGCGCGTGACGAGTTCCAGGGATTCCTGACGCGCAGCGATCGCTTCGCGCTCGGCGTGTGCAACGGCTGCCAGATGTTCGCTGCGCTCAAGGACATCGTGCCTGGCGCCTCCGCGTGGCCGAAATTCGTGCGCAATCGCAGCGAGCAGTTCGAGGCGCGCTGGTCGATGGTCGAGATCGTCGAATCGAAGTCGCTGTTCTTCGCCGGCATGGGCGGCTCGCGCCTGCCGATCGCGATCGCGCACGGCGAGGGCCGCGCGGAATTCGCGCACGACGACGATCTGCGCAGGTTGTGCGACGGCCAGCAGCTCGCGATGCGCTTCATCGACAATCACGGCCAGGTCGCGACGCGCTATCCGCAGAACCCGAACGGCTCGCCGGGCCTGACCGCGCTGTGCAACTCCGACGGCCGCGTCACCATCCTGATGCCGCATCCGGAGCGCACGATCGCCGCGAGCGTCGGGTCGTGGTGGCCGCGGCGCTGGGATCGCCACACGCCCTGGATGCAGATGTTCCACAACGCCCGGGCCTGGCTGAAATAGCCCCGGGCGCGGGGCGGGATTGCATTGCCTCCCGGCGCCCCTTAATCTCTGCGGCTTGCATGCGGCACCACTCCGGATTCGAGCCGGAAGCAGCAGCCGCAGCACATCGATCAATCGGGGGAATCAATGGCAATGTCAGGAGCAGGAGTTCCGCTGCGGGCGTCGTTTTGGTCCGTGATTTGCGCCGCGGCGATGGCGTGCGGCTCGTTCAGCGCACAGGCACAGGAAGCCGCAGCGCCAACCGCCGACGCGCAGGGCAATGCGCAGCCGCCGGCGACCGAGCTGGAGAAGGTCGAGGTGACCGGATCGCGCATCAAGCGCGTCGACATCGAGACCTCCAACCCGGTGTTCACCATCGATCGCAAGACGATCGAGTCGACCGGCGCCGCGACGCTCGGCGAGCTCCTGCAGTCGACGCCGGTGGTCACCGGCGTGGTCACCAACACGCAGGTCAACAACGGCGGCGGCACCGGCAAGGCCGACGTGTCGCTGCGCGGCCTGACGTCCTCGCGCACGCTGGTGCTGCTCGATGGCGTGCGCATCATCGCGGCGGCCTCCGCGAACGCCGGCTCGACCGACGTCAACGCGCTGCCCGCGAACATGATCGAGCGCATCGAGATCCTGAAGCAGGGTGCTTCGGCGATCTACGGCTCCGACGCGATCGGCGGCGTGGTCAACTTCATCACGCGCAAGAACTACAGCGGCGGTGAAGTCGAAGGCGAGTGGGGCAAATCGCAGGAAGCCGACGGCGCCATGTACAACGGCAGCATGACGTGGGGCAATTCCACGGGCGCCGGCAACATCGTGTTCGGCATGAACTACAACCGCCAGGACGAGATCCGCTCCGCCGATCGCATCTCGACGTCGGCGCCGTTTGGCTATCTGTTCAACGAGCCGACGCCGAACTTCGGCACCTCGTCGCGCGGACCGACCGGCCGCTTCTTCGTCGATTCCGGCCAGGACTGCGCGAGCGTCACGCGCAAGACCGGCACCACGGGATCGTCGACGGGCGACTTCCGCTGCTACGTGAACAATTTCGGCACGGGCGACACCGATCGCTACAACTTCCAGCCCGAGAACCTCGCGCTGACGCCGTCGCGTCGCATGAATTTCTTCGCGCTCGCGAACCAGAATCTCGACTACGGGCTCAAGTTCTTCTTCAACGGCTTCTGGAACAACACCAAGGCCAACGCGCAGCTCGCGCCGGAGCCGTTCGACAACGGCACCAACTACGCGATCTTCGGGCACGAGGTGATCATCTCGGGCCAGAGCATGTACAACCCGTTCCACCAGGACATCCACACCTATGCGCTGCGCGCGAGCCTCGCGGGTGATCGCGTGCAGCAGTACGACACCGACACCTACCAGGCGACCGCCGGCCTGAAGGGCCTGCTGCTCGATCGCTTCTCCTGGTCGAGCTACGTGTCCTACGGCCGCATCCTGCAGACGAGCCAGCAGTACGGCTTCCTGAACTTCAGCCAGCTCGAGCAGCAGCTCGGCCCGTCGTTCAACGATCCGGTGAACGGTCCCACCTGCGGCGTCCAGGGCAGCTACGTGATCCCGAACTGCACGCCGGTCAACATCCTCGGCACCGAGGGCGCGAACATCTCGAGCCTCGCGGTGACGACGCACGATCGGCAGAACGACGAGTTGAAGCAGTTCGCGGCGAACATCACCGGCGACCTCTTCCAGCTCCCGGCGGGTCCGCTCGGCGCCGCGATGGGCTTCGAGTACCGCACCGAGGCGCTGACGTTCTCGCCCGACGCGCTCGCGCAGGAAGGCCATCTGTCCGAGAACAACTCCGGCCCGACCGCCGGCACGACGAACGTGCGCGAGGTGTACGGCGAGCTGAACGTGCCGATCCTCAACGACATGTTCCTCGTGCACTCGCTGTCGACGTCGCTCGGCGTGCGCTGGTCGGGCTTCTCGAAGTTCGGCAGCACGACCAACGCGAAGTACGGCCTCGAGTATCGTCCGTACGCCGACCTGCTCGTGCGCGGCACCTACACCGACGTCTTCCGCGCGCCGACCATCCTCGACCTGTACAGCGGCCCGGCGCAGAACGCGCCGACCTACACGGATCCCTGCAACGGCGCGACCGCGCCGAATCCGGCGTGCCAGAACGTTCCGACCGACGGCAGCTTCGAGCAGGGCAACATCCAGGCGAGCACGACGCTCACCAGCAACGCGAACCTGCAGCCGGAGAAGGGCTACGCGGCCGACGTCGGCCTCGTGTTCAACCCTTCGTTCTACTCGCCGCTGACGCTCGAGCTCGACTACTGGCGCTACTCGATCGACAACGCGATCGAGTCGCTCGGCATCCAGACGTCGCTCAACGCCTGCTACAACCATGGCGTGCTGTGCGAGAACATCGTGCGCGGTCCGGACGGCCAGGTTTCGGGCGGCCTCGAGCCGAACCACAACGTTGGCTCGTTCGTCACGCAAGGTCTCGACATCGGTTTCCGTCTGTCGTACCCGAACGTCAACCTGTTCGACATGAACCTCGGCAGCTACGTCGTCGGCGCCGATACGACGTATCTCGAGAAGTTCGACTATCGCGCGCTCGAAGGCGGCCAGCTGGTCTCCGAAGTGAAGGCTGCGGGCGAGTACGACCCGAACGTGTTCGGCGGCAGCTTCCCGCGCTGGCGCTCGATGGCGTACGTGTTCTGGAACCAGGGCCCGTGGAGCGCGACGCTCAACAACTACCTGATCGGTCCGCAGACCGAGGGCTCGAGCTACTTCGAGCACTTCCAGCTCTCGGCGATCGACCTCGGCGACAACGGCGAGTGCGATGGCGCGACCTCCGACGTCGTCTCGAGCGCCGACGGCACCGCGCAGATCCGCTGCAAGCACCGCATCGGCTTCGCGGATTACGTCGACGTCTCGGCGAGCTACAACCTCAAGGCGATCCGCACCACGTTCACGCTCGGCATCAACGATCTGTTCAACGAGAGCTCGCCGACGATCGTCGGCGGCTTGAACGGCGCGGTCGACACAGGCGCGTATCGCGTCGAAGGCCGCAGCTTCTACGGCAAGGTGAAATACCTCTTCAAATAGGCTGCACGCCGCAGCAAGGAAAAGGGGCCGAAAGGCCCCTTTTCGTTTTGGCGCGGCAAATTCGCACGAGAAACAGGTTGCAATTCCATGACGCCGTGACTAATCTCAGGGTCCAAGAAGGGGCGTTCCTCATTGCTGCGAGGAGTCGCGGCATTGAGGCCGGGGTCCAGATAACAAGGGGAGTGCAGCATGGCGAAGCTGAGTGCGGAGGGCAGGCTGCGGCTTGCCGTCAAGATGGCGTGCGTCGCGGGAGCCGGTGTCGCAGCCGCTCCGGTTCACGCAGAGGAGGGCGCAGGCGCCGGAAGCTCGGCCACCACGCTCGAGAAAGTCGAAGTGACCGGCACGCGCATCAAGCGCGTCGACGTCGAAACCGCGAACCCCGTTTACACCCTGGATCGCCAAGCGATCGAGCGCACCGGCGTGCAGACGCTCGGCCAGCTGATCCAGCGCGCACCCGCGATGGTGGGTGACGCGACGACCACCAATCCTCAAGTCAACAACGGCGGCGGCACCGGCGACACCAACGTCTCGCTGCGCGGCCTCGGTGTTCCCCGCACGCTGATCCTGCTCGATGGCCATCGCATGGTCACGCAGGACGTCAACGCGGTCCCGATCAACGTCGTCGAGCGCGTCGAGATCCTGAAGGAAGGCGCGTCCGCGATCTACGGCTCCGACGCCATCGCCGGCGTCGTCAACATCATCACGCAGAAGGACAAGCGCGACGGCGACTTCATCGCCGACCTCGGCATGTCGAGCAAGCACGACGGCCGGCGCCGCGATTTCAGCGTCGCGTATGGCCTGTCGGGCGATAAGGGTCACGCCACGATCGGCTTGACCTATAACGAGCAGGATCTGATCTCGGCGGGTGCGCGCGAATTCTCCGGCACGGCCCTCTATCTGTACAGCGGTCAGGTCCAGGCGGCCGGATCGTCGCGCAACCCGCAGGGCCGCATGTTCCTGCCCGCGGATGCGACGGCACCTGGCACCGGCCAGACCTTTGGCGAGTTCTACGGCTGCAACGTCAGCGGCGGCAACATCTCCGTCGCGCGCAAGCCGGGTGCCGAAGGCACCGCGCTCGGCGATTACACCTGCTATTCCGGCGCGCAGTTCGCGTTCAACTACCAAGCGGTCGGCAACGTCATCGTGACGCCACAGCAGCGCTACGGCATGTTCGCGTCCGCCAGCTATGACATCAATAGCTACGTGACGCTGTTCACCGAGTTCTTCCACAACACGACGAAATCGAACTCGCAGATCGCGCCGCTGCCTTTCGACGCACAGGCGGACAACACGACGGTCCCGACCGACAACCCCTTCAACATCTTCGGCGTCGAGTTCGGGCCCAACGGCAATGAAATGCTGACGCGCTTCGTCTCCGGCGGCAATCGCTTCTTCGGCTGGCAGGTGCTCACGGACCAGATCAACCTCGGCCTGAAGGGCGGCCTGTTCGACACCGGCTGGCACTGGGAGGCGCATGTCGGCTACGGTCGCATCGATCGCAAGCAGAATGAAAAGGGCTATCTCGATTCGGCGAAGCTGGAAGCGGCGCTGGCTGCTGACTGCGGCAGCAATTGCCTCAACCTGTTCAACCTCGACACGGCGACGGATGTCTTCAACAGCCTGCTCGTCGGCGCCGAGAACTCGACCGTTCGCCAGCTGACCACGACGGACTTCAACGTTTCCGGCGATCTCTTCCCGATGGCCGGCGGCAACGCCAGCCTGGCGGCTGGAGTGAACACGCGCGAGGAGGTGCTCAGGGGTGAGGTGGATTCCAAGGCGCAGCTCAATCCGCTGACCTTCCCGAACCTCACCTGCGGACTGTCGCAGGAAGCGTGCACGACCGCTGCCGACGGGCACATCCAAGGCACGGACGTCTACGCAGAGTTCTTCTTCCCGATCCTCGCGAACGTAACCGCGGTCAAGTCGCTGAACGTCAGCCTCGGCGATCGCTTCTCGACCTACAAGAACTTCGGCCATAACAACACGGTGACGGTGGCGCTGGAATACCGGCCGATCGGCGACCTGCTGATCCGCAGCAACTTCGCGACGGTGTACCGCATCCCGAACATCGAGGACCAGTTCCTGCCGCAGAAGGTCAGCAATCCAACCTTCCGCGACCCCTGCACGTTCATCGACGAGCCGGTGGGAACGGATCCGAATCACGATCTGGCCTGCCAGGGCGTGCCGCGCGATGGCACTTTCCGCCAGGCGACGTCGCAGATCACGTCGGTCGTTCAAGGCAACCCGAACCTGGTATCGGAGAAGGGCAACGTGGTGACGTTCGGCTTCGTCTACGACTCGAGCCTGCTGCCGGGCTTCTCGTCGACCGTCGACTTCTGGCACTACAAGCTCAACAACTACCTGTTCGACGTAGGTGACGTTGCGACCGGTCTCGACCCGAACATCAGCGCGAGCGTGTGCTTCCAGACCGGCGATCCGAGGCTGTGCAGCCTGCTGCATCGTGCGCCGGACGGAAACCTGTCGGGCACCGGCTTCGTCGACGCGCCGGCGTTCAACCTCGGCACGCTGACGTCGCAGGGCGTGGATGCGGGCGTCAAGTACCGCACCAAGCGGTTCGACTTCGGCCGCTTCACCGCGGGCGTGGACGTGACCTACCAGCACAAGTTCACGGTTGCGCCGGAGCCGGGCGCCGCGGACATCGAGGTGGCGAGCACGTTCATCCGGCAGTTCGGCACGTATCCGAAGTGGCACGGCATCGGGACCGTGGGCTGGGAAGGCTTCGGGGCGGACTTCCTCCTGACCGAGCGCTGGATCGGCTCGTATCACATCGACGACGCGGACGCGGTGATCCCGGGCATCAACGTCCATTACAGCGACACGTTCTATACGAACCTGGAGCTGGGCTACACCTTCGCGCCGACGAAGACCCGGCTGGCGCTGGGCATCGACAATGTCACCGACGCGACGCCGAAGATCATGTTCCAGAACAACGTCATCAACGCCAACACCGACGTGCAGACGTTCGACACGGTCGGCCGCTACTACTGGCTGAGGCTGACGCAGCGCTTTTGATCGATAGCAGTCGCTCCATCGACGGCCGCGGATCACTTCCGCGGCCGTTTCTTTTGGGTCGCGCGCAATGAGCGCGGCCGAGGCAGTGGCTGCGCTGCGCGCCGGCGATCTGGATCGCGCCGAGCGCCTGGCGGCCGCGGTCCTCAAGCGCACGCCGCGCGACGTGGATGCGCTCACCGTCCAGGCGCTCCTGCACAACGCGCGCAACCAGCATCGTGATGCGGCGAACGCATTCCGCCGCTTGACCGAGCTGCAGCCGCGCCAGATCGCGCACTGGGTCAACCTCGGCACCGCGTTGCGCGCCAGCGGGAAGCTCACCGACGCACTGAGCGCCTATCGCAAGGCACAGGAGCTCGGCGAGGCGAGCGCGTCGTTCCTGTTCAATCTCGGCCTGCTGCACCTCGATCGGCTCGAGTACGTCGAGGCGCATGCGGTGCTGGGGCGTGCAGCGCAGGCCGCGCCGCGCGATGCCGAGATCCGTTTTTATTTCGCGCGGGCCTGCTACGACTGCGTGCGCAACGACGACGCGCGTCGGACGCTCGAAGGGTGGAATCAGCTCGAAGGACTCGACGTCCGCCTGCTCCGGGAGATCGCGACGCTCTGGCTGCAGCTCGGCGACACGACACAAGCGGAAGCCGCAGTGCGCGAAGCGCTGCGGCGCGATCCCGCCGATCCACGCGCGCGGCTCTGCGCGGTCCAGATCGCCGAGCGCACCAATCGGCTGGACGAGGCGAAGGCCGACTTCGCGCAGATCGAAAAGTCGACGAGCAACGACGTGGATCTTGCGGACGACCTTGCTCGCGTCGCAGTCGTGCTCGCGCAGCGCAGCGGCGATCACGCAACGGCGGTCGAGCGCTACCAACGCCTGCTGTCGGCCGCTCGGATCGCACGCGACCGCGCCGATCTCCTGTTCCCGCTGGCGAAGTCGCTCGACGCGCTCGGCCGCTACGACGAGGCTTTCGCCACGCTCGAGCGCGCGCACGAGGCGCAGCAGGAATTCCTGCGCCAGTCGGCGCCGCGTTTCCAGCAGCCCGATCGCGATCCCCTCGAGATCACGAAGTTCAGCGCGGATGCTGCCGACGTGGCACGCTGGGATCACACCGGCGCGCCGGGCGTCGACGAGAGCCCGATCTTCATCGTCGCGTTCCCGCGCTCGGGGACGACGCTGCTCGAGCAGATGCTCGATGCGCATCCGCAGCTCCGATCGATGGACGAGCAGCCGTTCCTGCAGAACGCGATCGAGCGCATGCAGCGGATCGGTGCGCGCTATCCGGAAGGGCTTGCCGGGCTTTCACGCGAGCAGCTCGAAGAAGTGCGCGGCGATTACTGGTCGCGGGTCGCGCGCGAAGTGAAGCTCGATCCCGCGCAGCGCCTCGTCGACAAGAATCCGCTCAATCTGTTGCGCCTGCCCGCGATTCGGCGGCTGTTCCCGCACTCACGGATCGTGCTCGTGATCCGACACCCCTGCGACGTCGTGCTCTCGTGTTACATGCAGCACTTCCGCGCACCGGACTTCGCCAACCTGTGCCGCACGCTCGATCGGCTCGCCGACGGCTTCACGCGCAGCTTCGACTTCTGGTATCGCCAGGCAGACCTGCTGTCGCCGAACTGCCTGGAGCTGCGCTACGAGGCCTTCGTCGCCGACGTCGAGCCGCACGCGCGTGCGATCGCGAAGTTCATCGGCGTCGAGTGGAGCGACGCGATGCTCGATCCGGCGGCAAGCGCGCGCAGCCGCGGCTTCATCTCCACGCCGAGCTACGCGCAGGTCGTGCAGCCCGTGAGCACGCGCGCGATCGGGCGCTGGCGCAACTATGCGAAGCACTTCGCTGGCACGATCGAGGCGCTCCGGCCGTGCCTGCGCCGCTGGTCCTACGAGGCTTGAACGCCGCTCGCGCCAAACAGCAGGTAAGTCGAGAGGATGTACTTGTCGCCCGATTCCGGCGGCTGCCCGGCGTGCTGATACATCCAGTAGGGCGGGAACATCAGCAGACGGCCCTTCGCTGGCTTCACCGAGATGCCGAGATCGGGGAACACCGTCTCGCCGCCCTGCGCGACGTCGTTGAGGTACCACAGGAACACGAGATAGCGGTTCGCGTGCTCGTAGATCGAGTCGAAATGCAGCTGGAATCTCTGCGCGCCGCCGGGCACGTAGCGCTTCATCACGAGGTCGCTGATGCTCGGCGCGGAGGGGATCGGGATCGACAGCCCGACGTCGCGGTTGTACTGCGCGAGCGCCGCGTCGATGTGGCTGCGGAACCAGCCGAGGAACGCGGCGTCGGCCTGGTGCGTGACGTTGAGCTCGGTCCAACCGCTCTGATCCAGACCTGCGCGCACGCCGGCACCGTTCGTCTTGTGGAAGGCGGACAGTGCATGGAAGGTTTGCACGAGCCGATCGCACATCGCGGCGTCGAGGCCGCCGTCGTAGACACGCAGATAGTGGTCGAGCGCAGGCGCGGCGTTCATCGTTCGTATACTAGAGCAGAACTTCCGGGGTCTTGATGAGCAACTCCGCCGCGCAGCTCTCCGAGGCGCGCCAGCTGTTCCAGAGCGGTCGCGCGATGGATGCGCTGCGCGTCTACGAGGACGTGCTGCGCGCCGATCCCGACAACCTCGAGGCGCTGAACATCGTTGGCATGAGCTGCGTGTCGCGCGGCGACGATGCGCGCGGCTTGCCGTTGCTCGAGCGTGCCACCAAGCTCGCTCCCGATGCTTTCGTCGCGCGGCTGTATCGCGGCCAGGCGCTGGAGCGTCTCGGCAATCGCGAAGCAGCGTTCCGTCAGTACCTTCGTTCGATCAAGACCGCGCAGGGCGCCGGCCAATGGCGCAACGCCGCGACGACGAGCCCGGCGCTGCGTCCGCTGGTCGAGCATGCGCTCGCGTTCGTCGCCCACAACCGTCGCGAATCGTTCATTCGCGTGTTCGATGCGCTCGTGACCCGCTTCGGCGCCTCGGGCCTCGAGCGCGTGCGCGAATGTCTGGGAATCTATCTGGGCGATCGTCCTTTGCAGATCCCCGATGCGCGCCAGCGCCCGCGCGATCTGTATTTCCCCGGGCTGCCGACGTCCCCGTACTTCGATCGCGGGTTATTCGGCTGGGCCGACGCGTTCGAATCGCACACGCGCGCGATGCGCGACGAGCTGCGCGAAGTGATGCGCGCAGGGTCGGGTGCCGAAGCCGTGTTCGGCGACGACGCGCTCGCTCGCCAGAACCTGCAGGGCGCTTCGCCGAAATGGGACGGCTACTACTTCTATCGTCACGGTCATCGCCGCGAGGACAATTGCGCGCGCTGTCCGCGAACGACGCAGGCGCTGTCGCTCGCGCCGCTGATGCACGTGCGCGATCTGGGCCCGGAGGTGATGTTCTCTTTCCTCGCGCCGGGAACGCACCTTCTGCCGCATCACGGCGTGACCAACACGCGGATCGTCGTGCATCTGCCGCTGATCGTTCCGGCCGATTGCGCGCTGCGCGTCGGCGGCGAGCTGCACGCGTGGCAGGAAGGTCGGCTGGTGTTCTTCGACGACACCTTCGAGCACGAAGCCTGGAATCGCAGCGGCGAGATGCGCGTCGTTCTGATCATGGATTGCTGGAATCCTCACCTCACCGAAGTCGAGCGCGAGGCGGCGCATGATCTGATGGCCGCAATCGGCGACTTCGATCGCGCGGGCGCTGCGGATGACTGATCCCGCATGAAGCTGCCGCGTCCGTTCTTCCGCTTGCCGCTCGCGTTCGACGCGGAGCGCCTGCGCGCGGAGATCGAGGCGCTGCCCGAATCGGCGTGGGCGGAGCACCCGAGCGACTACCAGGGCAACAGCTCGCTGCGCCTGATCAGCGTCGGCGGCGCCGAGAACGACGACGTCGACGGGGCGATGCTGCCGACGCCGCATCTGCGCCGCTGCGCCTATCTTCAACAAGTCCTCGAAGGCTTCGGCGTCGTCTGGAGCCGATCGCGCCTGATGCGCCTCGCGCCTGGCGCAAGCGTGCCGGAGCACGCCGACATCAACTACCACTGGTTCCGGCGCGTGCGCGTGCACATTCCGGTGGTCACCACGCCCGAGGTTCGGTTCCATTGCGGTGGCGAATCGGTGCACATGGGCGCGGGCGAGGCGTGGATCTTCGACAACTGGCGGCTGCATCGCGTGGAGAACCCTTCGAAGATCACGCGCATCCATCTCGTTGCCGACACCACCGGCAGCGCGGCCTTCTGGCAACTGGCCGCGGCCGGCGCGGCGAACGCGATGCCGGCGCCGATCAAGGTCGACTTCGATCCGTCACGCGCTGCGCACGTGCTCACGGAGCAGCACAACTCGGCGCCGATCATGTCGCCCGGCGAGGTCGAGCTCTTGTGCGCCGAGCTCGCCGCCGATCTCGGCGCCGGCGATCCGGCGAGCAGTCAGGCTCTGCGTCAGCTCGTCGAGCTCCTCGGAAGCTTCTGCCGCGACTGGCGACAGCTCTGGATGCTCTACGCGGATGGTGCGCAGGGCCATGCGGAGTTCGCAAAGCTCCGCGACGCGATGCGTGCGCGCGCGACGCCGCTGACGACGAGCCTGCGTGCGACGATGAACCAGGTGCCGGCGCAGCGCGTGCTGGAAGGCCGGATCCTGCAGCACGTCGTGACCGTCGCCACGCCGTCGCGGGACGCGCGCTCGACCGCGCGAAGTCCGATCGATCGGCCGATCATCATCGTCGCCGCGCCGCGCTCCGGCAGCACGCTCCTGTTCGAGACGCTCGCGTGCTCGCCGCAGCTGTACACGCTCGGCGGTGAAGGGCACTGGCTGATCGAAGGCCTCGACTCGCTGCGTCCCGGCGCCGCCGACGTCGAATCGAATCGCCTGACCGGTGCGAACTGGTCGCAGGCCTTGCAGGACCATGTGCGATCGACGCTGGCGTCGGAGCTGCGACTGCCCGACGGCCGCCACTGGAACGGCCGCGATGTGATCCGTGTCCTCGAGAAGACGCCGAAGAACGCTCTACGCATCCCGCTGCTCGATCGGCTGTTCCCGGGCGCGTTGTTCGTTCACCTGTGGCGCGATCCGCGCGAGAACATCGCGAGCATCATCGAAGCGTGGCGCTCGGGGAACTGGATCACCTATCCGAAGCTCGCGGGCTGGCAGGGGCCGCCGTGGTCGCTGCTGCTGCCGCCGGGCTGGCGCGAGCTGCAAGGCAAGTCGCTCGCTGAGATCGCCGCGTATCAGTGGCGCGTCGCCAACGAGACCATGCTCGACGACCTGCGCACGCTCCCTGCCTCCCGATGGACGACGATCGATTATGCCGACCTGGTTCGCGACCCCGCCGGCGTGGTGCGAGGACTGTGCAGCTTCGCCGGCATCGCCTTCGACGGCGCGCTCGCCGCTCGCACGAGCGGGCCGCTCCCGGACGCGCGTCATACGTTGACGCCGCCTAAAGCGGGCAAGTGGCAAGCGCATCGTGCGGAGATCGATCGCGTGCTGCCGCAGGTGCAGGGCACCTGGGATCGGTTGCGCGGCCTCAAGCCGTTCCGGCTGGCGTAGCGGCCTCGCTACGGTTTTCGAAGCGGTAGCCGTAGGTGTCGATCAGCTCCCGATCCCGCGTCGCGACAAGATCGCGCAGATCGTCGTCGTAATAGCTGCCGTACGAGGTGTGCTCGGAGGCGTTGCGCCGCGACTGCTCGAGGATGAACTGCTGAGCCTCCTCGCTCGCGCGATCGCCGATCTTCGCCAGGAGATCGAGGAAATCCTGGCGCAGGTTCTCGGAGCGGCCGACGTGCAACGGCCCGCCCAGGCCGAGATACATGTAGCGGTAGAGGAAGCTGAAGAAGCCGAGCCCACTGCCACGGATCGCTGCCATCTGGCCGCGCGGGACGTTGAGCCCATAGTTCACGTAGCCCTCGTTGAGGAGCGGCAGCAGCCGATCGAGTGTCGCGTCCTCCGAGCCCAAGTTGACGAGATTGGCGATCGTCCCCTTGAAGTCGAGCCGCCCCCGATCGCTGGCGCATTCGAACAGCGCGTTCGGCACCGGGCGCGATCTCTGGAAGTGGTACCACGACACGTAGTAGTCCCAAGGATTGCGCACGAAGCCGATCACGGGGAAGTCCGCGTACTCGCGCGGGACCATGCGCCGCGGCAGGTGATAGCCGACCTGGCGCGCGCCGGGGAAGAAGCGCATCAGGCACTCGTTCAGGAAGCTGCCGCCGGTGCGATGCAGATGGATGTAGACGAAGCGCTCGGTGACGATCATGCCGCGATGCCGGCTTCGACGTCGCGATCGACCACGCCGAGATCGCGCTCGGCTTGCGCCAGCGCGGAGAGCATCCGCTCGTCCGGCACGAAGTCGCAGATCAGGTGCGTGCGCGATTCGGTCGCGTGGCGATTCCACACGCCGTGCACCGCGACGTTGTTGATCGACCAGATCTCGCCGGCGGCCATGCGATAGACCCGACCATCGCACAGCATCAGCACTTCGGAATTCGTAGCGATCGGAACGTGCAGCCGTACGGTCTGGTGGAAGTAAGGTGCGCGATCGACATGCGGCGCGATGCGCGCGCCGGCCGGCAGCTTCGCGAGGAGACACCGCATTGCGCGACCCGGCAGCTCGGCGTGGATGAGCGCGCGGACGTAGGGCATCCGAGCGAGCACTTCGCGATCCTCGATCGGTCGCTCGCCGTCTGCGGGCGCGTAGCCGCGCAGGAAGATCGATTCGGCAGCGGCGTGTACTCCGACCCGTCCGCCACGCGTGCCCCAGAGCTCCGGCGGCAGCGCATCGAGCTCTTGACGCAGCCGCATCGCGTCGGCCTGCGCGCGCAGCCGGACGCAGCCGCCGATCAGGGCGTGCTTGTCGAGCGTGGGAACGCCGGGCAGGTCGAGCATGGCCGGACGATCATCATATCGCTTGTGAGCAACGCTCAGTTACGTTTCGCGCCAAAGAGTTGCATTTGTGTTACAGCCTGACTTAACCTCGGAAGGTGAACTCTTCGCAGTAACGGAATGCTGCGACGAGAAAAATCGAACCCAACCTGATGGGGGACACAAAATGCATCGTCGCGTAGGAAACGGAATTACCGGAGCGATCGCCGCTCTGGCATTGGCGGCGGGGGGAATGATCAGCCCTGCGCATGCCGAGGACACCACTGATCAGGGCGCCGTCAAGCTCGAGAAAGTCGAAGTCACGGGATCGCGCATCAAGCGTCTCGACGTCGAAGGCCCGACGCCCGTCACGGTCATCAGCCGCGATCAGATCGAGAAGAGCGGCTACACCAGCGTGCAGGATCTCCTGCGCAATCTTTCCCAGAACACCGGCGGCACCATCGACCAGAGCTTCACATTCGGCTTCACGCCGGGCGCCGCCGGCGTCGACCTCCGCGGCTTCGGCGCGGGCCGCACGCTGATCCTGCTCGACGGCCGTCGCCTGCCGGCGTACCCGGTGGGCATCAGTGGCACCGATCAGTTCACCGATCTGTCGACCATCCCGACCGTGATGATCGAGCGCGTCGAAATCCTCACCGACGGCGCGTCGGCGATCTATGGATCCGACGCGATCTCCGGCGTCATCAACATCATCACGCGCAAGGACATCCACGACAGCTACGCATCGGTGCGTGCCGGCGGCACGCAGCACGGCGGCGGTTCGAATCAGCGCGTCCAGGCCGTCACCGGCGTGATGACCGGCAACAGCTCGATGAGCCTGTTCGCCGAGTACTTCAACCAGAAGGCGATCAAGATCTCGCAACGCGATTACTCGCGGTCGGACTTCACTGGCGGCGGCAACGGCTCGGGATTCGGCAGCACGTTCTTCGGCTTCGACGGCCAGGTGATTCCCGACCCGAACTGCGGCAATCCGAACGATGCGCTCGGCGGCCTCGGGCATCCGACGGCCGCGGGCATCTGCCGATTCGACCGTTCGCCCTGGCGCCAGTATCAGCCCGACCTGCGGCATGGCGCGCTGGCCTTGCGCTATGACCGCGACTTCGGTGGGATCCACGCCTACACACGGATGAGCTACTTCACCAGCCAGACCAACACCGAGTTCGAGCCGAACGCGTACTCGGGCGGCGAAGGCTTCGATCCGGTCAATCCGTTCGCGCAGATCATCCCGTTCACCACGCACAACTTCGGCACCGTGCCGGCCGGGGCGTCGAACAACCCGGCCGCGCAGTCGACTGACGAGAACGGCGATCCGATCTTTGACGAGAACGGCAACCCGGTCTTCCCGGACGGCTTCTACCAGCGGCGTCTGGTCGAATACGGCCCGCGCGGCGACGATATTTCCACCGACGACATCCTGTTGCTGCAGGGCCTGAAGGGCGCGTTCGGCGAAGGCTGGACCTGGGACTTCGGTGTGCAGTACGGCCGCGAGCGCGTGCGCGATCTGCGTCGCAACATCATCAGCTCCGTTCTCGACAACGAAGTGGCCAACAACGGCCTCGATCTGTTCCAGCCGATTCCGCAGGACGTGATCGACCGCACCAGCTTCACCGCGGTGAAGGACGCGAACTCCAGCAGCTTCCAGGTCGACGGCACGCTGACCGGCCCGCTGCCGATCAAGCTGCCCGGCGGCAACATGATGTTCTCGTTCCATCCGGAAGCGGTCTACGAGCGCTACTTCGATCGCGCCGATCCACTGTCGGCGCTCGGTGACGCGTTCGATGGTGCGTCCTCCGGTGGCGGCGATCGCGCGCACTACGCCGGCGGCGTGGAATTCGTGATGCCGATCCTGAGCCAGCTCGAGTTCGATCTCGCCGGTCGCTATGACTACTACGACGACAACTCGAAGGTCGGCGGTGCGTTCAGCCCCAAGGCCTCGCTGCTCTATCGTCCGACCGACAAGATGTATTTCCGCGCGTCGGCGGGCAAGAGCTTCCGCGCGCCTGACCTGCAGCGCCTGTTTGGCGGCCCCACCAAGGCCTTCGACAGCGCGGTCGACACGCCGCTGTGCATCGCGCAGGGCGGCACGCCGACGCAGTCGGACAACATCCCCGCCTGCGTCGAACCGGTGCAGAGCATCTCGCTGCGCGTCCTGTCCAATCCGGATCTGTCGGAAGAGCGCGGCAAGAACTTCAGCATCGGCTCCGGATGGGAGCCGATCCGCGACCTGACGATGAAGATCGACTACTTCTGGATCCAGCTGCGCGACATCGTCGTCGATCCTTCGACGCAGACCGTGCTCGACAACTGCGCGCTATTCAACGTCGGCTGCGACCAGATCGTGCGCGCGCCGGGCGGTGACCAGAACGGCGATGGGCAGGAGCTCGACGAGCTTGGCTCGTTTGTGATCCTGAAGTCGCACAACCAGGCGCTGGAGCGCGTCAAGGGCATCGACTTCAGCACCGACTACGCGCTGAACGCGGGCGGCGCCGGACGGTTCACGTTCGACTACGCGCTGACCTGGATCCAGTCCGAGATCCTGCAGGAAGCCTCTGACAGCCCGGCGACCGAGCAGATCTATTTCGCCTCGATCCCGCGCTACCGCATGAACGGCCGCATCGACTGGCAGATGGGTATGTTCGGCGCCTTCGTGCGCGCGGATTACGTGGACGAGTATCCGGGTGCGTTCGCGGATGCGGCGTCCGAGCATCCGTCCAAGGATCTCTACTTCAGCTCGTTCACCACCATCGACATGCAGCTGCGCTTGATGGCGAACAAGTGGGGCACCTTCCGCCTCGGCGTCGACAACCTGTTCGACCGCGACATGCCGCTCGATCCGACCGCGCAGGGCGGCAACCGCCCGAACCAGTTCATCGACGCGACGCAGACGACCTTCCACAACGCGATCGGCCGCGCGTTCTACGCGCAGTACGAGATCAAGTTCTAAGCGGGGGACTTACGCAAAGGCCGCGGAGCGATCCGCGGCCTTTTTTTATGCCCGCGCTATTTGCCGGGCGGCGGCTCGGGCGCGGCGTCGTCGCCCTCGTCGTCGTACTTCTCCGGCGGCGGATTGCCGTCGTAGACGAGGCTCTGGCGGCGCATCAGATACGCCGTGCGGATCGCGATGTAGGGATCGAATTGCTCGTCGATGAATTTGTCGGTCGACAGCAGGCTCGCGCGGGTGTCGACGATGCTGCCGCCGTACAGGCCCCAGCTCACGTAGTTGTCGTCGACGTAGTGCAGCGGGCTCGTGAAGTAGTCGCCGGCGCGGCCGAACAGATCGCGGTTGTCGCTGGGCCCGAGGAAGGGCAGCATCCAGTACCAGCCTTCGCCCAATCCCCAGCGGCCGAGCGTCTGGCCGAAGTCCTCGTTGTTGCGCGGCAGCCCGACGTCGCTGGCGACGTCGATGAAGCCGGCGATGCCGACCGTCGTGTTCAACGCGAAGCGCGCGAGATCCTTGCCGAACTGCAGGGGTTTCCACTGCAGCAGGTCGTTGACGACGGTTGTCGGATAGAACAGGTTCGCGAAGAAATTGCTGACGCCGGTGCGCGCCACCTGCGGCACGACATTGACGTAGCCGCGTGCGACCGGTCGCAGGACCCAGCGATCGGCGGTGCGATTGAACGCGAACATCGCGCGATTGAATTTCTCCGCGGGGTCGGCCGGCTCGTCGGCCGGCAGGTGCGCGCAGCCCGAAAGCAAAGCGATGCTGATCAGCGCCACGCGCGTCGGCTTCATCATGCCGGCGAGTCTAGCTGCAATGCGGATTCGAGGTCGAAGAAGTGGATCAGATCGCGCAGCTGCGGCGGCGCGCCGGAGAAGGTGATGGTGCGTCCCGCGCGCTTGGCGCGGCGCGTGAGCTCGAGCAGGAGAGCGACGCCGGCGCTGTCGGCCTTGCTCACGCCCGACAGATCGACGCGGGCGTCGGCGGCGAGCCTGTCGGCCTGCGCCAGCAGCCGCGGCACCGATGCGAACGAGAGCTCCCCGGTCAGCGCGCTCATGGGCCTGCTCAGCTGCCGCCGGTGGCCTGCGTGTTCGGCTTGAACGACTCGCCCTTCTCCATGCGGGCGATGAGATCGTCGAGCCCCGTGCGCTTGATCTCCGCGTTGACCTGGCTGCGGAAGTTGGTCACCAGCGAGATCGCCTCGACGGTTACGTCGTAGATCTTCCAGTCGTCGTCGACCTTGTGCATGGCGAAGCCGAGCTGCACCGGCTGGCCGGTCGCGCGGATCAGCGTCGCGTGCACGGTCGCGTCGGTCATGTCGGGCGTCGCGCGCAGCGGCTGCCAGTCGGCCTTCGCCGAATCGTAGTTGCGAAGCAGCGTGTCGGCGTACGAGCGGATCAGCATCAGCTTGAACGCGTCGGCGAAGCGCTTCTTCTGCTCGTCGCTCGCGCTGCGCGAGTTGCGGCCGAGCACGCTCTGGGTGATCGCCTTGACGTCGAAGTGCGGGACCAGCTCCTGGTCGACGACCTTGTAGAACTCGTCCTGATGCGCGACGTAGCGATCGTGGTTCTGGCGGATCAGGTCGCGCATGTGCTCGGTGGTCTCGCGCACGATCTGATCGGGCGGGATCGACGCCGTCTGCGTCGCCGCCGCCGGTGCGGCCGCGGCATGGGCGACGAGCGTCGTCAGCGAAAGCGCAGTGGTGAGGAGCAAGCGTGCGAGCATGGTGTTTCCTTGTTTATTTCTGCGGCGCCGGAGCCGGGGTCTCGGCGGGCGGCGGCGCCGCGGTGTCATCCTTCTTGCCGCCCTTGTTGGTCATCGACACCAGCACCTGGCCGATGATGTTCTCCAGGACGAAGGCCGACTGGGTGAACTTGATGGTGTCGCCGTCCTTCAGCGAAGCCTCGTCGCCGCCCGGCTCCAGACCGATGTACTGCTCGCCGAGCAAGCCGGCGGTCAGGATCTTCGCGTTGCTGTCGGCCGGGATGTTGTCGTACTGGTTGTTCATCTCGAGCGTCACCTTCGCCTCGAAATTGCTGCGGTCGATGGTGATGTTGCGCACGCGGCCAATGCGCACGCCGGCCATCGTCACCGCGGCGCCGCGCTTCAGGCCGCCAATGTTCTCGAACGTCGCCGTCAGGTGATAGGCCTTGCCGGGCCCCACGCTCGCGAGACTCGCGACGCGGAAGGTCAGGATGAAGATCGCGCCGACGCCGAGGCAGAAGAACAGCCCGACCAGCATTTCCATCGATCTCGATTTCATTTCGCTTGCCTTTAAATGCCTTCGAACATGAACGCGGTGAGGATGAAGTCCAGCGCCAGGATCGCGAGCGACGAGACGACGACCGTGGTCTTGGTCGCGTCGGAGACGCCTTCCGACGTCGGCGCCGCGTGATAGCCCTGATACACGGCGATCCAGCTGATCGCCGCGCCGAACACGATGCTCTTGACCACGCCGTTGAGCACGTCCTTCTCGAGCACCTGCGAGTGGATCTGCGACCAGTAGGCGCCGTCGTCGACGCCGAGCAGCTGCACGCCGATCAGATGTCCGCCGGCGACGCCGATCGCCATCACCGAGAAGATCGCGGCGAGGAGCGGCATCGCGATGACGCCGCCGAGGAAGCGCGGCGCGACGACGCGCTTGATCGGATCGACCGCCATCATCTCCATGCCGGAGAGCTGGTCGGTCGCACGCATCAGGCCGATCTCGGCCGCGAGCGCCGAGCCGGCGCGTCCCGCGAACAGCAACGCGGTGACAACGGGGCCGAGCTCGCGCACGACGACCAGCGCGACGAATACGCCGAGCGACTCGACCGCGTCGAAGCGCACCAGCGTGCGATAGCCCTGCAGGCCGAGCACCATGCCGACGAACGAGCCCGAGATCACGATGATCACCAGCGAGAGCAGGCCGACCGAATAGACCTGCTGCAGGATCAGTCGCGGGCGGGCGAGCGCCGCCGGCACCGCAGCGAGCACCGAACCCAGGAACAGGTTCGCTTTGCCCGCGTTGCGCAGGAAACCGGTGAAGACGTCCGCGATGGCGTTCATGCGTCGAGCAGCTCTTGGCTGTAGCTGCGGTCGGTCTTCAGGTGGAAGGGCACCGGACCGTCGGCCTCACCCTTGATGAACTGCTGCACCCAATCGGACTTCGATTCGCGGATCGCCTGCGACGTCCCGTTCCCGACGATCTTGCCTTCCGAGATCATGTAGACGTCGTCGCTGATCGCGAGCGTCTCCGGCACGTCGTGCGACACGATGATCGAGGTGAGCCCGAGCGCGTCGTTCAGTCGGCGTACTAGCCGCGAAAGCACGCCGAGGCTCATCGGATCCTGGCCGGTGAACGGCTCGTCGTACATCACCAGCATCGGGTCGAGCGCGACCGAGCGCGCAAACGCGATGCGGCGCTGCATGCCGCCGGAAACCTGATGCGGCATCAGATCGTGCGCGCCGCGCAGCCCGACTGCGTGCAGCTTCATCAGCACGATGTCACGGATCATCGCCTCGGGCAGCTTCGTGTGCTCGCGCAGCGGATAGGCGACGTTCTCGAAGATGCTGAGATCGGTGAGCAGCGCGCCGTTCTGGAACATCATCCCCATCTTCTTGCGGAACTCGAACAGCTCGGTGCGCGAGAGCTCGTGCACGTTGACGCCGTCGACTTCGATCGTGCCCGCGTCGGGCCGGTACTGTCCGCCGATCAGGCGCAGGAGCGTGGTCTTGCCGATGCCGGAAGGACCCATCACCGCGGTGACCTTGCCGCGACGGATGTCCATGTCGACGCCGTCGAAGATCACCCGCGGGCCGAATCGGAAATACAGGCCGCGGACGCGGACCAGCACGTCGTCCTTCGGCAGCGTCCCAGTCGTCTTCGTCGTTGGGCTGACCATTTCTGGCACTTGGATTGAAGGCTTACGGCGCTCGCGTTGAAGCGGATGCAGAGCGCCACGGTGTATTCTAAAGGACCACGCTGAACGTGGGCTTTACGTCGGTGGTCCCCATGAAATCGTCGATTGCTGTCTGCCTCGTGCTGCTCGGCTCCGCTTGTGCATCGACCGGTCGTCCCGGCGAAGCGACGCGCACCGCGCGCGATACCGTCGCGAGCTGCGCGCCGGGCTACGTCGAGGACGCGTTCTCCGGAACGTGCGAGCCCTACAACGGCGTGCAGCAGCGACAGGCCGGACCGATCCGCCAGACCCTCGGCGGCGCCATGGCCCAGCCGGGATTGCTACGCCGCTAGCCCGAGTCGCGCCAAGAGCTTCGTCTCCAGATCGCAGCTGACCTGTTCGACGTCCTTCGGGCCGCCAAGTTCGGCGACCTGCGTCATCTGCAGACCCTGATACCCGCATGGATTGATCCGGCCGAACGGCTCGAGGTCCATGGCGACGTTCAACGCCAGCCCGTGATAGCTGCAGCCGTTGCGCACGCGCAGGCCGAGCGACGCGATCTTCTTTCCCGCGACGTAGACGCCCGGCGCATCGCGGCGTGATGCGGCCTCGATGCGATACCCCGCGAGCGTATCGACGATCGCGTCCTCGATCCGCGTGACCAGCGAGCGGATGCCGTAGCCGAGGCGCCGCAGATCGACCATCACGTAGCCGACGAGCTGACCGGGGCCGTGATAGGTGACCTGCCCGCCGCGATCGGCCTGCACGACCGGGATGTCGCCCGGCGCGAGAACATGCTCGGCCTTGCCCGCTTGTCCCTGGGTGAACACGCGCGGATGCTGCAGCAGCCAGATCTCGTCGGGCGTCGATTCGTCGCGCGACTGTGCGAACGCGCGCATCTCGTCGAACACGCTCTGATAGTCGCGCACGCCGAGACGGCGCACACGCGCGAGCGGCGCTCGCGTCAGGCGAGCAGCTTCGCCTTGTGCGCCAGGAATAACTGAAACGCCTCTTTCCATTTCGGTCCCGGCTTGCCGCTGCCGACAGCGCGCCCGTCGAGCTTCGTCACCGCGAGCACTTCGCGCGTCGCGCTGGTGAGCCAGATCTCCTCGGCGGTGCGCAGCTCTTCGAGCGTCAACGCGCGCTCGGTGATCGGATGATGGTTGCGCTCGAGCAGGTTCACCAGCAGGCGCGTGACGCCGGGCAGGATGTCGGGCCCGAGCGGCGGCGTGACGATGCCGTCGCCGAACACGCAGAACACGTTGCTCGACGCGCCCTCGGTGACGCGGCCGTCGCGATGCAGGATCGCTTCGTTGCAGTCGGCGTCGCGCGCGGACTGCGTCGCGAGCACGTTGGGCAACAGCGCGAGCGATTTGATGTCGCAGCGATGCCAGCGGACGTCGGGCAGGGTGATCGCGCCGACGCCATCGCGCCGCGCGGCTTCGGTTGGCACCGGCAGCGGATTGCACATGCCGACGATGGTCGGCTTCGCCTTCTCGGGGAACGGATGGCCGCGCCGCTCGCCGACGCCGCGCGTCACCTGCACGTAGACCATCAGGTTGCCGTCGGCGGCGAGCGCACGATTGCGCGCGATCAGTTCTCCGACGAGCGCAGTCCACTCCGCTTCGGTGTGCGGATCGGCGATGCGGATTTCCTTCAGGCTCCGCGCGAGACGCTGCAGATGCTCGCGCAGCTGAAAACCGCGACCCGCGTACACCGGCACGACCTCGTAGACGCCGTCGGCGAACAGGAAGCCGCGATCGAGGATCGACACGCTCGCCTGCGACACCGGCACCCACGCGCCGTTGACGAACGCGATCGGCTCCGGCGCGGCAGCGGGCGAGGGGTTCAGCGCAGTCGCCATCAGTAGCCGATCCACAGGCGGATCTGATCGATCGCCTGCTTGGTGAACGAGCCCTTCGGCACCGGCTTCAACGCGACGAGCGGAAGCTTCTGCAGCTCCTTGCCGTCGAGCGTGACAGTGACCGTGCCGAGCGGCTGACCCGCTTCGACCGGCGCGATCGCCTTGTCGATCGTCGACGGCGTGACGACGAGCTTGTTCGCCTCGCCGTGCGGCACCGTGAAGAACTGCTGGCTCGGCACGCCGACGGCGACGGTCTCTTCGGTGCCTTTCCACACACGCACCGTCGCGACCGACTTGTCGCCGCCGAACATCGGCACCGTGTCGAAGAAGCGGAAGCCGTAATTCAGCAGCTCGAGGCTCGCCTGCGCGCGATACTTGATGCTCTTGGTGCCCATCACGGCGGCGATCAGGCGGCGCCCGTCGCGCTGCGCCGACGACAGCAGGCAGTAGCCCGCGGCCTCGGTGTGGCCGGTCTTGATGCCGTCGACGCTCGGGTCCATGTCGAGCAGGATGTTGCGATTGCCCTGCTTGATCTTGTTGTAGGTGAAGTCGCGCTCCGCGAAGATCTTGTACTGCTCGGGGAAGTCGCGGATCAGGGCGCGCGCCAGCGTCGTCAGGTCGCGCGCCGTCGTGTAGTGCTTCGGATCCGGCATGCCCGACGCGTCCATGAAGTGCGAGTTCTTCATGCCGAGCTTCGCCGCGTAATCGTTCATCACCTGCGCGAACACTTCCTCGCTGCCGGCGAGATGCTCGGCGAGCGCGAGGCTCGCGTCGTTGCCGGACTGGATGATCACGCCGCGCAGCAGGTCTTCGACCTTCACGCGCGAGCCCACGTCGAGGAACATGCGCGACTCGTTGCTGCCGAGCCCGCGCCGCCACGCTTTCTCGCTGATCAGCACCTCGTCGGTCGCCTTGATGCGGCCCTGCTTGATGTAGTCGAACGCGATGTAGACGGTCATCACCTTGGTGATCGACGCCGGCTCGACCTGCGCGTCCGGGTCGCGTCCCGCCAGCAGCGCGCCGCTGCCGAAATCCACGAGCGCGTAGCTTTTCGCGTCCATGCCCGGCGGCTCCGGGACATTGGCCGCAAACGCTGCGGAAGAGGCGAGGAGGACAACAGCGGTGAGGAGAGCTTTCATGCGAGGCGTGAGCGAAAAGGAGAGGCGGAGCCCGGATCGATCGGGCGCGCAATTCTACAATGTCGCCATGCAATGGTTCGATGCCAATTTCCGCGCCGAGGCGCGCGAGAACCTGCGGCTGGCCGGCCCGCTGATCGCGGCGCAGCTGGCCGGCGTCGGCATGGGCGTCGTCGACACCATCTGGGCCGGACGGCTCGGCAGCCAGACGCTCGCGGCGGTCGCCGTCGGCACCAATCTCAACGTCATCTTCTTCGTCTTCTTCATGGGCATGCTGATGGCGTGCTCGCCGATCGTCGCGCATCGCGCCGGCGCCGGTGAGGCCGACGCGCGCGTCGGCGGCTTCGTGCGCGAGACGCAGCTGCTCGCGCTCCTGCTCGGCGCGATCTGGGTCATCGCGGCGCATCTCGTCGCTGCGCCGGTGTTGCTGCACCTCGGGCTCGAGCCGGCGACCGCGCAGATCGCCGTCGATTTCCTGCGCGCGTTCAGCTGGAGCGGGCTCGGTACGGCGCAGTGGTTCGTCCTGCGCTTCACCGCGGAAGGCGTCGGCGTCACGGCGCCGACGTTCTATTCGGGCCTGCTCGGTCTTGCTACCAACGCGCTCCTCGACTGGATCCTGATGTACGGGAAATTCGGCTTCCCCGCGATGGGCGCGATCGGCTGCGGCTGGGCGACCACGATCTCATCGGTGTTGATGGCCGCGCTGATGGCGTGGCAATTCCGCAGCAACGTGAAGCTGCGCGCGTTGCACGTCTTTGGGGGTCGCCCTTCAGGCCGACGCTTCTTGAGCGAAGTGCACGAGGTCCTGAAGCTCGGCCTCCCGATCGCGCTCACGCTCGTCGCCGAGGCAAGCTTGTTCGTCGTCGCCGCGATGCTGATGGCGAGCTTCGGCGATCGCACCGTCGCGGCGTACCAGGTCGCGATCAATTTCGCGTCGGTGCTGTTCATGATCCCGCTCGGCATCGCGCTGGCGACCACGGTGCGCGTCGGTCACGCCGCCGGCGCCGGCTTGCCGTGGATGGCGCGCGCTCGCGGCCGCGTCGGCATGCAGCTCGGACTGATCAACGCGGCGTCGAACGCGCTCATCATGCTGGTGTTCCCCGGCGTGATCGTCGCGATCTACACCGAGGACACGGCGATCGCGACGCAAGCGATCGTGTTCTTGTGGCTCGCGGCCGCGTTCCAGTTCTTCGACGGCCTGCAGGTCACCGCCAACGGCGCCCTGCGCGGCATGAAGGACACGCGCGTGCCGATGCTGATCACGGTCGCGGCATACTGGCTGATCGGCATGCCGAGCGCGGTCGCGCTCGGTTTCCATACGACGCTCGCCGCCGAGGGCATCTGGTGGGGACTGACGATCGGGCTCGGCATCGCGGCGATCGGCCTGTCGTTGCGCTTTCTCCATGGCGCCAAGGCGTCTGTCGTTATGCCTTGATCGACGCGAGCGAAGGCGCACAATAAGCGCCCCGCGGAATGAGCCAAGGAGATTCTCATGGCATTGCAGCTCGGCGACATCGCACCCGACTTCGAAGCCGACACCACCATCGGCAGGATCAAGTTCCACGACTGGCTCGGCAAGAGCTGGGGCGTGCTGTTCTCGCATCCGAAGGACTACACCCCGGTTTGCACCACCGAGCTCGGCTACACGGCCAAGCTCAAGAGCGAGTTCGACAAGCGCGGCGTGAAAGCGATCGGCCTGTCGGTCGACTCGGTCGAGGATCACAAGGGCTGGACCAAGGACATCGAGTCGACGCAGAACGTGAAGGTCAATTTCCCGATGATCGCGGATGCCGACATGCGCGTCGCGAACCTCTACGGGATGATCCATCCGAAAGCGTCGGATCGCTTCACCGTGCGCTCGGTGTTCGTGATCGACCCGAACAAGAAAGTGCGGCTGACCATCACCTATCCCGCGTCGACCGGCCGCAACTTCGACGAAGTGCTGCGCGTGATCGACTCGCTGCAGCTCACCGACAAGCACAAAGTGGCGACGCCGGTGAACTGGAAGCAGGGCGAGGACGTGATCATCGTGCCGTCGGTGTCGAACGACGACGCGAAGAAGCTGTTCCCGGCCGGCTGGAAGGAAGTGAAGCCCTACCTGCGCGTGGTGCCGCAGCCCAAGTCGTAGTCACTCGCGCTTCGGCAGAGGGTCTTTCCGCGACCGCACGCGGCAGGGACGCCGCGTCCGGAGCGTACACGGATGTATTCACAGCGATCGCGGAAAGACCCTCTGACGAAGCATTACCACCGCCATCGTTGGCTCACCGCGCTCAGCGTCTCGGTGATCCTGTCCGTCGCGCTCTATCTCGTCGTGCTGATCAGCGCGGACGCGAGCCGCGTGCTCGACGCCGCGCGCCGGCTGTCGGCGAGCGGCTGGTGCGCGGTCCTCGCGCTCTCGCTCGGCAACTACGCGTTGCGCTTCGTGCGCTGGCACCTCTATCTGCGACGCCTCGGCCACCGCATTCCGTGGCCGCGTCATCTCGCGATCTACATCTCGGGATTCGCGATGACCACGACGCCGGGCAAGGCCGGCGAAGCCATCCGCTCGCTCTATCTGCACGCGCGCGGCGTTCCGTATCCGGTCAGCCTCGCGGCGCTGTTCTCCGAGCGCCTGGTCGATCTGCTGTCGGTGCTCGCGCTGGCGGCGATCGGCATCGCGGCGCTCGGCGTGAGCGGCACGTGGGTCGCCATCGCCGGCGCGATCGGTCTCATCGCGGTGCTGCTCGTGCGCAGCCCGACGATCGTCGCGCTCACTGCACGCATGCCGATCTCCCATGATCGGCTCGCGCACTGGCGCAATCATTTCGTCCATCTGCTGCAAAGCTCCGCTTCGCTGCTCGAGCCCCGACTGCTCATCGCCGCGCTCCTGCTCGGGGTCGTCAGCTGGGGCGCCGAAGGTGTGGGACTGCACGTGATCGCCGAATCGCTCGGATTGACCGTAAGCCTGCCGCGGGCAGTCGGGATTTACGCGCTCGCCATGCTCGGTGGTGCGGCAAGCCTCGTCCCCGGCGGGCTGGGCGGCGCCGAAGCGGTGATGGCGGGCCTGCTCGCCGCATCGGGCGCTGGGGTTCCGGAGGCCGTCGCCGCCACGCTGATCTGCCGCGCGGCGACGCTGTGGTTTGCGATACTGTTGGGCATGATCGCGATGGGGGTCTTACAGGTGCGCAAGACGTGGCAGGCGTGAGCGCCGAGCCGGTCCTCTGCGTGGACCTCGACGGCACGCTGATCCACACCGATCTGCTCTACGAATCGGTCCTGACGCTGCTGCGCCAGTCGCCGCTGTCGATCCTGAAGCTGCCGCTCTGGCTGCTGCGCGGGCGCGCCCACTTCAAGCAACAGGTCGCGCTGCGCGTGCAGCCCGACGCCGCGAATCTCCCGTACAACGACGCGCTCGTCGCCGAGCTCAAGCGCGAACGCAGCCGCGGACGTCGCATGGTGCTGGTCACCGGCAGCCCGACGGCATTCGCGCAGCAGGTCGCGGAGAAGCTCGGCTTGTTCGACGAAGTACTCGCGACCGACGAAGCGGTGAACCTGACCGGTCGGCGCAAAGCTGAGCGGCTCGTGCAGCGCTTCGGCGTGCGCGGCTACGACTACGCCGGCGACAGCTACGCCGACGTGCCGGTGTGGTCGCAGGCGCGTGAAGGCTGGACCGTCGATGCGCCGGCGATGGCCTTGAAGGTCGCTACCGGCGCGCGCTTCACGCATCGCTTCGACCGGCCGCGCGCTTCGCCGCTGCTGTATCTCAAGGCGATCCGCGTGCATCAGTGGCTGAAGAACCTGCTCGTGTTCGTGCCGCTGCTCGCTGCGCACCTGGCCGGGCAGGTTTCGCTGCTCGCCGACGCGGCGCTGATGTTCGTCGCGTTCAGCCTGTGCGCGTCGAGCGGCTACGTGCTGAACGACCTGTTCGATCTCGCCGCCGATCGTGCCCATCCGCGCAAGCGCAAGCGCCCCTTCGCGAGCGGCGCGCTGCCGCTCACGCACGGCATCGTCATGGTGCCCGCGCTGCTGGCGACCGCGATGGCGATCGTGGGCTTGCAGCTCGGGCTGCTCGCGCTCGCTGTGCTCGTCACCTACTACTTCGGCACGCTTGCGTACTCGCTGTTCCTGAAGCAGCGCGCGATCGTCGACGTCATCACGCTCGCGGGCTTGTACACGCTGCGCATCATCGCGGGCTCGGCGGCGACGCTGATCTGGCCGTCGTTCTGGCTGCTCGCCTTCTCGATGTTCCTGTTCTTCAGCCTCGCGGTGGTCAAGCGCTACAGCGAGGTCCTGTCGGTGCAGGCGCGCGGCGAAGCGCAGCTGCACAGCCGCGGCTATCGCACGGAAGATCGCCTCGTGCTCTCGGTGATGGGCGTCGCCAGCGGCTTCATGGCGGTGCTCGTCCTCGCGCTCTACGTGCAGAGCGGGCCGGTGCGCAGCCTCTATCACTACCCGGCGCTGGTCTCGCTGCTGTGCCCGCTGATGCTCTACTGGATCTGCCGCACCTGGTTCAAGGCGCACCGCGGCGAGATGCACGACGACCCGCTGGTGTTCGCCGCGACCGATCGCATCAGCCTCGTCGTCGCGGCGTTGTTCGCGCTGATCCTGATCGTCGCGACCTGATGCAATCCTGGGGCCGGCTGCCGACGGCGCCGCAGGAAGGCGCGCGCATCTCCTTCCGCGGCGATCCGCTGCCGTCGACCGACGGCCGCAGCATGCTGCCGCGCGGGCTCGGCCGCAGCTATGGCGATGTCTGCCTCAACGATCAGGGCCGCCTGCTGCTGTCGCGGCCGCTCGATCGCTTCATCGCGTTCGACCCCGACAATGGCCTGCTCCGCTGCGAAGCGGGCGTGAGCCTCGCCGAGATCCTCGCGTTCGCGGTGCCGCGCGGCTGGTTCCTGCCGGTCACGCCGGGCACCAAGTTCGTCACCGTCGGCGGCGCGATCGCCAACGACGTGCACGGCAAGAATCACCATCGCGTCGGCAGCTTCGGCGCCCACGTGCGCGCGCTCGAGCTCCTGCGCTCCGACGGCACGCGCATCTTCTGCAGCGCAACCGAGAACGCCGACTGGTTCGGTGCGACCATCGGTGGCCTCGGACTCACCGGCTTCATCACCACGGCGGAGCTGCAGCTGCGGCGGGTGACTGCCGCGACGATGGACGTGACCACCGTTCGCTTCAGCCGCCTCTCCGAGTTCTTCGAGCTGTCGCGCGCGTGCGATGCGACCCACGAGTACACCGTCGCCTGGCTCGACTGCTTCGCGCGCGAGGGGAATCTCGGTCGCGGATTGTTCATGCGCGCGAACCATGCCGAAGGCGATCCGCAGCGCCTGTCCTCAGAGCGCGTGCGCCATCCGCGCGTGAGCGTTCCCTTCGCGCCGCCGATCTCGGCGGTGAATCCGCTGACCTCGCGCGCCTTCAACGCGCTCTACTACCCGCTGTCGCGCGTCGGCGAGCGCCGCCAGCACTACGAGCCGTACTTCTATCCGCTCGACGGCGTCGGCAACTGGAATCGCATGTACGGCCCGCGCGGCTTCTATCAGTACCAGTGCGTGGTGAGCTCGCCGGAGGCTATCCGGGAATTGCTCGACGTCGTCGCGAAATCCGGCGCCGCGTCGTTCCTGAACGTGCTGAAGGCGTTCGGCGATCGCGCGTCGCCCGGCTGGCTGTCGTTCCCGCGCGCGGGCTACACGCTCGCGCTGGATTTCCCCAATCGCGGCGGGGATACTCTGCGCCTCTTCGACACGCTCGATCGCATCGTCCTCACCGACGGCGGCGCGCTCTATCCGGCGAAGGACGCGCGGATGTCCGGCGCGCTGTTCCGGCAGGCGTATCCGCGCTGGCACGATCTCGAGCGCATGCGCGATCCGAACTTCTCCTCCAATCTCTGGCGGCGCGTCACAAGGGAATGACATGCAGAAAGTGCTGATCATCGGTGCGACGTCCGCGATCGCCGAAGCCACGGCGCGGTGCTTCGCGGCCGAAGGCGCGACGCTGCATCTCGTCGCGCGCAACGCGCAGCGCCTCGACGCCATTGCCGCCGATCTGCGTGTGCGCGGCGCGCCGCAGGTGAGCGTCGGCATCCTCGACGTCGACAATCTCGCCGCCCACGCGGTGACGCTCGACACCGCGGAGCAGGCGCTCGCCGGCGGCATCGACGTCGCGCTCGTCGCGCACGGCACGCTGCCGGACCAATCCGCGTGCAGCGCCTCGACCGAGATCAGCCTGCGCGAATTCCACACCAATGCCGTGACGACGATCGCGCTGCTGAACGCGCTGGCGCAGCGCTTCGAGCGGCAGGGGCGGGGCACGATCGCGGTGATCTCCTCCGTCGCCGGCGATCGCGGGCGGCAGAGCAATTTCCTCTATGGCTCCGCGAAGGCGGCGGTGTCGACGTTCGCAGCGGGACTGCGCAATCGCCTGTTCGCGCGCGGCGTGCACGTCATGACGGTGAAGCCCGGCTTCGTCGACACGCCGATGACGGCGCAGTTCAAGAAAGGCGCGCTGTGGGCCTCGCCGCAGCAGGTCGGCGAGTCGATCCACGCGGGGATCGCAAAGCGTCGCGACGTGCTCTATGTGCCGGGGTTCTGGCGGTTGATCATGCTGATCATCGTGAGCGTCCCGGAATTCGTCTTCAAGCGGCTGAAGCTCTGAGCCCGACGCCGTCGAGGAAGGCCGCCGTCTCCGCAAACTCGCGCTCGATGCGGCCGATGAGCTCCCCGCTGCGGTCCAGGTTGCGCTCGCGTCCGCAGAGCTCCATCGCGTCGAACAGCTCGGCGAGCTGATTCATCCCCGCGACCGCGCTCGCGCCGATGCAGCGGTGCGCGATGCGCTCGATGTCGGCGGCGGCGCGGCTTTCCACGGCCGTGCGCAGGAGCGCGACCTGCT
The DNA here is from genome assembly GCA_035650495.1 of Nevskiaceae bacterium. GTDB lineage: Bacteria > Pseudomonadota > Gammaproteobacteria > Nevskiales > Nevskiaceae > DASRHK01. The sequence continues at coordinate 18,560 of DASRHK010000039.1, read as the reverse complement.
CCGCCACGAAGGAACGGTACAGGTCCTTGAGCCGCTGCAGCATCGCCGGATTGCCGCGCGCGGCCTCGACCAGGCGCGACGGATCGCGCGCCGGCCGCGGGCGCGCCGCCGGCGGGCTTTCGGGTCGCGCTCTCTCGCGTGCAGCAAAGCGCTCGAGTGCGCCGCGCATCGACTCCAGCGTCGTCGGCTTGGCGATGTAGTCGTCCATGCCGGCGGCCAGGCATTTCTCGCGATCGCCCGGCATCGCGTGCGCCGTCATCGCGACGATCCACGTGTGGTGCTCGCCGCCGGTCTCCTTCGCGCGGATGCGCGCGGTGGCAGCGTAGCCATCGAGCTCGGGCATCTGGCAATCCATGAAGACGACGTCGTAGTGACTGCGCTCGACGGCTTGCACGGCTTCGACGCCGTCGCCGACGCACACCGCGTGCACGCCGAGCTTCTCGAGGAGGTAAGCCGCGACTTCCTGGTTGAGCTGGTTGTCCTCGGCGATGAGGACGCGGCAGTCCTGCGCGACGACGCTGGCGCGCGCGATCTCGGCGCCTTCGTCCACGTGCCGCGCGGAAGCGTCGCCGAGATCGAGCAGCGCGCTGTAGAGCGCGCAGCGCCGAACCGGCTTCTTGAGCACCGCGTCGATGCCGGCCGGTCGCTTCGCTCCGGCGCGCGCCGGGGCTTGCAGGAGCGCGATCTTCACGCCCGCGAATCGCTCGTCGGCGCGGATTTTGCGCGCGAGCTGCAGCCCATCGGTCACCGGCATCTGCTGGTCGATCAGGACGAGATCGAGCGTCGCACCCGCATGCAGCGCCGCCTCGAGCTGCATCAGCGCCGCGTCGGCGGTGGCGACGGCATCGACCTGCATGCCCCACTCCAGGAGATCGGCGCTGATCGCTTCGCGCGTCGGCGCGTGATCGTCGACCAGCAGCACGCGGCGCCGCGGCGGCGGCTCGATCATCGCGCCCTGCGCTGCGGCGTCGAGCTGGAGCTGCGCCGTGAACCAGAACGTGGCCCCCTGGCCCGGCGTGCTGTCGACGCCGATGTCTCCGCCCATCAGGCCGACCAGGCGCTTGCAGATCGAAAGACCGAGTCCGGTGCCGCCGTACTTGCGCGTGGTCGAGCTGTCAGCCTGCGTGAAGGGCTGGAACAGCTTGCGGCAGCTCTCCTCGGAGATGCCGAGCCCGGTGTCTTGCACCGACAGCCTGACGGTGGCGTGTGCGTCGGTCGTCTCGACCAGCGTCGCCGAGACCACGATCTCGCCGCGATGGGTGAACTTCACGGCGTTGGAGAGCAGGTTGATCAGCACTTGCCGCAAGCGCGCGGGATCGCCGCGCAGGCCGTGCGGCAGCCGGCGATCGTAGAGCAGGGCGAGATCGAGGCCCTTCGCCTGCGCCTGATCGGCGGCGACCTCCATCGCGCCTTCGACGACCGCGCGCAGGTCGAGCTCGGCGACCTCGAGCGACATCATCCCGGCTTCGCCCTTGGAGAAGTCGAGCACGTCGTCGATGATCGTCAGCAGCGACTCGGCCGAGAAGCGCATGCGCTCGGCGATCTCGCGTTGCGGCGGCGACAGCTGGGTGTCGAGCAGCTTGCTGTTGAGCCCCATCACCGCGTTCATCGGCGTACGGATCTCGTGGCTCATGTTGGCGAGGAATTCGCTCTTGGCCTTCGCCGCGGCTTCTGCCGCGGTCTTGGCGACGAGCAGCTCCTTCGCGGTCTGCCGCAGCTTCGCCTGGTCGGCGCGCTGCGCGGTCGCGTCCCAGTACACGCCGACGGCGCGCTGCGGCATCTTGGCACCGTCCTCGAACAGGAATTCCGCGCGCGAGGCGACGATGTGCTCGCTGCCGTCGGGCCAGCGCACGCGGTACTCGACGTCGTAGGGCTTGCGCTTGCGCAAGCCGGCGAGCAGCGCATTGGACACGCGGTCGACGTCGTCGGGATGCAGCATGCCGATCCAGTCCTCGAACTTGCCGCTGAACGTCCCGGGCTTGAGCCCGAAGATGCGGTGGCAGTTGTCGTCCCAGGTGAGCCGGCGCGCGACCGGATCGCTGGACCAGATGCCGAACGAAGCCGCGCGCATCGCGAGCGACAGCGTCGCCTGATACTCGCGCATCGCCTCGTGCGTCGCGCGATGGCGCGTGTTGTCCCACGACACGCCGACCCAGCGTACCAGCCGCCCGGCGTCGTCGTAGATCGGCTGCGCGCGCGAGCCGATGTAGCGGCGCGTCCCGTCGGGCAGCTTGATGCTGTACTCGTGATCGTAGGGCCTGCGCTCGAGCATCGCCGTGCGGAACTCATTGCGGATGGCGGTGGCTTCGGCAGGCGACAGCGCCTTCACGAAATCGTCGAACGTGTGCGTGTACTCGTCGGGCGCCGGCACGCCGAGCAGATGCCGCGAGTTGTAGTCGAGGAAGAGCTTGTTGGCGCGCACGTCGCTCGACCACAGGCCGAGCCCGGTCGCGGAAACCGACAGCTTCATGTGCTCGTGCGCATCGGACAGTGCGCGGTGCGTGGCTTCGCTCTCCGCCATCATCGGCCACACGTACAGCGCAATCGCGACGATGAAGAACGCGAGCGAGGCGGCGTCGGGCGAGATCACGCCGGAGACGAAGATGTCGCGCAGGGTGAAGGCAGCCGCGATGGTCGACAGCGACGCCACGAGCGCGATGCGGAAGGTGGCGAGCCCGTAGCGCAATCCGTGCTCGAGCATGGTCACCAGCACGTAGAGCTGCAACGGCATCGCAGAGTGCGGGTCGCTCGCGATGCCGAGCGAGATGGCCGGCACCTCGATCGCCATCATCGCGTAGGGCAGGCGGGCCCTGAGCGGATGGCGCCGGTCGTACCACTGCACGAGCGCGAAGGCGCCGCAGCCGAACACGCACAACAGCTGGAACCCGAGAAGGTCGAGGAGCCCGGGCGCAACGGCGCCGAGCACGGTCACGTACACGAAGGCGGCGCCGCCGAACAGGTAGCGGATCAGGAATGGCGACGGTAGTCGCCGCTGCTGGTTTTGCTGCATCCCTGCCGGCCCCCCCGCCGGTCCACCCTTGTATACGTCAACCGGGGAGCAGCGGCAAGAACGGCCGGTCAGCCCTCGGCGGCGGCGATGGCGAGCTCGGTTGCCGTGTCGAGCAGATCGGGCAATTTGCTGGCCCCGCGTGTGCGCAGGCAGTCGCGCACGAGCTCCTCGATCCCGCCAACCAGCGCCAGCAGGCGAGCGTCGGAAACCGTCTTCACGCGCGCGCCGTCGCGGCGGGCGATGCGCAGCAGCTCGCGCCACTGGTCGACCCAGTGCTGCAGCACCTTCGCGCGCTCGGCCAGCGCCTTACGGCCGGCGGCAAACACTTCGATGCTGTAGGCCCACGACGCCGACGGCTCCGCCGCCAGGCCGTCGAGATACGCGGAGAGGCTGACGCGGGCCCGCGCGCGCCAGTCACTGCGCGGCAGGCGTGCGATCGAGTCGCGGATGCGCCGGAGCAACCGCTCGCGCCCCGCTTCGTAGGCAGCGAGGAAACAGCCTTCGATGTCGGCGAACTGCTCGTAGAACGTGCGGCGCGACACGCCGGCGATGGCGATGACGTCGGCGACGGACGCCGCCGCGTAGCCCTTGTCGGCGACCACGTGCGCGATCGCCTCCAGCATGCGCGAGCGCTGCGACTCCGCGACGGCCTTGCGGGTGAGCGGATGGCGCCCGCCCTTGCGGAATTTGCGCGCTGCGATCGCAGCCAGAGCAGTGCTTGTGCCCATGGGTCAGAAACCCTATCATACCTTCGAGAAACGATCATGTTTCTGAAACGGGGAAGGGCGTGGCTCGGGGGATCGCGCTGGGGTTCGTCGTCGTGCTCGCCGGTTGCGGCGGCGACGGTGCGTCCAGCGAAGCGTCGCCCTCGGCGTCGGACAACTTCGTCTCGCCGCTGCAGCTGCACAAGCCGGTGGTGATCGCCGACGAGGGGGACTGCTACTTCGCGCCCGAGAACACGATGGTCGCGGTCCGCAACGGGCAGCGCCAGGGCGCGGACGTCCTCGAAGCCGATCTCAACATGACCTCCGATGGCGAGCTCGTGCTCATCCACGACGGCACGCTCGATCGCACGACCGACTGCACGGGCGCGGTGAACAGCCACACCCTCGCCGAAGTGCGGGCGTGCGATGCGGCGTTCTGGTGGGTGCCTGGCACCGCGCCCGGCCTCGGCGGACTCGTCACCGATCCGACGCGCGACCCGAACGACGGTCAGGACTACGCGATGCGCGGCAAAGGCGTGCGGATCCCGACGGCGCGCGAGTTCTTCCAGTTCGCGGTCGACCAGCACCTGCCGCTGATCGCGGTCGAGATCAAGAACATCCCGTATGACGCGAACTTCGATCCGCAGGGCCACGCGATGGCCGACGTGCTGGTGCCGCTCATCCACGAATACGGCCTGCAGCACCGGATCATCGTCGAATCGTTCTGGCCGACCTCGCTGCAGCGCGTGAAGGCGCTCGATCCGGAGATCGTCACCTCGTTCCTCACGCTCGGCTCGGCGACGGAGAACTACGCGTACGTGGCCGCGAGCGACACGGATCATTCGTCCTCGGACATCCTGCCGCCGGACTTCAACCAGCTCTACGTGAACAACGTGCACGCGCTCGGCAAGCTCGCGATGCCGTGGGCGGTCGACGCGCCGGCGGATTTCCAGCGCATGGTGACTCTCGGCGTCGACGGCGCCTACACGTGCCACACGACGTGCATGCTGCAGACGCTCGGGCGGGAGACGCCGTCGCAAGTCGTCACCCCGGAGGCGGGGGTTTCCTACGATGTTCCGGCATGCCAGTAGCGTGATCGCGATGCTGCTCGCGCTCTGCGCGTGCGGCGGCGGTTCGCAGATCGAGTCGGGCGGCGACGCGTCGAGCGTGTGCGGCGTCGAGCCAGCGTTGTCGGTTGATCCCGGTGACGTCGACAAAGCGATCGGCCTTCCGGAAACCCTGAGCGGATCGCAGCCGGTCCTGCTGATCCACGGCACCGGCTCGACGAGCTTCGAGAGCTGGCACGGAACGTATCTGCCCGCGCTGACGGCCGCGGGCTACGATGTCTTCACGCTCGATCTACCCGGCAAGGCCTACGTCGACATCCAGCAATCCAGCGAATATCTCGTCCACGCGCTGCGCGTGATCGCGAACCTCACCGGCAAGCGCGTCGACGTGATCACGCACAGCCAGGGCGGACTCGAGGCGCGCTGGGCGCTGAAGTGGTGGCCCGACACGCGCGGGCTCGTCGACGATGTCGTGACGCTCGGTGCGCCGAATCACGGCACGACGATCGCGAACGCGTACTGCGTGCCGGGCTGCAAGCCGGCGCACTGGCAGCAACGTCGCGGATCGCAATTCATCGCGGCGATCGACGACGGCGACCTCGGCGTCGCGGCGAGCGCGACGAGCATCTACAGCGACAACGACGAGCTGGTGGAGCCCGAGATCGGTGACGCGACCTCTGCGATTGCCGGTGCAGCGAACATCGCGATCCAGGATCTGTGTCCCGGCCGGCCGGTGGATCACGTCGGCCTGATGCGCGACGGCGCGGTCTACGCGATCGTGATCGACGCGTTGACGCACGACGGTCCTGCTGATCTGTCGCGCGTGAATGCGCTTGCATGCGCTGATCTTTTGATCCCGGGTATCGGTCCGGTCGCGAGCCTGCAAGGCAATTACTACTTCTTCGCAAGCGGCAACAGCGACGTACCGGATGCGCCCGAGGAGCCGCCGCTGGCGCCGTACGTTTGTCGTTGATGCATCATGCGTCGATGGAAGAGAAGCGCATCGCCGTCGACGGCGTGACGAGCTCGGTGTTCTGCGCCGGCGACGAGCGCAGCACAGAAGCGGTGGTGTTCGTGCACGGCAATCCCGGCCCGAGCGATGACTTCCACTATCTATTGCCGCAGATCGCCGCGTTCGCGCGCGTCATCGCGCCGGACATGCCCGGCTTCGGCCGCGCCGATCGAGCGCGCGACTTCGATTACACGGCCGAAGGCTTCGCGCGGCATCTCGACGGAATTCTTCGCGCGCTGAGCATCGAGCGCGTGCATCTCGTGCTCCACGATCTCGGCGGCGCCTGGGGCTTCCAGTGGGCGATCGAGCACACCGCGCGCGTGAAGAGCGTCGCGCTGATCAACGTCGGCATCATGCCGGACTATCGATGGCACTCGCTCGCGCGCATCTGGCGCACGCCGATCGTCGGCGAGCTGTTCCAGCTGCTCGCGAGCAAGCCGCGCGTGCGCCACGCACTGAACGCCAACAATCCGCGACCGTTCCCCGACGCGTTCCTGGATCGCGTGACGGGTTTTGCGGACTGGGGACACAAGCGCGCGGTGCTCAAGTTCTATCGCGCGACCTCCGACCCGGGCGGCCGCGCCCGAGCCGCGATCGACGCCGTGAAATCCCTGCGCTTGCCGGCGCTCGTTCTCTGGGGCGACGGTGATCCCTTCGTGCCCGTGAAGTTCGCGGAGTCGCAGAAGCAATACTTCGACGCCGAGGTGCACATCCTCGAAGGCTGCGGCCACTGGCCGATGGTCGACGATCCCGAGAAGGTCGCGTCGCTCCTCATGCCGTTCCTTCGCCGTCAGGGTGGATCGCCGCGCTCGTTCACCGCATCGAGCTGATGCTGGTCCGGGCCGCCGTCGCGCGGCGGCACCCAGCGATGCACGCAAGTCAGGTCGACGGCGCAACGATCGGTCAGCGTCTGCAGGAAGGCGACGACGTCGGCGATCTGCGCGTCGTCGATGTTGATCGGCGGCAGCGCGCGCCGGCGCGCCTGGCGATCCGCTTGCAGCTTCGCGAGCGCTGCCTGCGTGTTCGCGGCAGCATTGGGATAGAGCGCTTCGCACTGCGCGCGGGGCAATGACGCGAACTGAGGCAGGTTGCACCAGCGGTGATTGCTCACGTAATTCGTCGCCGACGCCTGCGGATTGCGGTAATGACGGATCACGTCGGTGAGCGTCGCGAACGCGCCGTCGTGATCGTAAGGCGCGGTGATCGCGACATTGAGCAGGGTCGGCGTGCGGAATTGGTACTTGTCGTTGGCATCGGCGGTCTCGCGCGCGCGGCCGAAGTCGTCGTCGGCGGTCGTGCCGTCGCCTTTGCCGGGGCCGATCTGCGGGATCGCGATCGTGTGGAAATTCTCGTCGGTGAAGAAATCGCCGCGATGGCAGCCGGAGCAGCCGGCGCCGCCGTTGTTGGCGGGCCGCATGAACACGAGCGCCCCGCGCTTGGCGGCATCGGAGATCGCCGCGTTGTTGCCCGCGACGTAGTCGCGCCATGGCGTGTCGACGAGGACCTGCGAGCGCTCGTAGGCCGCGATCGCCTCGGCGATGTGCGAATAGGTGACGAGCGATTGCGCATCGCCGGCGCCGTACGCGGCCTGGAACAGCGGCAACCATTGCGCAGTGCGGAAGCGCGCGGCGAGCGCATCGCGCACCGCGTCGTCGCTCTGATCCGGCAGGAAGGCGTTGCGCATCTCCGCCGTCGACGTCACCGGAAAACGCGATTGCGCTGCGGGCAGATTCGAGCCGGCCGCAGGATCGGCGGAGCCGAACGGCGAGTCGGGCGTGCGGATCGGGCCCGCGGCGCCATTCGCACCGCGGCGCGGCGTCAGTGACTCGATCCGCCCGTCGTCGAACAGGAAGCGATCCCACATCGCGACGTTGAACGTCGTCGGCGCGTTGCGCGGAACGTTCGGCAGATCGTCGGCGCGATTGCGGCCGGGACCGACGAGATTCGGATCGATCGCGTCGACCCCCACCGGCATCGACAGCAGATCGGTGCCCGCGAGGTCGGGGTGGTGGCACGTCGCGCACGCGACTTCGAGATCGCCGCCGAGCGTCTTCGAGAAGAACAGGCGCATGCCGAGCTGCGCGAGCGGCGAGTCGAGCGCCGGCAGATCGCGGCCGCGGCTCGGATCGCCGGTGAGATTCTGCTGCGCGATCAGCCCGCGCAGCTGTTGGTCGAGCGTGCCGTTGGCGGCCGGCGGCGGAGGAGGATTCTGCGCAGGTGGTTGGTTCGCCGGCGGCGGCTGATTCGGCGGAGGCGGCTGATTCGGCGGTGGCCGCTGCGCGGCGAGCGCGGGCGGCGATGCCGCGGTCGTATCCGATCCGCCGCCGCAGCCGGCGAGCGCGCACAGCGTGAGCAGCATTCCGCAGAGTCGCAGCGTCATCGTCATCTCCCTTGCAGCCTCGATCGCAAGCCTAGGGAGCGACTGTGTGGAAATTGTGGAGAAACTCTGCGGAAGCGCTGTGACCCGCTCGGCGCGATCCGGCGCCGCATTACCATGGCGCATGCGCTCGCTGTTCTGGAAGCTGTTCGGGTTGCAGCTGCTCGCCGCGGCCGTGCTGATCGCCAGCGCGCTCGTGGTGATGCGCTACTACACGGCGTACAACTTCACGGCGTTCATCGAAGCGCAGGAGCGTGAGCGGATGAGCAACGTCGCCGGCGACGTCGCTCACGCTTATGCACGGGAAGGCGATCTCGGCCGCGCCGCGTCGCAAGTGCTGCGGGCGCGTCCGGGACCGCCGGTCGACGATTACGATCGGCGCCCGCCGCCGCGCGATCCCGAAGAGAGCGACGAGCCACGCCCACGTCACGAGCGCGGGCCGCCGCCGCTGCGCGTGCGCGACACCGAGGGCAACATCGTCGCCGGCGATCGGCGTGAGCCGCCACCGCAGGGCGACATGGAAGTGCCGATCGTCGCCGGCGGTCGCACCATCGGCACCCTCGCGCGGCCCGCGATCCAGGGTCCGCCGGAAGTCGACGAGATGCGCTTCCATCACCAGCAATTGCGCGGCGTCGTTGCCGTCGGCGCCTGCGCGATGGCGCTGGCGGCGCTGATCTCGTGGCTGCTCACGGCGATCATCCTGCGTCCGATCCGCAAGCTCTCCGACGGGGTCGCCGCGCTCGCGCGCCGGGACTTCGCTGCGCGGCTCGAAGTCGCGAGCGGCGACGAGATCGGCAGGCTCGCGCAGGATTTCAACCGCCTTGCCGAAGCGCTGCAGCGCTACGACGATCGGCAGCGGCAATGGCTCGCCGACATCGCGCACGAGCTGCGCACGCCGCTTGCGGTGCTGCGCGGCGAGCTCGAGGCCGTCCTCGATGGCGTGCGCAAGCTCGATCGGACCAATGCGCGCTCGCTGCATCAGGAAGCGGTGCGACTGTCGGGACTGGTCGACGATCTGCACACGCTCGCGCTCGCCGATACCGGCGGGCTCAACATCCGGCGCTCATCGCTGGCGATCACGCCGCTCGTCGTCGAGACCGCGGCGCGCATGAAGGAGCGCTTCACCGCGCGCGGCTTCGACCTCGTCGTCGACGCGCGCGACCTCGATCTGCACGTGAACGGTGATGCGCAGCGCCTCGATCAGGTCGTGACGAACCTGCTGGACAACACGCTGCGGCATGCCGATCCGCCGGGTCCCGTGCGCGTGATCGCGCGGCGCGCCGGCAAGCTCGCGAGCATCATCGTCGCGGATGCCGGCCCGGGTGTGCCGAAGATGGCGTTGTCGCGATTGTTCGACCGCCTCTACCGCACCGACGTCGCGCGCACGCGCGTCGCCGGCGGCAGCGGGCTCGGGCTGTCGATCTGCCGCTCGATCGTGGAAGCGCACGGCGGCAGCATCGAGGCGGGTCCGTCGGAGCAGGGCGGGCTGTCGATCGAGATCCTGTTGCCGCTGGTGACATGAGCGACTCGATCCTCATCGTCGACGACGAAGTGAAGATCGCAGAGCTGCTGCGCGACTACTTCGTGCACGCCGGCATGCGCGCGGACGTGCTCCATCGCGGCGACGACGTCGAGGCCTTCGTGCTGCGCAAGCGCCCCGATCTCGTCGTGCTCGATCTGCAGCTGCCCGGCAAGGACGGACTCGAAGTCTGTCGCGCGTTGCGAGCGCACGAGCCGTCGCCCGCGATCCTCATGCTCACCGCGCGCGTCGACGAAGTCGATCGGCTGATCGGGCTCGAGCTCGGCGCCGACGACTACGTGTGCAAGCCGTTCAGCCCGCGCGAGATCGTCGCGCGCGCCAAGGCGATCCTGCGTCGACTGCAGCCGAAGGCGCCGACCGGCGCGCGCCTGACGCTCGGCGTGCTCGAGGTCGACCGCGCAGCGCACGTCGCACGCGTGCGCGGCGAGGAGATCCCGCTCACGCCGATCGAGTTCGCGCTGCTCGCGGCGATGACCGAGCAGCCGCATCGCGTATGGTCGCGCGGACAACTGCTGGAGCGGGCGAAGGGGACCGACTTCGCCGGCTACGAGCGCAACATCGACGGTCACATCAAGAACCTTCGCCGCAAGCTGCGCGAGGCGCTCGGCGACGCCGATCCGGTCCGGAGCGTCTACGGGGTCGGCTATGCGCTGGAGACTGCGGCGCTGGAAAGCTGATCAGCCGTTCGGCGTGACCGAAGCGTTGTCCGTGCCGAGCAGCCGATTCACTTCCCGCAACGCCGACGACAACGCACCGTCGGCGTAACCGTAGCGCGCCTTGTAGGTCGCTTCGCCGCAGAACAGCACGCGATCGCCGATCGGCTCGCCGAGCGCGTCCATGTCCTCCGGCGTCGAGCCGACGGCGAGATAGGAGTACGAGCCGTGCGAGAACGGATCCACGCCCCACGCCGACGTCATGACGTGCGTCGGATCGGGGACGCTGCTGCCGTAGGCTTCGCGCAGGATCTCGAGCACGCGCGCCGCGATCTGGTCCTGCGTGAGCGTGACGAAGTGCTCGGCGAACAAGGCGGACGTCAGTCCGATCAGCACCGGTTGAGTGAACGACTTCTGCAGATCGAGGAAGAACGGGAATTCCATCGGCAGCTCGTCGTTCGCCGAAACGAAATAGAAATGCGAGCGCTGCGGCGTGCCGTCCTCCCAGAACGCGCGATCGAAGCGCAGCGCGACTTTCTCGAAGTGCCCGTAGCCGACGCGCTGGATCGCGCCGAGCTTGCCGTCGGGCAACGGCGGATCGAACACGACGTCGCCGGCCTTCAGCACGCCGAGCGGCAGCGTGACGATCGCGTGCGTACCCTCGAAGCGCTGCGCGCCGGTGGGCATGTCGACGTCGACGTGCACGCCGTCGGCGTCATAGGCGATGCGCGTGACGCGATGCCCGAGCCGGATGTCGGAGCGTCCGGCCATCGCATTCACGAGCTGGATGTAGCCGCCATTCGGGAAGTCGCCGAATTCGCTGCCACCGTAGCTGTCGATCGGCGAGTTCACGTCGTAGTAGAGCGAGACCGCGTCCCAGTCGGCGGCGTCGAAGGTTTCGTGGACGTAGCGGGTCACGTGCTCGGCGCGACGACGCTGATCGGGCAGCATCGCGGTGCCGACCGTTGTGTAGTACGCCTCGATGCCGTCCTTCATCGACGCATCGTTGCCGACTTGGCGCAGCCAGGTGCCCGCGGTTTCCTCGAAGCCTTCGTAGCCGGCGAACGCATGCAGGATCTCCGGCGTGAGCAGCGGCCCGGTGCGCTCGTCGTACGCGTAGATCGACGCGATGTCGCTGGTTGGATCGACCGGCGTGCGCGACACGCCGCAGCGGTCGGCGAAGTCGCTCATCGGATTGCCCTGCGGATCGTGGATCCAGCTGCCGCCGAAGTCGACCGCGAGTCCGCCGACGTCGCGTGTCCACAATCGTCCGCCGATGCGATCGCGCGCTTCGAGGATCACGCTGTCGACGCCGGCGTTGCGCAGCGCATTCGCGGCGGTGAGTCCGGCCATGCCGGCACCGATGATGACGACGCGACCGACCGGCCCCGCGACGCCGCTCGCGCCGGAAGACCTGCAGCCCGGCAGCGCCAGCGACGCACCGGCGCCGGCGAGAAGCCGGAGCAGGTGCCGTCGTCGGGGATCGAAGCCGCGGAGTCTCACGGCTTGGATTCTGCGCTGATCAGCGCGGCAGCGTCAGGAGATTCGGCACAGCCGGCAGCGTCACCGTCGGCAACGGAAGCACCCTCAACGCGGCGCCGGGAACGGTGAGGTCCATGCACACGACCTTGATGCGATCGCAATGCGCCGGCGGCGAGACCGGACGATCGCCGCCGGCGGCCAGCGACGGACCGCGCCCCGCGGGATCCATCGCGCAACCCGCGAGCGCGAGCAACGCGCAAACGATGATGAAGCGCCTGGTCATGATTCTCCTCCGCCACGGATTCGATGCGGAGAAGACTAGGAGGCTTGATCGCTCGCTCCGAAAAAGAATGTCGAGCGGTCGGAAGCGGCTCGCGAGCGGCCGCGCTAGACGGTGGTCTGCTGGCGGAACAGCCGCGCCTGGCGGCGCGAGATCTCGACCTCGGGACCGCCGCGCAATTGCACGTGCAGCCGGCCGCCGATGCCGAGCTCGACGCGCTCGACGAACGCGAGGTTGAAGATCTGCTTGCGATTGGCGCGGAAGAACTGCTTCGGATCGAGCCGCTGCTCGATTGCGGTGAGCGGGCGTCCGAGCAGCGGCTGGCGCGTGCCCCACAGCAGCCGCACGTAGTTGCCGTCGGCGGTGAGCAGGCTCACGTCGGCGAGCGGCACGAACCAGCAGCGCGGGCCGTCGCGCACGAACAGCTGATCGAGCGCGGGCTCGCTGCTGCGCGGCTGCGACGGCTCGTCGACGCGCCTGCGTGCGCGCGCGATCGCGGCCGCGAGGCGCTCGGGCTCGATCGGCTTCAGGAGATAGTCGAGCGCGTTCACTTCGAATGCTTTCACCGCGTGCTGATCGTAGGCGGTGGTGAAGATCACCTGCGGCACCTGCTCGAGCCGTTCGAGCAGATCGAAGCCCGATCCGCCCGGCATCTTGATGTCGAGGAACACGAGCTCGGGCGAGAGCTCCTCGATTCGCTTCTGCGCCTCGTCGATGTTCGCCGCTTCGCCGACGACCTCGATCCACGCGAAGTCGGCGAGCATCCGCTTGAGCTCGCGGCGCGCGAGTGGCTCGTCGTCGACGATCAACGCTCTCATCGGCCCACCGGCACGCGAAGCCGCGCGATGGCGCGATCGGGCGCCGAGAGATCGAGATCGAGCGACGCGTCGTCGCCGAACAGCAGGCGCAGACGCTCGCTGCCGTTGCGCAAGCCGACGCCTTCGCCGTCGCGCGGGCCGGCGTTGCGAGGTCGCGGATTCTCGATCTCGAGGCGCAACGAGCCGTCGCGCACGCGCGCGGACATGCGCAGCGCGCCGCCTTCGGGCAATTCGGCGATGCCGTGCTTGATCGCGTTCTCCGCGAGCGTCTGCACGAGCATCACCGGGATGCGCACCGGCAGGGCGTCGTCGTCGATGTCGTGCTCGATGCGCAAACGCTCGCCGAGGCGCAAGCCTTCGAGCTCGAGATAGTCGGCGACGGTCTCCAGCTCCTGATCCAGCGTGACGAACTCCGGTGGATCGCCGGATGCGAGCGAATAGCGCAGCGTGCGCGCCAGCTGTGTCACGGCGCGGATCGCGGCGTTGGTGTCTTCGGCGATCAGCGCGCGCACGGAGTTGAGCGAGTTGAACAGGAAGTGCGGATTGACCTGCGCCTTCAGCAGGCGCAGCTGCGCGGCTTGGAGCTCGCGAGCGAGCTCGGACTGTCGCAGCTCGGCGTAGCGGCGCTTGCGGCCTTCGAGCGCGACGAAGTAGATCGCCATCCAGATCCAGAACAGCGCGGCCCAGTTGACCATTTTCTGCAGGAGCACCATCCACTCGGACGTCCCGGGCGGCAGCTGCGTGAGCCACGACACCGACATGAATTCCTGCGGGATGGCAAGGGCGGGGCTGATCAGGAATCCGGCGACGAGGACGCGCAGCGACAGCGGCCAGATCGGCAGCATGTCCCAGCGCTGACGACGCATGTAGGCACGCATCAGATGGGTGACGCCGATGCCGATGGTGCCGAGTCCGAACAGCTCGAAGATCGCGCGGGGCAACGGCGGGAGCTCGATCTCCGAGCCGGAGATCGCGAGCCCCAGCGGCCGGACATGCAGCACGATCAGGATCGACGACATGATCGCCGCATACCCGTACCAGCCCGCGCACTGACAGATCCAGTACGCGCGCGCGGACCCTGGCGGTGGTGGTGGCGGCGGCAGCGACTGCTTCATCGCGCGATTCTACGGCGCGGCTTCGAGGGCGGCCCCGTTCGTGGCGAACGGTCGAATCGCGCCCGCGAGCGGTCGTTATCTCGCCGCGATCAGTCGCAGCAGCGTCACTTCGGTGCGCGTGCCGAAGCGCAGCGGCGGTCCCCAGCTGCCGGTGCCGGCGCTCACGTAGACCCACATCCGGCCTTCGCGCGTGAGGCCCGCGACGTGCGGCGCGTGGATCTTCTGCACGGCGAGCGTCCAGGGGAAGAACTGCCCGGCGTGCGTGTGGCCCGAGAGCTGCAAATCGAATCCCGCTTCGGCCGCGCGCGGAGCGATCTTCGGATTGTGCGCGAGCAGGAGCTTGAAATCGGCGCGCCCGCCCGCGATCGCTCGCTGCGGATCGGGCGCGGCGTCGTCGCCGTAGCGTCGCGCCATCGGATCGTTGACGCCGGCGATCATCAGCCGTGCGCGACTGCGCTCGACGAGCACATGCGTGTTCTGCAGCGTCGGGATCCCGAGCGTGCGGAACGCGTCGATCCACGCGCCGGCGCCGGAGTAGTACTCGTGATTGCCGGTGATGAAGTACGCGCGGCCTTGGTTCGCGATCTCCGCGAAGGCCTGCAGATGCACGCCGAGACGCTCGACGGGACCGTCGACGAAGTCGCCGGTGAGCGCGTAGAGATCGGGCTCGAGCGATCGCGCCAGCTCGACGACGCGCTTCACGTAGCGCGTGCGGATGATCGGGCCGACGTGCAGGTCGCTGATCTGCGCGATGCGCAGGCCGTCGAGATCGGGATGCAAGCCGTCGATCGGCACGTCGACGCGGACCACGCCGGGTCCGCGCAGTCCCCAGAACATGCCGACGCCGAGCGCGACGAACGAGCCCGCGAGGACGCACGCCTCGCCGTTGGCTTCGATCGACGGCCGCAGCGCGGGGATCAACCAGAGAACATCGCGGCAGAGCTGCAGCAGCACCGCGAAGTTGAGCCAGCCCATCGACACGTAGCTGCCGGCGTGGATCCAGTCATCGAGTCGCGTATGACCTTCGCGATCGCCGGCCCAGTAAACCGCCGGCACCAGCCAGATCAATACGAAGGGAATCGCGAGCGCCAGACGCGCGCCGAGCGAATCGCCGATGCGAAACGCGGTGTACGCGTAGAGCGCCGCCAGGACCAGCGTCATGGCGACGAGGAAATCGGAGATTCGGCGCCTCATAAGAGGCGCCTATGTTCTCACGCGGGTGCGCTGATCCCGAACAGCTTGCCGAAGCCGGCGAGCACGTTGCCGCTCGCGGGCGGGATGCCGTTGTTCGACGTCCAGCCGTAGGGCTGCAGGTTGTCGGCGCTGAGCGACTTGAACGCGCGGATCGCGGCGCGGACGCTGCGATAGGTGAAGCGATAGCGCGTGCCGATGCGCAGCTCGTACCAGCTGCCGTGCTTCGGCCGGTTCACCGTGATCAGCGTCGCGCGGATCTTGAACTTGCCGTCGCCGAGCTTCGACTCGTAGCGCGGGTGCAGCTTCTCGTCGTCGCCGATGAACTGGGCCGGATCGATCGGATCGGTCAGCGGCAGGCCGTCGAGACGGCGCGAAGACAGCTCGTACTCCGTCAGCGGCCGGCTCGCGGCGGTGAGGTACGGGCGCGAAACGGTGATGAAGTCCTTGGCTTGAAGCTGAACCAGCGTGTCCACTGCAGTGATCTCCCTGGCATGCGCGATGTGCGGCGCGGGAATCTTGTCATCGCCGCAAGGCTCTGCATCGGCAGCGTGAAGAATTCTCTACAGAGGTTTACTCTCATGGCTTCTGCTGCACAAAACGAAAGGGGAGCGACATGAATTGGAACTGGTATGTGGACATCCTCAAGAACCGCTATGCGCAGTTCGACGGCCGGGCGCATCGCGAGGAGTTCTGGATGTTCGTGCTGGTCAACTTCCTGGTCTCGCTGGGCATCGCCGTCGTCGCGATCATCACGCACCTGTGGATCCTGCGGGCGATCTATGCGCTGGCGGTGCTGATCCCGGGGCTCGCGGTCGGCGCGCGGCGCCTGCACGACACCAACAAGTCCGGCTGGCTGCAGCTGCTGCTGCTCATCCCGCTCATCGGCCTGATCATCATGATCGTGTTCTGGGTGCAGGACGGCGACAAGGGCCAGAACCAGTACGGCCCGGATCCGCGCGGATCGGTGCCGCCTCCGGCGCCGCCGGCGGCAGCAGCTTAGGGCTTCAGCGAAACGCCGGGCTCACCCAGCCCGCTGCCAGCGGCATCGCTGGCAGCGGCTGTCCGCCGGTGATCACCGCGCCGCTCGCATCCTGATAGGTGAGCCACGCGACGGTCGGGCCGAAGGCAACCGCGGGCTTGCTGTAGTCGCACACGCCATCCGGGAACACCTGCGCGAGCGTCGCCAGCTGCGCGTCGGTGAACGCAAGCCCGAGCAGTCCGTAGTCGGCCGTGTCGATCGGCTTCAGCTGGCACTTGTTCGTGTCGGTGGTGAGCGCGTCGCCGGCGACCGTGCGCGGCGTGCCGTACACCGGAACGATCGGCTGCGGGCACAGGCCGTCGGCGATGAAGTCGCCGAGTCCATCCCAGCACTGATCGCCGAGACCTTCGGGTTTGTCGTTGACGATCTTCTGCGCGATCGGCCGCGGGCTCGTGTCCTTCTCGACTGCCGCGAGCCACTGATCCATCGCGATCAGGCTCGTCTGGTTGCACTGCGTGTCGCCGACGATCGGCGCGGGACCTTCCCAGATGAGCTGGTTATCGTGATTGCCGTGCTCGCGATCGAGCCGCGCGCGGATCGCGAACGCGCGATACGAATCGTGTGCCGCGCCGGGATCGGGGCCGCGGCAGTCGATGATCGCGGTCTGATCGAGATTGTTGCCGACGTTGATCATGCCGCTGCGGTACGCATTCTCGAGCGCGGGATGATCCGCCGCGATGCGATTCGCCGTCGGATTGATGTCGATGTCGAGCCCGCCGATCTTGGCGTTGAGATCGACGAACTGATCCGGCGTGATCTGCAGGCCCTGCAGCGCGGCGAGGCCGTACTGCACGCCGACGTTGTCGACCGGCACGCCGGCGAAGCCGTGACCGAGCTGCTGCTCGACCGCTGACCACACCGAAGGACCGCGCGCGCCGAACACGTTGATTGCCATGTCGGCGATCGAGCAGCGCACGCCGGTCGGATTGTTCTGCGGGTCGTAGCGCTGCTCGTCGCTGATGCCGCCGCACGCATGCGTGGGCACGATCGCGTTGAAGAAGCCGATGTCGCTGACGATCGCGTCGACCGGCAGCTGATTGCCCTCGACGTCGGCCCATTGATCCGGCGTCCACACGATGCCGGCGCCCCAATTATTGGGGTGCTCGAAATACGCGCGCAGCAGGTGATAGTCCATGACCTGCGTCGCGGAGGACCAGGTATCGGGGAACGAGCAGGTCGGCAGGATGCCCTGATAGATGCCGGGATACGCGTTGGCGATCCACTGCTGCGCGAGCGATCCGCCGGAGCAGCCGGTGCCGATCGTGTAGCGCAGCGTGCCGTACTGCTCGATCAGATGCTCCTTCGCCATGATCAGCGACTCGGCCTGGATGACGACGTCGCAGTCGTGGCCGTTGTTGTCGAGCGCGGTCGACATCACCGCGAAGCCCGCGCCGAGCGCGTACTTCATGCTGTCGGCGAAAAAGCTGAAGGGCAGTTGCACCGGCAAGCCGAGCAGATCGGCCGGGTTGTAGCTGATCACGGAGGGCGCGCCGCCCGTCGCGTAGTCGACGTCGCAGCTCGCGCCATGCGTGATCACGAGCTTGTGATTGAACTGCTCCTGCGGCTGCGCGGCGGTCCAGTCCTGTCCGGGCTGGAACAGCACTGCGATCTTGTACTGATCGCGATCCTGATAACCCGTTTCGACACGCACGATGTACGGAACGGTGACGCCGCTGTCCGTCGTCGTCGTCGCAACGTCGGTCGGCGGATTGGCCGGATCGTACGGCTGGAAATCCTGGTTCGATCCGGTCGGCATGTAGAAGTAAGTGAACTCGGCCGGCTTGTTGCATTGCGCGTCGAGCGCGCCGTCCTCGCATTGCCACGGCACATTCTGCGGACCCGCGAGCACCGGGCCGCCGTTCGGATGATTGACGATGGTCACGCTCGACGTCGCGCCGGCGATCTGCGCGGTGACCGTGTTCTCGCCGAGCGAAAGCCCGTTGACGAGCCCGACGATGCGACCGTCGGCGAGCTGCCTGAACGACGGCGTCATGTCGTGACCGTTGAGCGCGATCGCGTAGCTCGCCTTCGCGTTGGATGGAACCACCTCGATGAGCGCGTCGTCGCCATTGATGAGGTCCGGACGATTCGACAGCACGTGGATCTCGCCGGCGTCGGCACCGGGTCCGACGACGGGACCGCTGCTGAGCGAAGGATCGGTGCTGGTGCCGCACGCCGCGAGGGACGAAAGGGTGGCGGCGATGACGAGATTGAAAGAACGCATGGCGTGCTCCGCGGTCCGCTTCCTTGCGATGGCTCACTCCCCGGG
>DASRHK010000038.1:0-3607 GCA_035650495.1 Nevskiaceae bacterium | reverse complement strand
GATGCGCAGCAAGGTCGCGCTGATCCTGATCGGCCTGCAAATCGCGCTGACGCTCGCGATCGTCTGCAATGCGCTCTTCATCATCCGCCAGCGCATGGACACCATGGGCCGGCCGAGCGGCATGGACGAAGCGAACACGTTCACGGTCGCGAGCTTCGGCTTCGGCGATTCGTTCAACACGAAGAACGCCTTCACCGAAGATTTGGCGCTGCTGCGCGGCTTGCCCGGGGTCAAGGACGTGTCGCCGATGAACACGGTGCCGATGAGCCAGAGCGGCTGGAGCGAAGGTGTCAGCCTGAAAGCGGATCAGAAGACCGCGACCACGTCGACGGCGATCTACTTCGTCGACGAGCACGGGCTCGATGCGTATGGGCTGAGGCTCGTCGCAGGCCGCAATTTCAAGCCCGAAGAGATCACGGTGCGCGACGCGCGTTCGAGCGATTGGCCGCCCGTTCTGATGGTGACCCGCGCGCTCGCCGAAAAGCTGTTCCCGGGCGAAGACGCGGTCGGCAAGCAGATCAACATCTCCGGCGATCCGAGCAAGCCCATGCAGACGATCATCGGCGTGATCGACGCGCTGCAGGTCCCGTGGCCGGAGAGCTTCATCGTCAACGGCGATCACAACGCGCCCAGCTACTCGACGCTCGTGCCGCAAATGACGCCCTACGGCACGCGCACCGCGTATCTCGTGCGCACCGAGCCCGGTCGCCGCGACGAGCTCATGAAGACCGTCGAACAGAAACTCACCGACAGCAATCACAGCCGCATCGTGCGCAACATCAAGAGCATCGAGGCGATTCGCGCCGAATGCTACCGCGAGGATCGCGCCATGATGATCATCCTGCTGACGGTGATCGTGTGCCTGCTCACGATCACGGCGCTCGGCATCGTCGGCATGGCCAGCTTCTGGGTCACGCAGCGCACGAAGCAGATCGGCACGCGGCGAGCGCTCGGCGCCACGCGCGGCGCGATCCTGCGCTACTTCCTGACCGAGAACTTCCTGATCACGAGCGGCGGTCTCGCGCTCGGCGCGCTGCTCACGTACGGCTTGAGTTTTTGGCTCATGGCCCACCAGCAGGAAGCGAAGCTGCTGCCGTGGCACTACGTGCCCGTCGGTTTCGTGTCGCTGTGGGCGCTCGGCCAGCTCGCGGTGCTCGGCCCCGCGACACGCGCCTCGCGCGTGCCGCCCGCCGTGGCGACGCGCAGCGTCTGACACGAAGCGCGTCGTTCCGCCGTGCGCGGGACGGCGAGCTCCCAGCTGGTACGTCGCCTGGAAGTCACGCTGACTTCCGTCACTGGCGCGCCGGCGTCACCGGTTCCACACTGCGGGCGCACATGGTGCATGGGGACGCGTCGGCGTGATCGCCGACGCTCCACGTATTCCGTACACAATTCCACAAAAGGACATCGCATGTCATCCCTCGAGCCCAAACCGCTGTGCTTCGCGTTCGTGCTGGCGTTCGCCGCGAACGTACAAGCCGCGCCCGCAGCCGACGTGAACGCGCGCGTCAAGGCGCTCAACGACCTGATCGCGGAGCAATGGCAATATCAGCTCAAGGAAACGCCCGAGTTCGCGACCATCCTCGGCGACTACCGCTACAACGATCGCTTCAGCGACATCACGCTCGCCCACGCGCAGCAGCAGAAAAAGGATGCGCAGGCGTTCCTCGCCCGCTTCCAGGCGATCGATGCCAGCGGCTTCGGCGAGCAGGACAGGCTCGACAAGGAACTCATGGTGCGCCAGCTCCAGGACGGTATCCGCCAGATCGATCTGAAGCTCATCGAGATGCCGGTCGACCAGTTCAACGGCGTGCACTTGCAGGTGGCGCAGTTCGTCGCCGCGATCCCGTTCGACAGCACCAAGCACTACGAGGACTACCTCGCGCGGCTCGACAAAGTGCCCGCGCTGTTCGACGATCTGATCGGCGTGCTCAAGCAGGGCGAGAAGGACAAGCTCATGCCGCCGCGCTTCCTGCTCGAGAAAGTGGTCGAGCAGTGCAAATCCATCGCCGAACCCGCCGGCACGGCGAACGTCTTCGGCCAGCCCGTGGCGAAGTTCCCGGACAGCGTGCCCGAAGCCGACCGCAAGCGCCTGCACGATGCGATCGTCGCCGCAGTCGACGACAAGGTGCGGCCGGCCTACACGAAACTCGCCGAGTTCATCGCCAAGGACTACGCGCCGAAAGGTCGCACCGAACCCGGCCTGTGGGCGTTGCCGAACGGCGACGCGTTGTACCGCTTCGACGTCGAGCAGCAGACGACCACGCACATGACGCCGGCCGAGATCCATGCGCTCGGCCTTGCCGAGGTCGCGCGCATCGAAGGCGAGCAGGCGAAGATCGCCAAGGAGCTCGGCTATGCCGATCTGGCCGCGATGCGCAAGGCGATCGCGGCCGATCCCAAGCTGCACGCGTCCTCGCGTCAGCAAATTCTGGATTTGTATAAAAAGTACATCGCCCAGATGCAACCGAAGCTGCCGGAACTCTTCGGGCTGCTGCCGAAGACGCAGGTCGAGGTGGTGCCCGTAGAGGAGTTTCGCGAGAAGGAGGCGAGCGGGGCGCAGTACAACCAAGGCACGCCGGACGGCAAGCGTCCCGGCCGCGTCTACGTCAACACGGGCGATTTCGAGCATCGCCAGTTGCTCAACATTGAAACCACGGCGTATCACGAGGGCGTGCCGGGGCATCACATGCAGATTTCGATCGCGCAGACGTTGCCCGACCTGCCGGCGTTCCGCCAGCAGGCGGGCTACAACGCCTACATCGAAGGCTGGGCGCTCTACGCCGAGCACCTCGGCGAAGACGTCGGCTTCTACCAGGACAAGCTCAGCTATTTCGGCCATCTCTCGGACGAACTCCTGCGCGCCGATCGCCTCGTGCTCGACACGGGCGTGCACTACAAGCACTGGACGCGCCAGCAGATGGTCGATTTCTTCCATGCGCATTCCTCGCAGGACGAACCGTCGATCCAGGCCGAGACCGATCGCTACATCGCGTTTCCGGCGCAGGCGCTCTCGTACAAGATCGGCCAGCTCAAGTTCCTGGCGCTGCGCGAGCGCGCGAAGAAGGAGCTCGGCGACAAGTTCGACATCCGTGCCTTCCACGACGAGATGCTGAACGGCGGCGCCCTGCCGCTCGACGTGCTCGAGGCGCGCACCGATGCATGGATCGCGGCGCAGAAGGGCAAGCACGTGGCGGAGCGCTGAGCCAGCAGGTAGATGAAGGACCTCGTCGCGGAACGCCGGATCGTCGTCCGGCGCTTCGCGCCGCCTTCTCCCGGCCGGGAGAAGGTGCTTATGCGGCAACCAAACGGCGCCGAGCTGCATCCAAGCAGCCAATGCGCCGCCGACTCTGCCAAAATGCGCCGATGCGCACCGTACTCGTGATCGACGACAACCCGGCCGTGGTGACGGCGCTCGACGTGCTGTTCGACTTGCGCGAGATCCGCACGCTGCGCGCATCGACGCCCGAGGAAGGGCTCGCCGCGCTCGAACGCGAGCGCGTGGACCTCGTCGTGCAGGACATGAATTTCAGCGCCGATACGACCTCGGGCGAGGAGGGCACGGCGCTGTTCCGGGCGATCCGCGACCGCCATCCGGATCTGCCCG
>DASRHK010000037.1:0-40700 GCA_035650495.1 Nevskiaceae bacterium | reverse complement strand
CACCGCAACGCGCCCGGCTATGTCGATGACGAAACCACCGCGCCCACGAGGCCCGACGTCAACACGCTCGGCCAAACCGGCTTTCGCGGCGCCGTGACGTGGCTGCCGGCCGATCGCTGGAACGTATCGCTGATGGTGACGACGCAGCGCACGCACGAGGACAATCTCAACTACACCGACAACTACGACGGGAATCTTTCGCGGAGCGATTCGCCGCGCCCCAGTCCTGCCGAGTCGAGCTACACGCTGGGCACACTGGGCATCACGCGCGAGTTCGATTGGGGCGATCTCCTGTCGCAGACGTCGTACGTGCGAAAGCACTTCGACGTTTTCCTCGATGCGTCGCGCGTGATCGGAGACATGCCGCCGCCGGTGCTGGCGGGCGCGAACAACAACAAGAGCCACGGCATCACGCAGGAGTTGCGGGCGACGTCGGCGTCGGACGGCTCGCCGTGGAAATGGCTGGCCGGCGCTTTTTACTACCAGCTCCATCTCTACGACTGCACCAACATCGCTGCCGCCAATGGCCTCCCGACGCTGCCGCTGCTTCCCGGCGTGGAAGGCGTGACGACGTTCTGCCCGGAGAATTCCGAGCTCAACGGCGAAGTCGACATCGCCGATCTGATCGGCGACGTCGATCTCGAGGAGGAAGCGCTCTTCGGCGAAGTGACGCGCAGCTTCGGCAAGCACTGGGAAGCGACACTCGGGGCTCGCGGCTATCGAATGCAATCTGGCGGCCTCATCACCACGGGCGGCGCCGATTTCGTGCTGCAGAACGGCGGCGTTGCCGACGTCTCGCGCGAGCAAGGCGTGAGCGAGCACGGGATCAGCCCCAAGGCTTCGCTGGTCTTCTCGCCGACGGACAGGCTGCGGACGTATCTGACCGTCTCCCGCGGCTTCCGCTTCGGCGGTCCGCAGATCACGGCGCCGCGGAGCACCGTGCCGGAGGTGTACCGATCCGACTCGCTCTGGAACTACGAGCTCGGCGTGCGCAGCGACTGGCTGAACCGCTCGCTGCGCCTGGACATGTCCGCGTATCACATCGACTGGAAGAGTCCGCAGATCTTCCAGGTGACGTCGGATGGGCTGGTCAACTACATCGACAATGTCGGCAGCGCCAGAGGCGATGGCGTCGAGCTCTCCCTTCGCTACCAGCCGGCGTTCGCTCCCGGCTTGTCGCTCGATGCGTCCGGCGCGTGGAACCGGACGATCACGACGTCGTCCTACAACTCGCCCTCCGGCATCACCGTGCCTTCCGGCTCGCGGTGGCCGCTGGCGCCGCGCTGGCAGGCCGCTGCGACGCTGGCGTACGTGCATTCGATCAAGAGCTGGCTCGCCGGCGTTTCGGCGCGCCAGATGTTCCTGGGTCACGCGTGCAACAAGATCGAATGCACGGCTGAGACCTTCGGCTACGGCACGCTCGATCTGAACGTGTTCGCCAATCCCGTCGGCGGCGGCTACTGGCCGCAGCTCTCCGTTTCGCTCGACAACGCGCTGGACCGGCGCGGCAAGGTCAACGTGACCACGAACGGCATGCCCTCTCACGACACCGTCACTTACGTTGCGCCGCGCGCGGTGGTGCTGCGGCTCAGCGGGAATTTCTAAGCGAGACCCATGAACGATCCGTCAGCGAAGCCCGCTCCAAAGTCCGTCACGTTCGGTCGCGTCACCTACACCGATCCGTACGCGTGGCTCGAGGAGGAATCCGCCGAAGCGCTCGCGTATCAGACGCAGCAGGATCAGCGAACGCAGGACTGGCTCGCGAGCCGGCCTTGCAACGCGCGCGCGAAAGCGCTGATCGCCGCGATGCCTCGCGTCGACGCCGACTTCCCGGCATTCGCCGGCGGACGCTGGTTCCGCAAGCACACGCCGGCCGATCAGGACCTGCAGGCGATCGAGGTCGGCGAATCGATCGACGGACCGTGGCGGCGCGTCGTCGATCTCAATCGGATGTCGACCGGCGAGCCGATGCAGTTCGACAACTTCG
Organism: Nevskiaceae bacterium; assembly: GCA_035650495.1. Lineage (GTDB taxonomy): Bacteria > Pseudomonadota > Gammaproteobacteria > Nevskiales > Nevskiaceae > DASRHK01. The sequence continues at coordinate 38,713 of DASRHK010000037.1, read as the reverse complement.
CGCCTTCGCCCGATGGCAGGAAGCTCGTCTTCATCTGGAGCCGCGGCGGGCGAGAAGGCGAGAACACGCGTGTCGTCGACGTCGATAGCGGCAAGACGCTGCTCGACGGGATCCGTCAGATCCGTCCGATGTTCCCCACGTGGCTTGCGGACAGCAGCGGCTTCTACTACACCGCGATGGATCCCGCCGTGTCGATGCTCGGCGTGCGCAGCTATCGGCAGCTGCTCGGCGCCGAACCCGTCGCAAAGCCAGAGGAGTACGAGCCGACACATCCGCTCTCCTGGGCGAAGACGGCGTCGGACAAGCGGCACACGCTCCTCATCGCCGATCATCTCAACCCGCGCGTGGACTACATCCGCGAGGAGAAGGGTGACGGAATCTGGCAGCCCTTCCTCAAGGGTGAGCCTTGCATGTTCCGCGGCGACATCCTCGGCGATCGCTTCATCGCGGTGACGGACGAAGGCGCGCCGCGCGGACGCGTCGTGTCGATCCCGCTGACGACGCCGAAGGATCGCAGCACGTGGCGGGAGCTCGTGGCCGGCTCCGACAACGTGATGGGCACGATGCTGATCGTCGACGGAGCGATCGTGCTGGTCGATCTCGTCAACTGCTATTCACGCTTGCGCGTGTTTGAGGCCGATGGCCGACTGCGCGGCGAGATCGCGCTGCCGAAAGGCGCGATGAGCGCCGGTCACTACGGCATGCCGAACATGCTCGACATGATGTGGAAGGGCGCCGACGGCGATGTGCTGTTCGCGTTCTCCGCGCCCACGCAGTCGCCGGCGCTCTATCGGGCGAGCGTGCGCACGCTCACGTGCGAGGCGTTGACCACGCCGGCGGTGAAGTTCGACGCGCAGATCCACGACTTCGACGCGAAGAGCGCGGATGGCGCGCGCGTTCCGTACAACGTCATCGCGCGGCCCGACGCCGATCTGTCCAAGCCGCGGCCGACGATCATCTACGGCTATGGCGGCTTCAACGTCGCGCTGCTGCCGGGATGGCCAGGAACGCAATTCGCAGCGTGGATCCAGGCGGGCGGCGTGCTCGTCTACGCCCATCTTCGCGGCGGCGGCGAGCTCGGTCCGCAGATGTGGCATCAGGGCAAATTGAAGTTGAAGCAGAACAGCTTCAACGACGTCTACGCCGTCGCCGAGGATCTCGTCGCGCGCGGCATCACGACGTCGTCGCAGCTCGGCGTGCACGGCGGCTCCAACGGCGGGGTCATGGCCGCCGCCGTCGCCGTGCAGCGACCGGACCTGTTCCGCGCGACGCATCCCAACGTGCCGATCACCGACGTCCTCGCGCGTGTGCGCGATCCGATCACGATGCAGGCGACGCTGGACTACGGCGATCCGCAGGACGCGGAGATGTCGCAAGTCATCGCCAGATGGAGCCCGTACCAGAACGTGAAGGACGGCATCGCGTATCCCGCGATGCTGCTCGACAGCGGCAGGAACGATCCGCGCTGTCCGCCGTGGCACGTGCGCAAGATGGCCGCGCGCCTGGCGCCCGCGAACGCGGGGCCGAATCCGATCCTCATGCGGGTACGCGAAGGTGCCGGCCACGGTTCTGTCGGCATCGACGCGCAGCGCGCCGCGGGTGCCGACTTCCTCACGTTCTTTGCCGATCAGCTCGGACTGAAGCTCTAGCCGATGACGGACGCCCAGACGATCGAGCTCGCCGACGGGCGAACGCTTTGCTTCGCGCACTATGGCGCGCGCGATGGCAGGCCGGTGCTGTACTCGCACGGCGCGGGCTCGTCGCGGCTCGAAGGCGCGGTGTACGACGCCGAGGCGCGAGCCGCCGGCGTGCGGATCATCGCGGTCGATCGTCCTGGGTGTGGACAATCGTCGCCCAAGGCTCATCGCAGCTACACGAGCAACGCCGACGATCTCTGCGAGCTCGCGGACAAGCTCGGCATCGCGCGATTCGTCGTGGCCGGCATGTCCAACGGCGGCGCTTACACGATGGCGGCCGCGTTGCGCTTGCGCGATCGCGTCACCGCTGCGATCCCGATCAACTCGTCGACGCCGCTGCACGATCCCGCTGCGCGTCGCGTGACGCCGCTCGTCATCCAGGGAAGCTACGCGCTGATGCGCTACGCGCCGCGCATCGGCTTGCGATGGGCGATCCGCAACATGCGCAAGGCCGAGGGTCCATTGCGCGCATCGATCCGCGAGGCGCTGCGCCAGCCCGATTCGCCGTACCTCGCGCAGGAGCTCGCGCTCGCCTCGCACCGCTGGGACTTCGATCACACCGCGATCGCGCAGCCCGTCGACATCTTCAGCGGCGATCGCGATGGCGGATATCGCTACGCCAGCGTGTGGGCGAAGCAGTTGCCGTCAGGGCGGCTGCACGTCTTTGCCGGTGGACATGGCGACTTCGCCACGCCGGAAGCAGCCAAGCGCATCGTCGCAGCGATGGCGGCAGCCGGCGCCTAGCGGGCTTTCTTCACCGGCTTCATCAGTGCGCCGGCCTGCAACTGCGTGACCAGCCACGCGAAGATGCGCGTCGCCGTCGCGCGATCGACTTCGTTCTCGTCGACCAGCTGGTGCGCGCCCCAGAACGCCATGTGCAGCATCCAGATCAGCACGCGGCCTTCGCGCGCGTCGAGGCCGAACGCGTCGTTCGCGACCGGCGCCCACATGTTGGTGAGCAAGTGCCGCAGCCGACGGCTCATGCGCACGGTCTCGGCATTGTCGGAGTAGGTGCCGGTGATCATCTGCCACAGCGCGCGCACGCGGCCGGGCGGCATGTCGAAGGTCATGCGCTCGCTCTGCTCGAGCAGGTCGACGATGTTGCCGGTGCCGCGCTGGATCGATTCGCGCGTCGACTCGTACACATGGCGGAAGATCTCCGTCATGGTCTCGGTCATCAGTTGATCGACCGAGTCGAAGTGCTCGTAGACGAGCTGCCGGCTCACCTTCGCGTGCTCGGCGACCGAGATCATCGACAGCGCCTGCCAGCCCTGCTTCTCGACCACGGCGGCAGCCATCTCGACCAGCGCCTTGTGGCGATCGTCCTTGGCGAGATAGCCGCGTTTCTTCGTCACGGTTTTGGACATGATGTCAACCAGACCTCCGCATGATCTCTTCCTCGACGAGCCAGATGCGATCCTGGCCCCACACGGTGAATTCGGGATGGCGGTCCGACGGCGGCAGCCGCAGCGTCGGCACGCCCCACGATCCGGCCGCGAGCATGTCGGACACGTTGTGCTCGAATTCGTCTTCCCAATCGCGATTGTCGACGAGCGGCTTCGCCTCGTCCCACGACAAGCCCGCGCGCTCGACGATCTGCTTCAAGCCGTCGAGCGACCACGCGTTCACGCGCTCGCTCCACACCGCGAGGCTGTACTGATGCAGATACTCGAAGCCTTTGCCCCGATCGCGTGCCCACGGGAACAGTGAGTACGCGCGGCGCACCGGATCGCCGAACGGATCCCAGATGTTCCCGAACGGGATGCCGAGCCGCTCCGCCTCGCGCATCGTGTCCTGCAGGATGTAGACGCCCTTGCGCCGATCGGCTTTCACCCCGCGCATCATCATCGGCAGCACCGGACGCACGACGAGATCGATCGGGTAGCGCTGCGCGAGATCGGCGACGCGCGTGTACGACAGATGCGTGTACGGGCTGCGCAGGGAAGGGAAGAATTCGAGCTTGATCGTGGGTCGGCCTTCAGGCCGACGCATTGAGGGTCGCCCTTCAGGGCGACGCTTTTCAAGTGTCGGCCCTGCCGGAGCACCTGCACGCCGAGCGCCGAGCGTATCGAGCCGCGCTTCCAGATGATGGAGCCGATCGATGCCCCAGTACCACTCGCCCTCGTAGAAGAGCATCGCGCCGAGGTAATGGCCCAGGCGGTGACGCAATGCGAAGTTCGCATCGAGGCGATTGCGGGCGGCGGTCGTGTCGGCGGCGCCATGCTTGCCGGACAGCGACTTCATTCTCGCGGCGTCGCCGGCGTTGAGCGCCTCGCCCACTGCGACGGCGATCTCAGGGAAAGTGTAGGGCGCGACGCGCGCGCCGGTTTCTTCCGCGCGCAACAGGATCCGTCGCGCAAGATCCGTCAACGCGACGTTGGGTGCGCCGCGATCGGCGTAGCGCAAGCCATAGAACGGCGCCATCGCCGCGCATTCGCGACGCGCCCATGCGTCCCACAAGGCTTGCTCATGGATCGCGATCGGCGTCGGCTTGTCGACGACGTGCGCACGCAGCCGCACGTCGTAGCGGTCGAGGAATGGCCGCAGCGCTTGCGCGGCGAGATGGCTGTAAGGATCGTCGGGCTGATGGAAGTAGAGGACTTCGTGGGGGCGGGCGTCCTTGCGCCGCTTCGCCTCGGCGGCAACGCGCCGCTGCTCGCGCAGCCGCGGATCCGCGATGCGGCGCATGAAGATACTGCGGATGGCGTTGGCGATCGGCATGCCGCTAGTTTACATGATGTCAAAATCTCGGTAACGTGCGGCGATGATCGAGATCGCTCCGCAGAACGTCACCCTCGAGCCGCGCCGGCCGCACATGGAAGTGATGAATCCGCAGACCGGCGATGTGTGGCTGTCGCAGGAGCCGATCAGCTTCGAGGAGTTCAAGTCGCTGCGGGTAGTGCCACCGCTGGTGAAAAGCGGCTGCGCGACGGCCGCCTTCGATGCGGCGCACTTCCTGCGCTCGCCCGGTGCCGATGCCGACGGCCCGCTCGAGCGCTGTGTCGTCGACGGTCGCAACTTCGTGCGGGTGGCGCGCGCCCTGGCGTTCTCGGGCAGGGGCCCGATGCTGGTGAAGGTGCAGAAGCACCACGTGATGACCTTCGCGAAGGGCAACGAGGTCACCATCGCTCGGTTGCCGGATGGCGGGCTTTACGTCCAGCAGACCGAGAGCGTGCCCGGCAAGACGTTCGTGCCGCCGCCGGAATGGCGCGTCGCCCGTGCGAAGCTCGCAGCGGACTGGACCGTGTTCGTCGCGCCGCCGGTCAGCGTCTGGTTCTTCCCGTCGCTGGCGAGCTTCCAGGGGCCGATCCCGGCGGACGCGCTGCCGTCGGAGCTCCGCGAGAAGTTGACATAGTGTAAAAAAGTCACTTAGGATGGCGCCGCCCTGGGGAGGGCTTGGGTCGCTGGAGGAGGGGATGCTGCGTCGGGGATTCGGATTGCTGCTGCTGCCTTGGGTGTGCGCGATCGCGCCCGCCCAGGCGATGGACTTTGCGATCGGCGAGCTCACCGGGTCCCTGCGGGGGCAGGTCTCGGTCGGTGCGGCTGTGCGCACCGAGACGCAGAATCCTGAGCTGATCGGCAAGCTCAATCAAGGCGGCAACGAGCAGTTCTGCGAGGACAAGGATCCGACGACCGGACTGCCCGCGCCGGTCGGCTCGCCGCCCGGGATCAACTGCCAGACCGTCGCGGGCAACGCGGCGTTCCTCGCGCTGCCAGGCATCGCCTCGGTGAACACCGACAACGGCGATCTCAACTACAACCGCGGCGATCTGATCAACGCCGCGTTCAAGCTCGCGCCGCGCCTGTCGCTGACCTACGGCGATTACGGCCTCGATGTGAGCGGGCTCTACTTCTACGACGCGGTGAACTATCACTTCACCGAATTCCATCCAAGCAACACGCAGGACAACAACGGATTCCAGCCGCGCGAGACGCGCCGCGCCCGCGAGGCCGAAGGGCAGATCGGATCGCATTTCCAGCTCGGCAACGCCTACGTGTCGGGCAACGTGCCGCTGCCCGGGGATCGGCAGCTCTCGCTCAAGATCGGCAACCAGGTCTTGAGCCTCGGCACCAGCACGCTGCTCGTGTTCAACAGCCTGAACACCGTGAACCCGCCCGACGCGAACGTGCGCTTCCTGCCCGGGTCCGATCTGCGTGAAGTGTTCGTGCGCGTGCCGCTCGCGGTCGCGAACGTGAGCCTCAACGAATCGATCTCCGCGCTCGGCTTCTACGAGTTCGGCTGGAAGCACCTCGTGCCGCCGCCGATCGGATCGTTCTACTCGACCAACGACGTGCTCGGCGCCGGCCACCCGTACGTCGGCCTGCTGTTCGGCAAGTATCGCGAGGATCCCGACAACCTCGTCGGCGTGGAAGAGCGCACGCAAGGCAACGCGAATCTGCTTTCCGACGCGGGCCGCACGGTCTATGAAGGCCCCGAGCGGCGCGCGAGCCATCAGGGTCAGTACGGCTTCAACCTGTCGTACTTCGCGCAAGAGCTCAACGGCACTACGTTCAATCTCACCTATCTCAACCTGCACAGCCGCTTTCCGTTCCTCGGCTTCTCCGCTGCGCAGAAAGGCTGCGCGCACGACGCCAGCAACGCCGCAGACGCAGCGCTGGCGTGCGGTGGCTTCAACAGCCCGGTGCACCACGGCGGAACGGCGAGCGAGGTCGTGCCGATCGATACCGTGAAATTCGTCTTCGACTATCCCGAGGACATCCACGCGCTCGGCCTTTCGTTCTCGACCAATCTCGGCGAAGTGGCGTGGACCGGCGAAGTCGTGTTCCGTCCCAACCAGCCGCTGCAGGTCGATCCCACCGACGTCGGCATGGCCGCGCTGCAGCCCGTGTTCCCGGCGACGAACATCGTCGTCGGCGTGCCGACCAACGTTCCCGGATTGCCGGTGCCGACCGGGATCACCATCCCCGCGCGGCGCACCGCGGTGCCGGATTACATCGAGCATTATCGGAATCACACGCCGGCCGCCGGCGAGTACATTCCCGGCTACGAGCGCATGAAGACGATCGCGTACGACACGTCGTTCCTCTATCTCACCGGCGCCAGCGGCAACTGGTTCCGCGCCGATCAGCTGACCGCGCTGCTCGAGCTCGGCGCGTTCCAGGTGCTGGACATGCCCGATCTCGACACGCTGCAATTCGCCGCGCCCGGCGTGCAGTTCCATCACAGCGCGGGCGTCGACTCGACCGGCACGCCGACGCCGGAGCAGACCGAGACGGATCCGTCGAATCGGCTCAATCCGCAATACCAGGCGTCGGGATTCGCGACGTCGCTCTCGTACGGCTATCGCGTCCTGACGCAGCTCACCTACGAAGACGTGCTGCCTGGATTGCGCGTGCTGCCGCAGCTTGCGTGGTTCCACGACCTGTACGGCAAGTCGCCGCTGCCCACCGGCGAGTTCGTTGCGGGACGCAAGCAGGGCACGGTCGGCGTGTCGCTCGTCTATCTCAACGACTGGACCGCATCGGTGCGCTACAACTTCTATTTCGGCGGCGGACGCAGCAATGTCTTCGAGGATCGCGACAACGTCGCGGTCCAGTTTGCTTACGATTTCTAGCGGAGCCCCAAATGAAACTGATCACGCTGTTCGCGATGAGCCTCACCGCCGCGATGGCCGCGCGCGAAGCGGGCGCGAAAGTCTCCGCCGCCGACGCCGCCAAGCTCGGCACGACGCTCACGCCGGTCGGCGCCGAGATGGCCGGCAACAAGGAAGGGACGATCCCTGCTTACACCGGCGGCATGAAGACGCTGCCGGCGTCGTTCAACGGCTACAAGGCGGGCGACTACTACCCCGATCCGTTCCCGGAGGACAAGCCGCTCTTCACCATCACGCACGACAACTACAAGCAGTACGCGGGCAAGCTCGCGGTCGGCGCCGCTGCGCTGCTCGAGCGCTACGCGGATTACTCGATCAAGGTGTATCCGACGCGGCGCACGGTCGTGCTGCCCGACGCGATCTACGCCGCGACCAAAGCGAACGCGACGTCGGCGACGATCGTCGGCGACGACGGCTTGAAGGACGCGACGCTCGGCTATCCGTTCCCGATCCCGCAGAGCGGCGCGGAGGTGATCTGGAATCACAAGGTGCGTTATCGCGGCGACTCGGTGATCCAGAACGGCACGCTGTTCGTCGTGCAGCCGACGGGCAAGTTCGAGGAGAGCTTCTTCCAGACCAACGCGCAGTTCGTCTACGGCAACGTGAAGAAGCCGGGCACGGTCTCCGACAATCTCGTCATGCAGGTCTTGCGCAAGGAGCTCGCGCCGCCGCGCATTGCCGGCACCATGACGCTCGCGTGGGACCACCTCGACGGATCACGCGACGCGTGGCAGTACGCGCCGGGCACCAATCGCGTGCGCCAGGCGCCGATCGTCGCGTTCGACAATCCCGTCATCGGCTCCGACGGTTTGCAGACCGTCGACCAGGCCGACATGTTCAACGGCTCGATGCAGCGCTACACGTGGAAGCTGCTTGGCAAGAAGGAGCTCTACGTCGGCTACAACAACTACAAGCTGGTGCGGCCCGAGCTCAAGTACGCCGACCTGATCCGGCCGCTGCATCTCAATCCCGAGCATCCGCGTTACGAGCTGCACCGCGTCTGGGTGGTGGAAGCATCGCTCAAGCCCGGCATCAATCACATCTTCAAGCGCCGCACGTTCTACGTCGACGAGGACAGCTGGAACGTCGTCGCCGTCGATTGCTACGACGCGCGCGACCAGCTCTGGCGCTATCAAGAGGGCTTCGTGATCCCGCTCGTCGTCGACAAGGCGGTCGTCGCGGCGCCGCTGATGATCTACGACCTGTTCTCGCGGCGGTACCTGATCAACAACCTTCCGAACGAGCAGGGCTACATCGCCAAGTTCGGCATGTCATTTCCCGCCGGATTCTTCACGCCCCAGAGCCTGCAGAAGCAAGGACGCGATTGACCGCTATGAAAATCGAAGCACTGCGCACGCCCGACGAGCGATTCGCGAACCTGCCGGGGTATCCGTTCGCGCCGCACTACGTGACCGACCTGCCGGGCTACGACGGCCTGCGCATGCATTACCTCGACGAAGGCCCGCGCAACGCGAAGGAGATCTTCCTCTGCCTGCACGGTCAGCCGACCTGGTCGTATCTGTATCGCAAGATGCTGCCCGTCTTCACGTCTGCGGGCGCGCGCGTGGTCGCGCCGGATCTCTTCGGCTTCGGAAAATCCGACAAGCCCATCGAGGAATCGATCTACACCGTCGACTTCCATCGCGGCTCGCTGCTGCGCTTCATCGAGAAGCTCGATCTGAAGAACATCACGCTGGTCGTTCAGGACTGGGGCGGGTTGCTCGGGCTCACGCTGCCGCACGCGATGCCGGAGCGATTCGCGCGCCTGATCGTGATGAACACGGGCTTCGGCACCGGCGATACGCCGCTCACCGAAGGATTCCTGCAGTGGCGCGCGTTCAACAATCGATCACCCGACATGAACATCGCCGGCTTGATGAAGCGCTCGTGCGCGCATCTCACCGACGCCGAAGCCGCCGCCTACGGCGCACCGTATCCCGATGCCAGCTACAAATCCGGCGTGCGCCGCTTCCCGAATCTCGTGCCCGACAATCCCGACGCCGGCGGCGCGGCGACTTCACGCGAAGCGCGCGAATGGTTCTCGACGAAATGGGACAAGCCGACCTTCATGGCGATCGGCATGAAGGATCCGGTGCTCGGTCCGCCGGTGATGATGCATCTGCGCAAGCTGATTCGCGGATGCCCCGAGCCGATGAAGGTCGAGGAAGCCGGGCATTTCGTGCAGGAGTGGGGCGAGCCGATTGCCAGAGCGGCGCTGAAGCAATTTCACCTCGAGCGCTGAGGCGCCGATCACCTCGGCTGCTCAGGAGCGCCGGCCCTCGCGCTTGTCCTGCCGCTCTTCGTTGACCTTGATGGGGCGTCCGAGGAAGTCCTTGCTGTTGAGCCCTGCGATGGCCGCCCGCGCTTCATGGCCTTCCATCTCGACGAAGCCGAAGCCCTTGCACTTGCCGCTGAACGTGTCCTTCACGAGCCGGATCGAGCGTACGCGCCCGAAGCTGCTGAAGAGGGACGTCAGATCGCGCTCGGTTGCCTCGGGCGACAAATTTCCCGCAAAGATTCGTTTCACGCTTCTCCTGGTCATCGAGGCTGCGGCCCGGCGGCCGGCCCTGGCTGCGCAAACAAAAAAGCCGCGGTGGTGCCGCGGCTCGTGCAACTGACGATCGGTTAGATCGCTTGGATGCGGGTCGCCTGCATGCCCTTCGGGCCGCGCGCGGCGATGAACTCGACCTTCTGGCCTTCCGTGAGCGACTTGAAGCTGCCGCCGCTCTGGATTTCCTTGAAGTGCGCAAACAGGTCTTCGCCGCCGTTGGTCGGCGTGATGAAACCGAAGCCCTTCGCATCGTTGAACCACTTGACCGTACCGGTCTGCTTTTCGCTCATGACAAACTTCCTTTCTTGGATGACACGAATTTCAGCGGCACGAACGCGCACGCCGACTGCACGGCAATCGAGAAAGGTAGCTGGGAAGTTGGGAGGGCACCGCAGAGATGCAGCGCCAGAACTGACCGGAAACGTTTCTTTTATTTGATGCAGCGACGCCACTATACAGGAGTCCGGGTTGCGCGGCCGCGAAGCGATGATTGACGCAGGTCCAGGAGAAGGCGCGGCTCCCGTCGCAGAGTGGACCCCTCCGCAGGCGCTGCGCGCTACACTCGCCGCCCGCGCGACGAGTGAGAGAGACATGGATTCTTCAGTCACCGAGAAATTCATCGGCGGTCTCTGGGACGACGAAATCGTTCCGCAGATCACCGAATACATCCGCATCCCCTGCAAGTCGCCGCTGTTCGACGCCCAGTGGGCCGAGCACGGCCACATCGACGATGCGGTCAAGCTGATGGAGAAGTGGGCGCGCTCGAAGCTGCCGTCGCTGCCCGGCGCCACGCTCGAAGTCGTGCGCCTGCCGGGCCGCACTCCTCTTATTTATATCGATGTGCCCGCGTTCGGCGTGAAGCGGGACGACTGCGTCGTGCTCTACGGTCACATGGACAAGCAGCCGGAGATGACCGGTTGGGGCGACGGCCTCGGGCCCTGGACGCCGGTGCGCAAGGGCGATCGCCTTTACGGCCGCGGCGGCGCCGACGACGGTTACGCGATCTTCGGATCGCTCGCGGCGCTCGTCGCGCTGCAAGAGCAGAAAGTCCCACGCGCGCGCTGCGTGGTGATGATCGAGGCGTGCGAGGAGTCGGGCAGTCCCGATCTGCCGTTCTATGTCGATCACCTCGCCGCGCGCATCGGCAAGCCGTCGCTCGTCGTCTGTCTGGACTCGGGCTGCGGCAATTACGATCAGCTCTGGCTCACCACGAGCCTGCGCGGATTGCTCGGCGCGAACCTGAAGGTGCAGGTGCTCGACGAAGGCGTGCACTCCGGCGACGCATCGGGCGTGGTGCCGTCGAGCTTCCGCATCGTGCGGCAGATCCTGTCGCGGCTCGAGGACGAGAAGACCGGCAAGATCCGGCCGAAGGATTTCTACGTCGACATTCCGGCGCAGCGCAAAGCCCAGGCGCGCGTCGCCGCGAAAGTGCTCGGCAAGGACGTCTACGCAAAATTCCCGTTCGTGAAAGGCATGAAGCCGGTGACGAGCGATCTCGCCGAGCTCGTGCTCAACCGCACGTGGCGCCCGCAGCTCGCGATCACCGGCGCCGACGGACTGCCGCCGCTCGCCAACGCGGGCAACGTGCTGCGTCCGCAAACGGCAGTGAAGATCAGCTTGCGCGTGCCGCCGACCGCCGACGTGAAGAAGACGAGCAAGGCGCTGAAGAAGCTGCTCGAAGCCAATCCGCCGTACGGCGCGAAGGTCAGCGTCGAGCTGGAAAAGGCGAGCACCGGCTGGAACGCGCCACAGCTTGCGCCATGGCTCGAGCAAGCGGTCGACGCTGCGTCGCGCACGTTCTTCAAGCGCCCACCGGCGTATGTCGGCGAGGGCGGCAGCATCCCGTTCATGGGCATGCTCGGCGCGAAATTCCCGAAGGCGCAGTTCCTGATCACCGGCGTGCTGGGTCCGCATTCCAACGCGCACGGCCCGAACGAGTTCCTGCACATTCCCACCGGCAAGCGCGTGAGCGGCGTGGTCGCGAGCGTTCTCGCCGCGCACGCGCGACAATAGCGGGAGCATTTTTTCCGGGGATGGGATGAGCGCTGCGAGGGAACCGCGACGGCTCGCCGCGATCATGTTCACCGACATGGTCGGCTACAGCGCGCTCTGCCAGCGCGACGAGCGGCTCGCCAACGCGCTGCTCGAAGAGCATCGCCGCATGGTGCGCGCCGCGCTCGTCGAGACCGGCGGACACGAAGTCGATACGACCGGCGACGGCTTTCTCCTGGAGTTCAGCAGCGCGCTGCAGGCGGTGCATTGCGCGATGCTGATCCAGCAGCGTCAGGCCGCGCGCAATGCGGCGGTCGACGAATCGCGGCGGTTCAAGTTCCGCGTCGGCGTGCATCTGGGCGAGATCGAGACGCGCGAGCGCAACATCGTCGGCGACGGCGTCAACATCGCCGCGCGACTGGAGCCGCTCTCGCCGCATGGCGGACTTGCGATCTCGGGCTCGGTGCTCATGCTCGTGCGCAACCGCATCGCCGCGCCGTTCCGCTCGATCGGCACGCCCTCGCTCAAGAACATCAGCGAGCCCATCGAGGTGTTCGTGCTCGACGCGGACGCGATCGGGGCCGTGTCGCTGCCGCGAACCGACGCGCCGGCGCCGCCGCGATCGGGCTTCCTCGCGCGGCCGCGGCTGGTGATCGGCACGATCGCCGTGCTCGCGGTGATCGCCGCGCTCGGCATGCTCGCCGGATTGCAGCTGCACCTGCCGGGATCGCTGCATCCGCCGAGCGACAAGTCGATCGCCGTGCTGCCGTTCTCGAACTTCAGCGACGACAAGGCCAACGAATATTTCGCCGACGGCATGCACGACAACCTGCTCACGCTGCTCGCGCGCGTGAAGGACCTGAAGGTGATCTCGCGCACGTCGGTGATGCAGTACAAGGAAGGTGCGCGCAATCTGCGGCAGATCGGCAAGGCGCTCGGCGTCGCCAACATCGTCGAAGGCAGCGTGCAGAAGATCGGCAATCGCGTGCGCGTGCAGGCGCAGCTGATCGAGGCTTCGACCGATCGTCATCTGTGGGCCGACAGCTACGATCGCGATCTCTCCGACGTGTTCGCGATCCAGAGCGACGTCGCGCAGCAGATCGTGAGCGCGGTGCAGGCCACGCTCACGCCGCAGGAGAAGCAGAGCATCGAGCGCCGCCCGACGGCCAACGCCGATGCGTACGACCTTTTCCTGCGCGCGCGCGAGCTCGGCAACGCGCCAGGCAACCCGAGCCGCGAAGCGCTCTATCGCGGGCAGAGCATGCTCGAGAAGGCGATCGCGCTCGATCCCGATTTCGCCGGCGCCTATTCGTCGCTGGCTCGCGTTCACGACACCGCGTACTGGTTCGGTCTCGATACGACGCCGCAGCGACTCGAGCTCTCGCGCAAGAACGCGGGCGCCGCGCTGCGCCTGCGGCCCGATCTCGCCGACGGGCACGTCGCGATGGGCGCGTACTTCCTGCACGGCTTCCGCGATTACGATCAGGCGATGGCGGCGTTCAAGGAAGCGCTCGCGCTGGAGCCCAACTCCGCGGAGACGCACGCCCTGATCGGCTACACGCAGCGCCGGCAAGGTGACTTCGAGGGTTCGCTGGTGAGCCAGCTTCGCGCCGTCGAGCTCGATCCGCGCAACGCGAATTTCTGGGTCGAGCTCGGCGATACCTATTCGCGCCTGCGCCGGTTCGATCGCGCGCTGATGCCGTATCAGAAGACGCAGGCGCTGGTGCCCGACGATCCCGCCGGACCGTTGCGCGTCGCAGGCGTGCAGTTCCTTTGGCACGGCGACCTGAAGCCGATGGAGCAGGCGCTCGCCGCGATCCCGGCCGACATCGACAGCGCTTATGTCGTGTCGATCAACCGCATCGAGCTCGCAACCTTGCAGGCGCGCTACGCCGACGCAGCGGCGTTGCTGGAAGCATTTCCGGCGGAAGCGTTCACGCCGGGCTTCACCAATCTGCAAGTGCCGCGCGATTTCTTCCTTGGGCGCGCCTACAGCCTGAGCGATGCGCCAGCGAAGGCGCGCGCACATCTCGAAGCGGCGCGGAATTCCCTGCGCAGCTATCTCGCGAACGCCGAGGTCGACGGTCCCTACGTCGCGGAAGCGCACGCATGGCTTGGGCTCACCGAGGCTTATCTGGCGGAGCGCGAGCAGGCCCTGCGCGATGCCGACGAAGCGGCGCGGATCCTGCCGCCCGCCAAGGATGCGATGGACGGACCGCCGATCGCGGAGCTGGTCGCCAAGACCCACGCGCGCGCCGGCGACGCGCAGGGCGCGCTCGAACGCCTGCAAACGCTGCTCGAGATGACTGCGGGCGCGCAGGCGAATTACGTAAAGCATGATCCGGATTGGAAACCGCTCTGGAGCGACGCACGATTCGAGAAGCTGATCGCCGATCATCTGCCCGACCGGAGCACCGTCTCGCGATAGACTGGCGGCGGGGGAGGTCGCCATGTCTTTCATCTTCAGAGCGCTCAGCGCCGCATCACTCGTCGTCTTCACGCACGTCGCTTTCGCGGCGTTGCCGTCGCTGCCGGATCCGGCGCATCTGTCGAGCTATGTCGTGCCGCTCACCGGCACCGCGCCGCCGGGCTTCGTCAATCCGGGGCCGTTCGTGCCGTTCGGCATGGTGCAGCCGGGACCCGACACCGAAGGGCCGCTCAACTACGGCGGCTATTTCTTCGTCAACAACCTGATCACCGGCTTCTCGCACGTGCACATGTCGTCGGGCGTGCCGAAGGGCGGACAGATCTCGATCATGCCGATCTCCGGCACGCCGACGCACGGCGATCTCGCGAGCTACGGCGACCCGAATCCGGTGCCGTTCTATGCATCGCCGTTCTCGCACGCATTCGAGGACGCGCGCGCCGATTACTACTCGGTGAACCTCACGCGCTACGACGTGCTCGCCGAAGTCACCGCCACCGAGCGCGCCGCGATCCATCGCTACACCTGGCGGCTGCCGACGGCGAGGCCGAAGCTGGTGCTCGCGGTCGGGCACGATCTCGGCGGATTGCAATCGGGCACCGCGACGCTGCGCAGCGACGGCGCCATCACCGGCTACATCCAGACCGGCGACGGCTACAAGGTGTTCTACGGCCTGCGCCTGTCTGCGCCCTTCTCGGGCGCCACGCTGGCGGGCGGCGTGCCGATGCAGGTCGACGCGACCTGGCACGGCGGCGATCTCACGATGGTGCTTTCGTTCGGGACCTTGACGCGTCCGCTGATCGCCAAGGTCGGCATCTCCTACGTCGACGAAGCCGGCGCGCTGCGCAACGTCGACAGCGAAATCCCCAACTGGGATTTCGACGCGGTGCGCGCGAAAGCCGCGGCGAAATGGGACGCGGCGTTGAAGCGCATCGAGCTCACCGGCGGCACGCCGGCGGGCAAGCAGGCGTTCTACACCGCGATGGCGCGCGCGCTGCAGTTCCCGAATCTGCTCTCCGACGTCGACGGCCGCTATCCCGGTCCGGACAACGTGATCCATCAGTCGAGCCGTCCGCACTACAGCGAGTTCTCGCTGTGGGACAGCTATCGCGGGCAGAACCAGCTGCTCGCGGAGATCGTGCCCGACGTCTATCGCGACATGATCAATTCGCTGCTCGATTTCTCGAAGCAGGCGGGCTACCTGCCGCGCTGGCAGCAGGCGCAGCGCGATCCGGCGCACATGTCCGGCGATCCGGTGATCCCGTTCATCGGCGAAGCGATGTGCCGCGGGATGATTGCCGCCGCCGATCAGCAGCCGCTGCTCGGCGCGATGATCGCGCAGACCAATCGACGCGCCGGCGAGATCGCGCTCGGCTATGACCCGGTTCCCGATCCGTCGCTCGCGGATGAATTGCAGGGCGGGGCGGGGCGCACCGGCACGACGCTCGAGTACGGCATCGCCGACTTCTCGCTCGCGACGATGCTGAATGCTTCGGATCCGGCAACGGCGGCTGCGATCGCGCAGCGCTCGCTCAACTATCGCAACCTGATGGATCCGCCGACGCATTTCATCCGGCCGCGGCTCGCCGACGGCAGCTGGCTCGCGCCGTTCCGGCCCGAGCTCGGCTACGGCTTCCAGGAAGGCACGTCGTGGCAGTACACCTGGCTCACGATGCACGACTACGCGGGACTGTTCAGCCGGATGGATCCGGTGCGCGCGCAGCGACGTCTCGACACGTTCTTCGGATTCCCGGCCGACGCGACACCGCTCGCGCTGCAGACGGTGCAGAACCAGATCACCGTGTTCGGCACCGAGTACTACGGCAACCAATTCGCGCCCGGCAACGAGCACGATCTGGAAGCGCCGTACGCCTACGACTATCTCGGCGTTCCGTGGAAGACGCAGATCGCCGCGCGCGGGGCAGCGTCGATCTACACGCCGACACCGCAAGGCTTGCCGGGCAACGACGATCTCGGCGCGCTCTCGGGCTGGCTCGTGTGGACGATGCTCGGCGTGTATCCGATGAACCCCGGCACGCCGCTCTTCGTCCTGGGCGCGCCGCAGTTCCAGCGCGCGGTGATCCATCGGCCTGGCGGCGACTTCGTGATCACCACGAGCGGCATGCCGCTGACGAATCCATTCGTGACCGGCGCCGCGCTCAACGGCGTCGCGTCGTCGCGCGCGTGGTTCGTGATGCCGCGCAGCGCGTCGACGCTTTCGCTCACCGTGGCGCCGGCGCCGAGCACGACGTGGGGCACCAGCGCCGCCGATCTGCCGCCGTCGCTGTCTACGAGCCCGCTTTCCGCGTTCGGCTGCCGGCCGAACTAGCGCGCTTCAGCTCGATCTCCACCCACGTCGGCGCGTGGTCGCTCGCGTGCGGGCGGCCGCGCACCCAGCGATCCACGCCGGCGTCGACGAGCTTCACCTCGTCGGAGAGCAGCAGGTGATCGATGCGCAGCCCGGCGTTGCGCTCGTAGTGCTGCCGGAAGTAATCCCAGAACGTGTAGATCTTCTCGTCGCCGAACTTCACGCGCAGCGCGTCGGTCCAGCCCTGCTCGAGCAGGCGCTTCCAGCACGCGCGCGTGGCCGGCTGCAGCAGCGCGTCCTTCTTCCACGACTTCGGGTTGTAGATGTCGAGCTCGTCGGTCGGCACGACGTTGTAGTCGCCGCACAGCACCACCGGGTGCTTCGATTTCAGTAGCGAGCCGGCGTGGTCGATGAAGCGGTCGAACCATTTCAGCTTGTAGTCGAACTTCGGCCCCGGCTGCGGATTGCCGTTCGGCAGGTAGAGGCAGCCGACGATGACGCCGTCGACCGCGGCCTCGATGTAGCGGCTGTGCGAATCGTCGGGATCGCCCGGCAAGCCGCGGCGCGTCTCCTTCAGATCGCCGCCCTTGGCGAGGATGGCGACGCCGTTGAACGAGACCTGCCCGTGCCAGATCGCGCTGTAGCCGGCGGCTTTGAGCTCACGGACGGGAAACGCGGTGTCGGGCGCCTTGAGCTCCTGCAGGCAGGCGACGTCGGGCTGCTCGCGCGCGAGCCATTCGAGGAGATTGGTGATCCGCGAGCGGATGCCGTTGACGTTGTAGGTCGCGATCTTCATCGCGACATCGTACCGCTATTGCTTGAGCAGTGACTCGTCGAACGGCTGCGCGGCGAGCATCTCGATGGTGTCGAGGTGCGCGGCCGGAACGGGTTTTGCGGGAGCCGGCGCGATCGGCGGCGCCTTGGCGACCGGCGCGGGCTGCGGCGGCCAGGTGATGGTCGGCGCCGGCGGCGGGGCTTCCACGGGCAACGTGTGAGTGACTTCAGCGGCGATCGACTTGGTGATCTTGTCGGCGAACACGCCGCAGCTCGCTTCCGGATCGAGCCGCTCCACCGCCGGGGTTTGCGGCAGATCGTCGACGGCCTTCTTCTGCGCCGCGATCTGCGCCTTGAGCTCGGTGAAGCTCTTGCGCGCGATCAGCCGCGCCATCGGCAGCGCCGCGACCGACTCGAAGCGCGATTGCAGCTGCTCGAGCTGCATCATCAGCTCGACGCGGCGGCGCTTGAGGATGCGCACGGCGCGCGCCACCGCGAGCTCCTCGGTCGCGTGGCGGACGACGGCGTGGTGCGACGGCTTGATCGACAGCCGCTGCCAGACCAGGGTGCCGTCGGCCGAGCACTCCCACCACTGGCCGTGCAGCAGCGCCGCCTCACGGTTCGTGAGCGCACGCTGATCGTGCTGGGGAAACGTTCCGTCCAAGGCCATCCGAGGGGTTCCAGTGAACGCGCCAGTCTAGGGCTTTTGCAGGCGGAATCCGCGCCGGCCGTGAGTTTTTCTCTACAGCCCTTCCGTTAGTGCGCGCGGTGGCGAAAACGTTGCAACGCGTCGCGCAGGGTCTGCACGGTCACCGGCTTGGCGATGTAGTCGTTCATGCCCGCGGCGAGGCAGCGCTCCCGATCGCCGTCCATCGCGTGCGCGGTCATCGCGATGATCCAGGTCGCGCGGTTCGGGCCGTCGCGGCCGCGGATCGCCTCGGTCACGCGATAGCCGTCGAGATCGGGCATCTGGCAATCCATGAGCACGATGTCGAACGCGTCGCGGCAGAGCGTCTCGAGCGCCTCGCGCCCGTTGTCGACGAAGCTCGCTTCGAGCCCCAGCCGCGCGAGCTGATGCTGCGCGACGCGCTGGTTCACCGGATTGTCTTCGACGGCGAGGATGCGCCACTGCGTCTTGTCCGCGTCGATCGGCGCGGCTGAAGGATCCTGCGCCGACCGCGGCAGCTTGCGCCGCTCGAGCCGCGCGAACGGGACGCAGAACCAGAACGTCGAGCCGCGGCCGACCTCGCTGTCGAAGCCGATCTCGCCGCCCATCAGCTCGACGAGGCGCTTGCAGATCGCGAGCCCGAGCCCGGTGCCGCCGTACTTGCGCGTGGTCGAGTTGTCGCCCTGCATGAACGGCTGGAACAGGCGCTTGCGCGCGTCGGCCGGAATGCCGATCCCGGTGTCGGCGACGGCGAAGCGCACGGTCGCCTTGCCCGACGCGTCGCGCAGCAGCGTCGCGGAAATCTCGACGCGCCCCCGCGGCGTGAACTTCATCGCGTTCGAGACCAGATTGGTGAGCACCTGGTGCACTCGCACCGGATCGCCTTGCACGACGCGGGGAATCGCGGGGTCGACCGTGAGGTGGAGGTCGATCGCCTTGCCCGCGGCGGCCTCCGCCATGATGGCGAGCGCGCGCTGCAGCACTTCGCGCAGATCGACCTCGGTCGACTCCACCGTGAGCATGCCGGCCTCGATCTTCGAGAAGTCGAGGATGTCGTTGATGATCGTGAGCAGCGATTGCGCGCTGTAGCGCACCGTCTCGGCGGCGTCGCGCTGCGCGGCGGTGAGCTTGCTGTCGAGCAGGATCTCGGTCATGCCGATCACGCCGTTCATCGGCGTGCGGATCTCGTGGCTCATGTTGGCGACGAACTGCGACTTCGCGTGCGAGGCCTGCAGCGCTTCGTCGCGCGCGCGGCGCAGCTCTTCGTTCGTTGCGCGCAGCTGCTCTTCGCTCTCGCGCAGCGCGGTGCTGATGCAGTGACGGTCGATCGAGTGACGGATCGCGCGCCGCAGCAGCGCGGCGTCGAGCTGGCCTTTGGGCATGAAGTCCTGGGCGCCCGATTGCATCGCGGCGACGTCGACCGCCGGATCGCCGTAGCCGGTCAGCATGATCACCGGCACCGGGACGGTGCCCTGCGGCGTGCGCAGACGGCGCAGCACTTCGAGGCCGTCGCACTCCGGCATCTGGTAGTCGAGGAGCACGCAGTCGGGAGGGCTCGCGCGGCACAGCCGCTCGCCCTCGGCGGCGCTCGCCGCTTCGGTGATGAGGTAACGCTCACCGCAAGCGCCTTCGAGCAGCGCGCGGATGAGGGCCCGGTCCTGCTCGCGGTCGTCGATCAGGAGCAGCCGGGTCACGGCTTCCGATACCCCGGGCATTGCAGAACCTGACCTCCGCGACTGGCGACCGTGTGGGCGCCATTACGCGCCCGCCCGTGCGGCGGCGACAATAGACAACTTGTACGGGTTGGCGGAATCGCGGAACTTTCCGTATAGAGTGCAGGCGGCCCTGCATCTGTCGGGAGGCCGCAAATGACGCTGTTCTCCGCTCGGCTTTGGCGCATCACAGGGCCAATCGCTCTCGCCTGCGCGACCACGCTCTCGGCCGTCGCGGCGAGCGCCGATGACGGCGACAGCACCGTCGCGCTGCCCAAGCTCGCCGCCGACGTCACCAAGGTTCCCTTCGACGAGCTGCTCGAGGTCGAGGTCACTTCGGTATCCAAGCGCGCCGAGCCGGTCGGCGCCGCCGCTGCTGCCGTGTTCGTGCTCACCGGCTCCGAGATCCGTCGCTCCGGCGTGCGCTCGATCGCCGAGGCGCTGCGCCTGGTGCCAGGCCTGCAGGTCGCGAAGTACCTCAACATCTCCTACGCGATCACCGCGCGCGGCTTCGCCAGCACGAGCGCCGACAAGCTCGAAGTGCTGCTCGACGGCCGCAGCGTCTATTCGCCGCTGACGTCGAGCGTGTTCTGGGACGTGCTCGACACCTACCTGCCCGACATCGACCGCATCGAAGTGATCCGCGGCCCGGGCGCGACGCTGTGGGGCGCCAACGCGGTGAACGGCGTCATCAACATCATCACCAAGAGCGCGGACCAGTCCGTGGGCGTCACTGCCGACGCGCACGTCGGCACCGAAGAGCTCTACGGCGCCGCCGCGCGCCTGGGCGAGAAGATCGGCGACACGGGCAGCCTGCGCATCTACAGCCAGGCGACCGCGGTCGATCGCAGCAAGCGCGCCGACGGCGGCAATCCCGCCGACGACCGGCGCATGGCGCAGACCGGATTCCGCTCCGACTGGAAGATGGGTGCGCACGCGCTCACCGTCTCCGGCGACTACTACCGTGCGGACGAGAACGTGCACACGATCGACCCGACCGGCGGCAACAACGGCAGCCTGTCGGACTTCGGTCGCAGCGGCGGCAATCTGCTCGCGCGCTGGGCCTGCTGCGCGCAGGAGGACGGTCGCTGGTCGCTGCAGGCCTCGCTCGACACTTACCGCCTCAACGAGCCGACCATCTTCTCGGAGCGCCGCCGCACGCTGCAGCTCGACTTCCAGCAGCAGTGGCTGCTCAGTCCCGACAACACGTTCGTCTACGGCTCCGGCTACAAGAACTCGCACGACGAGACCGGCGGCCCGCCGAGCTATGCGCTGCTGTTCGATCCGGGATCGCGCACGCTCAACACCTACAGCGCGTTCCTGCAGGACCAGCAGACGCTGCTCGACCACAAGCTGACCGTCACGCTCGGCAGCAAGTTCGAGCACAACAGCTTCTCGGGCTTCGAGGTGCAGCCGTCGGCGCGCGTGGGCTGGCAGGCGATGCCGACGCTGTTCACCTGGGCCGCGGTGTCGCGCGCGGTGCGCACGCCGAACCGGCTCGACCAGGACGTCGCCATCTTCTGCCCGGAGCCGGATGGCTTCCCGGGCGTGTGCGAGCCCGGGCTGTTCCGCATCGGCAATCCCGGCATGGATTCGGAGAAGCTGATCGCCTACGAGTGGGGACTGCGCTGGCGCAGCGGCCCGCACCTCGCGTGGGATCTCGCGACCTACTACAACCACTACACGAGCCTGCGCAGCGTCGAGCCGACGACGCCGCTCGGTGCGTTCGCCAACAACCTGCGCGCGGACGGCTACGGCGCCGAGCTCAGCGTCGTCTGGCAGCCGCTCGACACGCTCGAGCTGCGGCCGTTCTACTCGCTGGTCGTGCTCGACGCGCGTCCCGAGGGCGATAGCGGCGACACGACGTCCGCGGCCACGCTCGAGGGCGCGAGCCCGCGGCATCAGGCGGGACTCGTCGTGGGCTGGGATTTCCTGCCGAGATGGCATCTGCAGGCGTTCCATCGCTACGTCAGCGAGCTCAAGCAGACGAGCTCGTCGACCACCAGCTCCTCGCGCGTGCCCGCCTACACGGAGCTCGACCTGCGGCTCTCGCGGACGTTCAACCATGGCTTCGAGCTCGGGCTCGTCGGCCAGAACCTGCTGCACGAGACGCATCCTGAGTTCGGGACGCTCGCCTCGCGCGCACAGATCCAGCGGGGCGGGTTCGTGGAGCTGCGCTGGAACTGGCAATGAAGCGACGCGGTCAGGTCAGCTGGCTTCGCCGGATTGCGGCCATCGCGGCTGCCGCCGCGATCGTCGTGGCGCCGGCGCATGCCGCGACCGAAGTCGACCGCGTCCAGCAGATCAAGGCCGCCTATCTGTACAACTTCGCGCGCTTCGTGACCTGGCCGCCCGAGAAGGTCGGCGCCGACAAGGCGATCGAGTTCTGCATCCTCGATGGCGATCCGCTCAAGCCCGCGCTCGACGAGGTCCTGCAGGGCAAGACCATCGACACCCAGCGCGTGGTCGTGCGCCACACCGCGCGCGTCGAAGACATGCGCAGCTGCCACGTTGCCTATCTCGGCGGCGTCGATCCCGCGCGGGTCGGCGCCGCGCTCGACGCGCTCGCCGGCGCGTCGGTGCTCACTGTCTACGAAGGCAGCGACACCCAACGCGCAGGCGCGATCCGCTTCTTCCTCGAGGATCGCAAGGTGCGCTTCGAGATCAACCTGCCGCTCGCGCGGCGCGAGCACCTCGAGCTGTCGTCGCACCTGCTCAACGTCGCGCGCGTGATCCAGGACTGACGCCGCATGCGTTTCCGCGACATCTCGATCCGCCGGCAGCTCACGACGATGACGGTCCTGTCGAGCGTGGTCGGGCTGGTGCTGTCGGCCGCCGCGCTGATCGTCTACGCGTGGGGCAACGCGCGCCACGCCTTCGAGCGCGATCTCGAAGCCACCGCGCAGATCATCTCCGACGCGTCCAGCGCCGGTCTCGTGTTCGCCGATCGCAAGGCCGCGACCGAATCGCTCGCCGCGTTGCGCGCCAAGCCAGAGATCGAATCCGCGTGCCTCTACGCGGCGGACGACGCCGGCCCGTTCGCGAGCTACGCGAAGAGCGGCTTGCACAGTTGCGCACCGCATCCCGACAGCGCCGGCCTGCATCAGGCGGGCGACGCGCAGACGCTGGTGCGCCCGATGGTCCTGCGCGGCGAGACCGCGGGCATGCTGACGATCACCCAGACGCTCGACCCGCTGCGCAACACCTTGCGCAACCAGGTCGCGATCACCGCGGCGATCATGGCGGTGAGCTTCTTCATCAGCTTCGGCATCGCCTGGCGCATGCAGGGACGCATCTCCAGGCCGATCGTCGAGATGGCCGGCACTGCGCGGCGCGTGTCGGAGACCGGCGATTACGCGGTGCGGGTCGACCCGAGCGGGCAGGGCGAGGTCGGCCGGCTGGTCACCGACTTCAACCACATGCTCGCGCAGATCGGCAGCCAGCAGGAGGAGATCCGCCGCGCGCGCGACGCGCTGCAGGTCGAGGTGCGGCAGAAGACGATCGCCAACGCCGATCTGCAATCGACGCTCGCGCGGCTGCGCGAAGCGCAGGCGCAGCTCGTGCAGAGCGAGAAGCTCGCATCGCTCGGCGCGCTGGTCGCGGGCGTGGCGCACGAGATCAACACGCCGGTCGGCGTCGGCGTCACCGCGGCGTCGACGCTGCAGGCGAAGGGCTCGCAGCTCATGCAGCGGCACAAGGCCGGCATGCTCACGACGGCCGACGTCGAGCGGTTCGTGGCGATCGCCGACGAGTCGACGCGCATCATCCTCACCAACCTCGATCGCGCCGCGAACCTGATCCGCAGCTTCAAGCAGGTCGCGGTCGACCAGTCGAGCGGCGAGCGGCGCCGCTTCGCGCTGAAGAAGTACATCGAGGAAGTGCTGGTCAGCCTCGGTCCCGGCCTGCGCAAGTCCGGTCACGCGGTGACGCTGCGCTGCGCGGAGTCGCTGATCGTCGACAGCTTCCCCGGCGCGCTCGCCCAGATCCTGACCAACCTGATCAGCAATTCGCTGATCCACGCATTCACGCCCGATCAGCATGGACGCATCGAGATCGAGGTGGTCGAGTCCGGCGGCCAGGTCGCGATCCACTACGCCGACGACGGCTGCGGCATGCCCGCCGAGCATCTCGCGCGCATCTTCGACCCGTTCTTCACCACCAAGCGCGGCTCCGGCGGCAGCGGCCTTGGCATGCACATCGTCTACAACCTGGTGCATCAGGTTCTCGGCGGCACCATCGAAGTCGCCTCCAGCCCGGGGCACGGCGCGCGCTTCTCCGTGCGCTTCCCGGGCGCCACCCAGCAACAGGTGCAACATGAGCGAATCCCTGCAATTGGAAGCCGCGCGTAGCACGGCGGCGGCGCCGCCGATGGCGCGCCAGGTCTGGAATCTCCTCGTCGTCGACGACGAGGAGCAGGTGCACACCGTGAGCAAGCTCGCGCTCGACGAGTTCAGCTTCGCCGGCCGCAAGCTCAACTTCCTGCACGCGCACTCCGCGCGCGAGGCGAAGGCGATCCTGCAGAACCACAACGACATCGCGCTGATCCTGCTCGACGTCGTGATGGAGAGCGACACCGCCGGGCTCGAGGTCGTCGAGTACGTGCGCAACACGCTCGGCAACCGCTTCTCGCGGATCATCCTGCGGACCGGCCAGCCGGGGCAGGCGCCGGAGATGGAGGTCATCACCAAGTACGACATCAACGGCTACATGCACAAGACGGAGCTCACTTGGGAGCGCCTCTACACCGCCGTCTACACCAGCTTGTCGACCTATCGCGACCTGATCGCGCTCGACGCCAACCGCAAGGGCCTCGAGAAGATCATCGAGTCGACCGCGCAGCTCTTCGAGATCCACTCGATCGAGCGCTTCGCGCAGGGCGTGCTCGAGCAGCTCATCGCGCTCCTGTTCGTCGAGAGCGACGCGATGATGCTGCACACTTCCGGAATTGCCGCGGCCGGACGGCCGCCCGAGGCGAAGTACCGGATCGTCGCCGCCACCGGCGCCTTCGAGAGCATGATCGGCAGCAATGCCTGCGAATCGCTGCCCGGGGAAGTGCGCGATCGGATCCGCGGCGTGCAGAAGGCACAGGGACTGGTTTACGGAAGCGATCACATCGTGGGCTTGCAGCCGGGTCCGCAGGACCTCGTGTTCTACGTCAGCGCCGACACGCCGCTGTCGCTCAACGACCAGCGCCTGCTCGAGCTGTTCTATCGCAACGTCGGCATTGCCTACGCCAACCTGTGCAAGCTCGCCGAAGTGGTGAAGAGCGCGCAGTGAGCCCGATGCCGCCGAAGCCGCCATCGCCGGTCGGCGCCGTGGAGCCGTGGCGCGTGCTGATCGTCGACGACGATCCCGAAGTGCACGCGGTGACGCGGCTCGCGTTGTCCGATTTCGAGATGGACGGGCGGCCGCTGCAGCTCTTGATCGCGCGCTCCGACGAAGAGGCGCGACGCGTGTGGCGCGAGAGCGCCGACATCGCGCTGGTGCTGCTCGACGTGGTGATGGAGACCGAGCACGCCGGCTTCGACTTCGTGCGCTTCGTGCGCGAAGAGATGGGCAACCTGCACACGCGCATCGTGCTGCGCACCGGCCAGCCGGGCCAGGCGCCGGCGCTGGAAGTGATCTCGCGCTACGAGATCGACGACTACCGTACCAAGACCGAGCTCACCTTCGAGCGCCTCAACGTGCTCGTCAGCGCCGCGCTGCGCACCTATCGCCTGCTGCGCGAAATGGATGCGCGCCGCGTGCAGCTCGAAGCGAGCAACAAGGAGCTCGAGCGCTTCGCCTATGTCGTCTCGCACGATCTGCAGTCGCCGCTGCGCGCGGTGCTCGGTTTCGGGAGTCTCCTGTCGGAGCGCGCCGGCGCGAGCCTGTCGCCGGAGTCGCGCGATTTCCTGGCGCGCATCCTGTCGGGCGCGCGCGACATGAGCCAGCTGATCCGCGATCTCCTCGAGTATTCGCGCATCGGCCGCGCCGGTGCGCCGATGGGCGAGGTGAATCTCAATACCGTGATCGAAGCGGCCTGCGAGCGCGTGCGTGCCGCCATCGACCAGCGGCATGCGCAGATCCACCGCGGCGTCCTGCCGAGCGTGTCGGGCAACGCGGCGCTCCTGACCCAGCTGTTCGCGAACCTGATCGACAACGCGATCAAGTTCCAGCCCGGCGAGCAGCCGGTCGTGGAGATCGGCGCGCAGGCGTCGCCGAGCGGCGTCGAAGTGCGCGTCGCCGATCGCGGCGTCGGCATCGCATCCGAGCATCTCAGCGAGATCTTCGAGCCGTTCCGCCGCATCGTGCAGTCGACGGTGACGGCGCCCGGCACCGGCATTGGGCTCGCGATCTGCCGGCGCGTCGCTGAAGTGCACGGCGGCAACATCCGCGCCGAATCGCAGCAGGGGCAGGGCACGACGATGATCGTGTGGCTGCCCGCTACAATCGGGAAATGACCCGGCGGCGCGCGCAGCTCAAGCTCCTCTCCTTCAACATCCAGGTCGGCCTGCACACCCGGCATTACGGCCATTACGTCACGCGCGCGTGGCAGCACGTGATGCCGTCGCCGACGATGCATCACAACCTCGATCGCATCGCCGATCTCATGCGCGACTACGATTTCGTCGCGATCCAGGAGGCCGACGCCGGCAGCCTGCGCAGCCACTACGTGAACCAGATGGAGTACCTCGCCGAGCGCGCGGGCTTCAACCATTTCGGCCTGTGCGTCACGCGCGACCTGCAGCCGCTCGCGGCGCATTGCCTCGGCTATCTGTCGCGCCTGTCGCCGGCGCGCACGGTCGAGCACGTGCTGCCGTCGCGCATCCCGGGGCGCCGCGCGATGACCATCGAGCTCGATGACGCCGCCGGGCGGCTCACACTGCTCGTCGCGCATCTGTCACTGTCGGCGCCGGCGCAAAAGCGTCAGCTGCATTTCCTGTCCGATCTCGTGCCGCACTCGCGGCCGAGCGTGCTGATCGGCGATCTCAACTGCGGTCCCGAGAAGCTGCGCACGCATCCCGGCCTGCTGCGCAGCGGCCTGTGGGTTTCCGCCGGCACGCCCGCGACGTTCCCGAGCTGGCGGCCGCGCCGCTCGCTCGATCACATCCTGGTCACGCCCGACATCGAGGTGCAGAGCCTGGTCGCGCTGCCGCACACGTTCTCCGATCACCGGCCACTCGCGGCCGAAATCTCGGTACCCTTGGCCGCATGACCACGCACGTCGTGCAGTGGCTCCTGGTTGCCCTGCACGCCGCGCTCGCGATCGGCACCGGCGGCCACGCGCTGCTCACCAAGCGCGATCCGCGCGGCGCCTGGGGCTGGATCGCGGTCGTGCTGCTGTTCCCGTTCGCCGGACCGCTGCTCTACTACTGGTTCGGCATCAATCGCATCCGCATGCGCGCGCAGCGCATCGTCGGCTCCGAGTCCAAGCGCGGCATCCTCACCGGCACGCCGCCGCCGCCATTGCCGCGCGTCGCCGGCGTCGCCGAAGCCGAGATGCTCGAGCTCGTGCGCATCGGCGAGGCGATGTCGAATCGCCCGCTCGCGCCCGGCAATCTGGTCGAGCCGCTGGTCAACGGCGAGCAGGCGTATCCGGCGATGCTCGCGGCGATCGCCGAGGCCGAGCACACGATCTGTCTCGCTTCGTACATCTTCGACGGCGGCGTCGCCGGTCGACAGTTCGTCGACGCGCTCGGCGCGGCGCACGCACGCGGCGTCGAGGTCCGCGTGCTCGTCGACGGCGTCGCCGATTCCTGGTACCGCCCGAGCGCGGCCGCGATGCTGCATGCGCTCGGCGTGCCGGTCGCGCGCTTCCTGCCGCCGCGATTGGTCCCACCGATGCTGCACGTGAACCTGCGCAATCACCGCAAGCTGCTCGCGATCGACGGCGAGGTCGCGTTCACCGGCGGCATGAACATCTCGGATCGTCATTACGTCGAGCATCGCGGCGGCACCAGCACAGCCGATCTGCAGTTCCGCGTCATCGGGCCCGTCGTGCAGCAGCTCGAGCGCGCGTTCGCCGAGGATTGGCGCTTCGCGTCGGGCAAGCGGATGAAGCCGCTGCCCGGATCGCAGCGCCACGCCGGCACGGCAGCGTGTCGCGCGATCACCGACGGTCCCAACCTCGACATGGCCGCGCTCGTCATGGTGCTGCTCGGCGCGCTCGCCACTGCGCACCAGCGCGTGCTGATCATGACGCCGTACTTCCTGCCGCCGCTCGAGCTGATCGGCGCGCTGCAATCCGCCGCGCTGCGCGGCGTCGAAGTGACGATCGTGCTGCCCGAGCGCAGCAATCAGCGGCCGGTCGACTTTGCGACGCGCAGCATGTTGTGGCAGTTGCTGCAACGTCAGGTGCGCGTGTTCTACGCGCCGCCACCGTTCGCGCACACCAAGCTCTTCATCGTCGACGACTACTACGCGCAGATCGGGTCGGCGAACATGGACGAGCGCTCGCTGCGGCTGAACTTCGAGCTCGTGCTCGAAGTGTTCGACCAGCCTTTCGTCGCCAAGCTCGCCGCGCATTTCGAAGCGGCGAGGGCAAAGGCCAGGGAAGTCTCGCTGCCGGAGCTCGAGTCGCGGCCGCTGCTGGTGAAAGCGCGCGATGCGCTTTGCTGGTTGTTCTCGGTCTATCTCTGAGTGAGCTGCTGATCAGGTCCGACCGGGGGACGCCTGCAAAGCTCCTTCAGCTCGTCCCGCGGGATTTCCTTCGGTCAGACGCGGCCATCCCTGGCCGCGTACGCCCCCGGTCGAACCTGATCAGCAGCTCATCCAGATCCCTCTGCGACCATTTAAACGTTTCGAGCATCTACGGCACCTAAGCGAGAGGCTGCGTTAAGCTTTCGCGCGTCGTTGTCGAGATCACGAATAAAAGGGGTGCAGTCATGACGAGACTCTTCCTGCTCGCTGCCGCGAGCGTGCTGCCGTTCGCCGCGCACGCGTTCACCGCCGACGAGCTCATCGCCAAGAACATCGCTGCGCGCGGCGGGGCCGCCAAGTTGGCGGCGCTGAAGTCGATCCACGCGAGCGGCACCTTCAAGCCGGGTGGCGGGCTGGAGTTCGGCTTCAGCCAGACGATCAAGCGCGGCGGCATGGTCCGCAACGAGTTCGTGGTGCAGGGGCTCACCATCATCAATGCCTACGATGGCAAGGACGGCTGGCGCATCAATCCGCTGCAGGGCCGCAAGGATCCGGAGCGGCTTTCCGCCGACGACGTGAAGAACCTGATCGACCAGGCGGACCTCGACGGCCCGCTCGTCGATTACAAGGCGAAGGGCAACAAGGTCGAGTACCTCGGCACCGAGGACGTCGACGGCTCCGAAGCGCACAAGCTGCGCGTCACCAAGGCCAACGGCGACAAGAAGATCGTCTTCCTCGATCCCGACTACTTCCTCACCATCCGCGAGATCGATCAGCAGATGATCCACGGTCACCAGGTCGAGCAGGAGAGCGACTTCGGCGACTACGAGAAGGTCGACGGCGTGTTCATGCCGTTCGAGATCGGCGTCGGCGGTAAGGGCGACACCGAGAAGGCGCAGATCGTGATCGACAAGGCCGACGCCAACGTCGCGGCCGACGATTCGCTGTTCCACTTTCCGGCGGCGAAGTGAGGGGAGCTGACATGAAGAAGAATCTTTGCCTCGCCGCGCTCGCTCTGATCTGCGCGCCCGCGTTCGCGAAATCCAGCAGCACCTTCGACTCCGGCGCGATCTCCGGCCTGAACGCGCGCAACATCGGCTCCGCGACGATGAGCGGCCGCATCGCCGCCGTCACCGCGTACGAGAAGGATGGCAAGACCACGATCTTCGTCGCTGCCGCGAGCGGCGGCGTGTGGAAGTCGCCCGACGGTGGCGTGACCTATCAACCGATGTTCGACCACGAGGCCGTGCAGTCGATCGGTGCAGTCACCATCGATCCTTCGAATCCGGACACCATCTGGGTCGGCACCGGTGAGTCGTGGACGCGCAACAGCGTTTCGATCGGCAACGGCATCTACAAATCGACCGACGGCGGTGAGACCTGGACCAACATGGGCCTGCCGCAGTCCGAGCGCATCGTGAAGATCATCGTGCATCCGAAATCCTCGGATACGGTCTACGCGTGCGTGCCGGGCAAGCTGTGGAGCGACTCGGCGGATCGCGGTCTCTACAAGACGACCGACGGCGGCAAGACCTGGTCGCTGATCCTGAAAGGCTCGAATCTGTCGACCGGCTGCGCCTCCGCCTCGATGGACACGAAGGATCCGAACACGCTCTACGCGGCGCTGTGGGATTTCCGTCGCAAAGGCTGGACGTTCCGCAGCGGCGGCGACAACGCCGATGCGCCGAGCGGCAGCGGTCTCTTCAAATCCACCGACGGCGGCAAGACGTGGACCGAGTTCACCGCCGATGCGAACAAGGGATTCGCGACCAAGCCGTTCGGACGCATCAGCGTCGCGGTGGCGCCGTCGAATCCGAGCGTCGTTTACGCGTCGATCGAGGCCGCGAAGGGCTCGGGCTTCTATCGCTCCGGCGACGGCGGCAAGACCTGGGAGCCGCGCGATCGCAGCCAGTTCATGGTGTGGCGGCCGTTCTATTTCTCCAACATGACGGTCGATCCGAAGAACGAGAACCGTGTGTTCAAGGATGGCGGCTCGCTGCTGATGTCCGAGGACGGCGGCCGCAGCTTCTCGGCGATCGGCGGCTTCGCCGGGATGCACGGCGACGTGCACGACGTCTGGATCAACCCGAACAACACGCAGTCGGTGATCGCCGTGGACGACGGCGGCATCTGGTACTCGCACGACGGCGGCAGCCGCTGGCTCAAAGGCGAGAACCTGCCGATCTCGCAGTTCTATCACGTGTCGGTCGACGAGGCTGACCCGTATCGCGTCTACGGCGGCCTGCAGGACAACACGAGCTGGGTCGGCGATTCCCAGTATCCCGGCGGCATCACCAATTCGCGCTGGGAGAACATGTTCGGCGGCGACGGCTTCTGGATGTTCCCCGATCCGTCCGATCCCGATTACCTCTACGCGGAATTGCAGGGCGGCTTCATGGGCCGCGTGAATCGCTACACGCACGAGGCGCGCATCCTGCAGCCGCTCGCGGGCTATCACGAGAAGATGCGGCTCAACTGGAACACGCCGATCCACATCTCGCCGAACGACAAGTCGACGATCTACGAAGGCGCGCAGTTCCTGTTCCGCTCGCGCGATCACGGCCAGACCTGGGATCGCATCTCGCCGGACCTGACCACCAACGATCCGAACAAGCAGAAGCAGGAAGAGTCGGGCGGCGTGACCGTCGACAACTCCGCCGCCGAGATGCACACGACGATCTATTCGATCTCCGAGTCGCCGAAGGACAAGGACCTGATCTGGGTCGGCACCGACGACGGCAACGTGCAGATCACGCGCGACGGCGGCAAGAGCTGGAAGAACGTCGTCGACAACGTGCCGAACCTGCCGAAGAACTCGTGGGTGTCGTGGGTGCAGGCGAGCAAGTTCGACGAAGGCACCGCCTATGCGGCGTTCGATCGCCACACGTTCGGCGACATGGATCCCTACGTCTACAAGACGACCGACTACGGCAAGAGCTGGAAGCTGATCGCCAGCAAGGCGCAGGGCCTGCGCGGCTACGCGCACGTGGTGAAAGAGGACCCGGTGAAATCCGACCTGCTGTTCGTCGGCACCGAGTTCGGCCTGTGGGTCTCGGTCGACGGCGGCAACCGCTGGGTGCAGTACAAGGGCAGTCACTTCCCGTCGGTCGCGGTACGCGACATCGTGGTCGCCGAGCGCGACTCCGATCTCGTGCTCGCGACGCACGGCCGCGGCATCTGGATCATCGACGACATCACGCCGTGGCGCGAGCTGTCGGATTCGCTGATGGGCAAGGAAGCGGCGTTCGTCAAAGGCCGTCCGCAGAAGCAGGATCTGCAGGCCTTCAGCGGCGGCTGGGCCGAAGGCGCCGGCACGTTCGCGGGAGCGAATCCGCCCGACGCCGCGGTGATCACCTACTGGCAGAAGAGCCGGCATCTGTTCGGCAAGATCAAGATCGAGATCCTCGACGCCGACGGCAAGGTGATCGACGACATCCCGGCGAGCAAGCGTCGCGGGCTGAATCGCGTCCTGTGGTCGATGCGCACGAAGGCGCCGCGTGTGCCGCCCGCCGCACAGGTCGCCGGCAACGCGCAGCAAGGTCCGCGCGTGGTGCCGGGCACCTACACGGTGCGCATGACCAAGAACGGCCAGGTCTACGAGACCAAGGTCGACGTGGTCCTCGACCGGCGCGCGAAGTTCAGCGTCGCCGAGCGCAAGCAGAACTTCGACGCGGCGATGCGCGTGTCGGACCTGTTCGCGCAGGAGAGCGACGTCGTCGCGCAGATCAACGCTCTGCGCATGAGCATCGCGCAGCGCAAGGCTGCGTCGGCGAGCGACGCTGCGCTGACGAAAGCGCTGACCGATCTCGATGCCAAGGCCGACGACATCCGCAAGAAGATCGTCGCGACCAAGGAAGGCGGCGCGATCACCGGCGAGGAGCGCCTGCGCGAGCACACCGACAACGTCTACGGTCCGTTGCTCTCCTACGAAGGCAAGCCGACGCAGTACCAGCTCGATCGCATCGACGTCATCGCGCGCGAGCTCGGCGAAGTGCAGACGGACTGGAAGAAGCTCGTCGCCGAGCAATTGCCGGGCCTGAATGACCAGTTGAAGCAGCGCGGGGCGACGCCGATCGAGGTCAGCTTCGCGCCGGCGGACGATGCGCAAGCCGCCTCGGCCAATCCGGCGACGATCGTGGAGGCTTTCGATTCCTTGCGTCTGAGGTGACAATAGCGCGGTCATGAGAACCGCGATCATTGCCGCAATGAGTCTCGTCACCACCGCCTGTGGCGGTGGGTTCGTGCCGGTCGCGCCGCAGCCGACCGGCTTCGAGCACGACAATCCGTGCAACCTGGTGTCGCCGATCGAGCATCCGCAGGCGGCGTATCCGCCCAGTGCCGGCGAGCAGCCGGGCTGGGTTGCCCTGCAGTACGACATCACCGCCGACGGCGCGACGGCGAACGTCGTCGTGAAGGCGTCGAGCCCGCAGGGCTATTTCGAGCAGTCCGCGATCGACGCGGTGACGAAATGGCGCTATCGCGCGGACGAGGCGACCGCCGGCTGCCGCTTGCTGATCACGTTCCGCCCGCCCGAGTAAAGCGCTTCCTTTGGCATCGCTCGTCGCCCGCGCGGTCGTGCTCATCGCGCTCGGCGAAGCGTTGCTGCTGACGCTCGGCTTCCTCCTCGATCGCAGGCTCACGCGCGGCGCGCGCCTGCACGGCGTCGTCGTGATGGGCGCGCTCTTCGCGACGCTGACGCCGATCATTGCCGACGGTGGTTGCGCGCGCGTCGTCGCCGAGCTGCCTGCGCTGCCGCGCTGGATCGTCGTCGCGGGCGCAGCCGCGCTCGCGCAAGCCGGACTCTGGGCGATCACGTTCTTCGGGACCGGTCTCCTGCTCGACGCGCTGCGCCGCCAGCGGCCGACGCCGCAGTTCAGCGTCGAGCACTGGAGCGCAGGCCTCGTGCGCGGCGCGATCTACGGCGCCGTGTTCATGCTGATCGTCCAGCTCGCCGCGTTTGCGCTGGCGCAGCCTTCGCTCGTGGCCGCGATCGTGGGACATCCGAGGATCGGCGGCGCGCTCATCGGCGCGATCCTGTTCCCGCTCGGCAAAACGGTGCTGGGGAGTTTCGACGGCAGCGCGCCGTTCTTCGAGCGCCTGCGCAATGCGTTCGTCGATCCGAGGAATTATCTGCGCGGCGCGATTGCTGGCGCTGCGATCGGCGAGCTCCTTGCCGTCGGTCTTCCGGCCGCATCGAGTGCGAAGCGCTTCGGTTGCGGCGTGCTGATCGGCGTCGCGGCGTACACCGGGGCCGATCTGGTCTGGGACCTCGGAGGGATCGCGCTGCGTCGCCGGCTGCGGCTCCAGTCGTGGCGCGTGTACGCGCTCGCGGGGACACTCGGAGGTTTCGTCGGCGGCGCGCTCGCGTGGTACTTCGACGCACCACAGCTCGCGGCGGTGATCGCCAAGTTCCATCGCTACGCGGCCGTGAGCTTTGCCGCCGCGGGCTTGCCGGTTTCGGACTACGTCGACTATCCGCTGTTCAGCAAATGGGGCGCGACCAATCTCGGCGCGACGCTCGGTGGCGTCGGGCTGTTCTATCGCGAGTCGCTGTCGGGCGTGCTGAACTGGTCGCTCGCAGCGCCGCTGTTCGGCGTGAACGTCGTCGTGCTGAACGCGTTGTTCCAGCGCAGCTGGGCGCCGCTGCGCGCGCTCGCGAGTCGCGGCGGCATCGAAACCGTCGTCGAGCAGACCGTGCGCGTGCTGCGCTGGGGCCTGTGGATGGCGCCGATCATCTACACGTTCCTGCGGCAATCGCCGGATCCGACCTGGTACAACCAGGACGGCGCGATCCGCACCCTCGTCGCGACGCTGCAGAGCTTCATCCTGTCGCCTGCGGATTTCCGGACGTGGAGCCTCACCGTCTTCCTCGGCCTGCTCGCGTACGACTGGCTGCGCGTCTTGATCTGGTTCGATCACATGGGCCTGCGCGTCGCGACGCTGGTGAACCTGTCGTTCGTCGGCGGCGATGCGCTCGACGAGAAAGCTGCACGCTTCATCGGACATTCCGGCCGCACGCGCTGCATCCCGGAAGGCATCCGACGGTTCCTGACCTGGGCGCCGCTGCTGATCCCGTTCTACATCCCTCGCGGTGCCGATTGGGATTTCGTGTGGACGCACGCCGAGGCGCTGCACAAATCGGGCGAGCCGACGCTGCCCGCCGTCGTGCTGCTGATGTACGGCTATCGCGTCGTCGCGTTGCTTCTCACGGCTGGTGCGGCGACGCTCATCTATCGGAAGTTTGTGGGTCGCCCTTCAGGGCGACGCGTTGCCGCAGCAAGGCCTTTCGTCATCAGCAACGGCCTCATCACCTCCGAGCTGCATCTCGACGGCTCCGGCTACACGCGCGTGATCAGCCAGGTTCGCAAGGGCTACGTGCTCGATCTGACGCAGAGACCCGAAGAGCCATTGCCGCATCGTGGCAAGCGTTTCGAGTTGCGCGAGCGCGACGAGCGCTGGTCCCTGCTGGGAGCGATCACGCGCGTGTCGCCGACCGAGCTGCGCATCGTCGACGAGCGGCGGGGCATTCGCGCTGAAGCGATACTGCGCGTCGCCGATGGGAGCGCGCAGGAGACGTGGCATTGGCGTTTCACCAATCTCGAGGCACGCGCGCGCCAGATCGAGATCACCAGCTTCCAGGAGATCGCGCTCTCCGGCGTCGACGCGTATCGCCGCACGCCAGCATTCGCGGCGATCCACGTCGGCACCTGGTTCGCGCGCTCGCACAGCGGCATCTTCTATCGCAACCGGCTGCTGCGGAATGCCGAGAGCGACTTCCGCCTGCGCCGGATGTCGCGCGAGGTCGGCTATCACCGCGTCGAGCTCGGCGACCGCGCGCGGCTCGTCGGCTATCAGGATTCGCGCGCGCATCGCGGCGTCATGCGCGATCCGTCCGACGAAGGCTTGCTCTACACGTTCGATCCGATCGCCAGCTTGCGCGTGCAAGTCGATCTAGCAGCGAACGGTTCAGCGGACGTGAGCTTCGTCGACGGCTACCTGACTGATCTGCCCGACGCCGTGCCGTCGCAGCCGCGCCGCATCCTGATTCCCGCGTCACGCCCGTGGTCGCACTTGTACGCGAACCTGCTCGGGCACGGTGCGGTCGTGCGTAACGACGGCGAGAGCTTTTCATTCGCCGCGAATGCGCAGCAGAACGTGCTGGCGCTCGAGCGCTGGCCCGGTGCAACGCAAGAGCTCCGTTGCGGCCTCGGCTACGCGACGCTCGTTCAGCAGCTCGAAGGTGCGAGCTACGAGGTCACCGCCTTCGCGACGATCGACGAGCCGGTCGAGGTGCGGATCGTGCGCGCCGACAGCAAGTCGTCGCCGATCGCGCCGAAGCTCGACTTCGTGCTCGCGGAAGTGCCGGCCGATCGCGGCGTGCTGGAGACGCACGAGGAAGGCGGCGCGAAGTTCTATCGCAATCCGCGCAACGATTTCCACAAAGGCTGGGCGTTCACCGCGGCGAGCGGAAGCACGATCGTGATCGGGCAAGAGCCGACGCTCGACGACGCGCGCCGGCTGATCGAGAAGTATCGCGATCCTCAGGCCGCGCAGCGCGCGCTCGACGAGGTGCGCCGCTTCTGGAGCGAAGAGCTCGGAGCGCTGCACATCGAGACCGATCGGCCGGACTTCGATCGGCTGGTCAACGAGTGGCTGCCGTATCAGATCCGCTGCGCGCGGCTCTGGGGTCGCACCGGGCCCGATCAGCGCAGCGGCGCGTTCGGCTTCCGCGATCAGCTGCAGGACGTGCTGCCGCTCGTGTTCACGCAACCGCAGCGCGCGCGCGAGCAAATCCTGTTGCACGCGCGCCAACAGTTCCGCGAAGGCGACGTCGTGAAGTGGTGGCATCGCTCGTGGGAAGGGAAGATCGGCATCGCAGTCCGCACGGCCGCGTCCGATCCGCATCTTTGGCTGCCGTACGTCGTGGCTCGCTACGTCGCCGCGACCGGCGACGACGGCGTGCTGGACGAGCGCCTGCCGTTCCTCGAAGGGCGCAAGCTGCCGCGCGGCCAGGAAGGCGTGATGTTCGTTCCGCGCGAGTCGCGCGACGACGGCACGCTCTACGAGCACTGCCGCCGCGCGATCGAATGGTCGCTCGCGCGTCTTGGCGCGCACGGCATCCCGCTGCTGGGCTCCGGCGACTGGAACGACGGACTCGACGTCGCCGGACTGCTCGGTCGCGGCGAGTCGGGCTGGCTCGGATTCTTCCTGTTCGACGTGCTCACGAGCTTCGTGCCGATCGCGCAGCGGATCGAAGGCGAGGGCGCCGCGCGTCGATATAGGGACGCGGCGATGAAGCTGCGCGATGCCATGGAAGCATTCCGTCGCGGCGACGCGTATGTGCGCCTGACCACCGACGAAGGCGAGGAGATGGCTGCAGCCAACGCGCTGATGGCCGCGTGGCCGGTATTGTCGGGCGCCGTCGATCTCGATCGCGGACTGGCGGTTCTCGAATCGAGCCTGCGCGAGCTCGAGCGCGGGAATCTGGTGAAGCTCGAAGCTGCACCGTTCACCGAAGACTCGCATCCGTATCCGGGCCGCGTGGCCGACTATCCGCCCGGCGTGCGCGAGAACGCCGGCCAGTACTCCCACGGCGTGTCGTGGATCGTCGACGCGTACCTGCGCTGCGCCGATCTCGCCCATGCCGCGCGCAAAGCCGATCTCGCGCGACGCTGCCGCGATCGCGCAGCGGAGATCTGGATCAAGATCTCGCCGCTGTCGAAGACCGATCCGATCTACGGCCTGACGCCGCATCAGCAGCCCGCGGACGTCTACGACGGCCCCGGCTACGAAGGTCGCGGCGGATGGAGCTGGTACACCGGCGCCGCGGCGCGAATGCTGTCGGCGGCGTATTCGTTGCTCGGTCTGCGCATGGAGCGCGGCGAGCTGAAGTTGGATGCGCACGCGTTCGCGGCGAAGGGCGGAATCCAGTTGAAGCGCGTGACCTGGCGCGGACGAACTCTGGTTGGCGAATAAGGTTTCGCCGGGGGCGTTAATCGGCATGGATGCCGATTACGAGCGCCAGGGAAGGCTATTTTGGCGTCCCCCGGCGGGACCTTATTCGCCAACCTGCGCCCCCGTGGGAACCTATCCGCCGTCGCTCGTCACGCGACGTGGGGCCGCGCCAAGTACTCTTCGGACTGCATTTCCTTCAGTCGCGAAAGCGTCCGCTTGAATTCAAATTGCAGGCGTTCGCCGGCGTACAGGGTTTCTAAAGGCACCGCGCCGGCAAGGATCAGATTCACGCCGCGATCGTAGAATTCGTCGACGAGCGTGATGAAGCGACGCGCGGCGTCTTCGGATTCGCGCGTGAGCTGCGGCACGCGCGAGATGATCACGCTGTGGTACATCTTCGCGAGCTCGATGTAATCCGCCGCCGCGCGCGGGCCTTCGCACAGCGCGGCGAAGTCGAACCAGGCGACACCGTCGGCGAGCCGGCGCGCGCGCACCGGGCGGCCGTTGAGATCGAGATCGCGATTCTTCACGCCGGCGCCTTGCGCGAGCTCCTCGAACCAGCAGGCGAGGTTGGCTTCCGCGGCCGCGTCGCACGGATGGTGATAGATCTCCGCGTGCGTCAGCGCGCGCAGTCGATAGTCGACCGGCCCGTCGAGCTTGAGCACGGTGACCTGGCGCTTGATCGCTTCGATCGCCGGCAGGAAGCGATCGCGCTGCAGGCCGTCCTTGTACAGGAGATCCGGCGCGACGTTCGACGTCGCCACCAGCGTCACGCCGTGCGCGAACAGCCCTTCCATCAGGCGGCCGAGGATCATCGCGTCGGCGATGTCGGAGACGAAGAACTCGTCGAAGCACAGCACGCGCACCTTCTGCGCCATGTCGTCGGCGATCTTGATCAGCGGATCGGACTCGCCTCGATGCTGCTTGCGCCGCTCATGGACGTCGAGCATGAAGCGATGGAAGTGCATGCGCGTCTTGCGCGTGAACGGCAGCGCGTCGAAGAACGCGTCCATCAGATAGGTCTTGCCGCGACCGACGCTGCCCCAGAGATAGAGGCCTCTCACCGAGGGCCAGTCCATCCGCTTGCCGAGCAGGCGACGCTTCGGCGGATGCGCGAGCAGATCGTCATAGACCTTCTGCAGCGCATCGACTGCCTGCTGCTGCGCCGGATCGGCGATGAAGCCTTCGCGCTTCAGATCGCGCTCGTAGCGCTCCTTCGGCGGCGGCGCCTTCGTCATCGCGCGATGCCGTCCGGCTCGCCGCAGATCTGCAGGACCTCGGCGCGCGCGTCGTCACGCAGCGCGTTGACCACATCGCGATCGGTGCTGCCGCGCGGCGCGAGCGGAGCGCGGATCTCGATGGTGATCGGACTCCACGCCGGCAGCTTCTGGCCTT